>JAHLFE010000191.1 GCA_018884035.1 Candidatus Anaerobiospirillum pullicola
GCGGTAGCAGCGGTAGCAATGCTGCCGCAAATGGTGATTACCACCATCACCAGCAGCGCCAGAACCGCCAGCACTGGGTTTTTTGGGCACACCTCCGGCCAGTGTACCAGTGGTCGTAAGGTTGAGGTCTGCAGGTCACGGTCAGGGGTACCGTTATTGTGGGTTAGTAAGTTGGAGTTAGGCATTAGGAAAACCTCACCAATAACAGGGAGTGAGTCAGGAATGACGCGATGCGCGCCTGTTGAGTAATACAGTACTCCCAGCCCTCTGCCCAAAACCCCCTCAAAAGTGACGTCAAAACACACTAAAACGCTCTTCCCGCCCATAAATATGCGGCGCAAGCCCAGTTTAGAGCATGCCACAAAATACGTATACTCTGATACATGTCTCTTGATTCGTGTTACTAAAAGATGATCGTATTTCTCTTGATATAAGTAGGTTAACCACACGCAAGGCTAAACCAAAATTACGCTATACTGACCAAAAGAGGAAAATTTTGGGAGAAAAGTACACGCTATTGACCGCAAGCTTTTGGCAAAAATTTTTTGTTGTGCTGCTGTGCTACAAGTACAGTCTGCTTTTCTATACAGACTAGGCAAAACGGCTTAAACAAGGGAAAGGAGCGCGAGGGCGGGCAAAAACTATGGGTATAGAAGCGCTTGGGGTAGGCAGGTGGTGAGGATTGGGGGTAGGAAAAGGAGGGCGCCGGTCAGCAATAATTGTTCCAAGTGCGCGCAGTGCTATGGAAGCGCGTTGGGTTTAGTGGGTTAGCTGGCAGCGCGGTGCTGGGCATAACAAGTGGGTGCTGAGGTTGCCAGAGAGGTACGGTGGGCTTTTTGGGTATGGCTGCTTAGCAGGGTTTTCTCGCAATGCTCTTATTGGATTGCGCTTGGGGCTATGGCTCTAGCATCTGGACAGGGACAGGGACAGGGACAGAGACAGGAACAGCTCAGGGCTGGTATTGTGTGCGCTAAGCTTAAGAGCCACAGCTAAGAGCCATGACGTGACGGTCTTGTCTTGTCTTCTTCGCCGTATCTTGAAGATGATCTTAAGGAAAGGATGCGGGCGGGACAACCAACGTTAAGACATTAAGAACTTAATGACTGAAGCTGGAGCTGCCCTGATGGTGCCGCTTCTTCGTAAGCACCAAAGAAAAAGGCCACGCTCCTCACGTGGCCCTTTCTGTTGTTGTTGTTGTCGCTGGTATAAGGCACAGGCTGGCGCTGGCGCTTACAGCCTCACAGTCCTGATACCATGTTTGCTCTGATTAGATATTGGCCGAATTCACGAGCTTATCGCGCAGCTGGATCGACACATAGGAGAAGGCTACGGCCGCAACTAAGACCACGCCCTTTACCACCTGCTGCACGTAGTCGTTAATGTTGCACATCAGCATGCCTGTCGAGAGCACGCCCATAATGAGCACACCAATGATCACCAATGGCAGCTTACCCTGACCACCGGCTAAGCTCACACCGCCTAACACTACAGCCGTAATAGCATCCATCTCAAAGCCCACACCAGCAGATGGTTGACCTGAGTTAGTACGTGCCAGTAAGACTAAGCCTGCTAAGCCCGAAAGTAGTCCGCAGAAGGCGTAGCAGAAGATCTTCACAAAGTTAATGTTAACGCCCGACAGACGCGAGGCCTCTTCGTTAGAGCCAATACCGTAGACATAACGGCCAATTGGTGTATAGGAGAGAATGAAGATGCCTAAAGCAAAGACCACCAGCATCAGGATCACTGGGTAAGGGATACCCAGTAAGGATCCACGACCAAAGGCACTTAAGCCTGGGCCAAAGCCAAAGACTGGTAAGCCATCAGTAATAAGGTAGCCAGCACCACGTAAGGCGGTCATCATACCTAAGGTGGCAATCAGCGGTGACATGCGGAAGAACGCGACTAACATACCGCTGATCACACCGTAAAAGGTAGCGATGATTAAGGTCGCCAAAATGGACAGCGAAATCGGTATACCTGCCTTAAACATCAGGGCCGCTGTCACCGAGGAAATACAGGCAATAGAACCTACCGACAGGTCAATACCGGAGGTCAAAATGACGTAAGCAGCTCCCACCGAGATGATGCCAATGATCGACACCTGACGCAAAATGGTCGTTAAGGTGCCAAAAGAGAAGAAGTTGTCAGCTGCAACCGAAAAGATAGCGATCAGCAGTAAGAGGATGACGACAATGCCATAGTCGAGCATCCACAGCGTAACTTTCTTGTTCATATTCACACTCTATCCACAAAACATGTTTTCACCGTACTCGCCGCCGCTTACGCACTAAGCTCTGCGCTACGCTACGGTGAAGCCAACCACTAAAGCCTTAAGCAGACGCCGACACCGCTACGTGTGGTTGGTTGTGTGCACGACCAATCGAGGCCTTCTCTAAGATCAGCTCCTGAGAGAACTCAGGCTTTTGCAGTTCAGCCGTAATCTTGCCCTCACTCATGACGTACAGGCGCTGGCTCATACCAATAAGCTCGGCCATTTCTGAGGAGATCATAATGATTGACTTGCCTGCGTCCGCGAGCTTGCACATCAGGTTGTAAATTTCCTGCTTAGCACCGACGTCGATACCACGGGTTGGCTCATCAAAAATGAGAATGTCGCACTCGGTCGAGAGAATACGCGCCAGCACCACCTTCTGCTGATTACCGCCCGAAAGGTTCTTCACCAACTGCTCCATTGATGGCGTCTTGATACTCAGCTCCTTAATGTAGGCGCTGACCGCGTTGTGCTCTTTACGCGAGTCGATGATAAAGCCACCACGTAAGTAGCGTGGCAGCGAACTAAAGACCACGTTCTCACGAATTACTAAGCCTAAGATCACGCCTTGAGCTTTACGATCCTCAGGGATCAGACCGATGCCTACCCGCAGTGCGTGCCGTGGCGTTGATGGCTTGTACTTTTGGCCATGGAAGAGGATCTCACCCTCGTGCACCGGATCGGCACCAAAGATAGCGCGCATCGTCTCGGTACGGCCCGCACCGACCAGACCACCAAAGCCTAAAATCTCACCTTTGTGCAGCACAAAGTTAACGTCATGCACCTTTTCGTTGGTTAAGTGCTTCACCTCAAGCACCACCTCTGAGGAGGTCTTGGTTGGAGCTGGGTAGTCACCGGAGATATCACGGCCGACCATGTGCGAAATCAGCGACTTCATGGTGAGCTCACCGATTTCCTTGACAGTCACAAAGTGACCATCCATAAAGACAGCGACACGATCACACAGTGCAAACACCTCCTCTAAGCGGTGGGAGATAAAGAGGATGGTGGTCTGGCGCTCCTTGAGCCTGCGCACGATGTTGTAGAAGATCTCCGTCTCTTTTACGGTAAGAGGCGCCGTTGGCTCATCTAAGATGATGAACTCAGGGTTACGCGAGACAGCTTTGAGGATCTCCACTAATTGCTGGTAGGCTACACCGATGTCGCATACGCGCTTACGCACATCGATCTGCATGCCCATGTCATCAAAGAGCGCTTGGGCACGACGGTACATCTCCTTGAGGTTGAGAATACCACTCTTAAACTTAATCTCGCGGCCGTAAAAGATGTTCTCGGCAATGGAGAGATATGGAATCAGAGAAAATTCCTGATACACAGCGGCAATACCCAGCTCCATCGATTTGGCAGGATCTAAGCTGTGGTACGTCACCCCCTTAAAGGTAATGGTGCCTTTAGACGGGACTTCTGCCCCCGTTAGCATCTTAATGAATGTGGACTTGCCCGCACCGTTTTCACCGCATAAGGCCAGCACCTCACCTCGTCTGATATCCAAGGTGATATCTTCAAGCGCTTTAACCTTAGCGTAGTACTTGGACAAGCCAGCAACAGATAACACCACGTTACTGTCGGCCATAGTTGAACCCTCACAAAAAACACAGGCCACAGCAATGCAAGACATGGTACAGGCTAGCGTACTCAGCACTGTACTTTACTGTACGGACGGGCGGTGGCGAGGCTAGCAAAGCTAGCAAGCAACAGCTTGATAGCAAGCAATAGCTTGATAGCTCGTGGCCGCATGTAGAACACAGACTAAACCTCAATCCACCACGCCGTAACACCTCTTTTTGCGCCCTGCTCTCACCTACTTTAAGCGTCCAAAAGAGATGCGCACTGCTCTGGCTGGCTCCTGCACAAACAGGTGCAACCCCCTTTAAGCCGCTGGGCTTACAGAGTGCCCTCACTGGAGCCGGTGCTTTCTTTTGTAGCGTGACCTTGCCTTTGCTCTTTTCCTTTCACAGAAAGAGCGGCACCATTACCACCTTGGCTTTAAGACCACAACAGCTATCGCAAGGAGGCGGCTTACCGTAGTCACCAAAGGAGCAAATCTCACCACAAAAGCAAACACAATGCAAACGTTTGCACGCATTACATTGTAGAAATTTATCCCCAAAAGCGCTGTGACACAGTGCAAATTTGCGTAACATTTTTGTGTAACGCCCAAAGTTGTGGCACAAGCTGCCCTGCAACACACGACGTTCTGCGTTGTGATGCTCTGCTCTAATCTGTGCTGCGGCGCCATAAGCGTTAGCGGGAACGCTTACAAGTACTGTCAGGACTGCAAACTGAGGGCTGGCTCATATCCCTACTCACGGCCTATCTCGGCGCTACCAGCGCCCGCCCCAAGCCAACGATTGCGGCCCCATCTCTTCTCATTTTCGTTAGAGCTTCACAGCCCTTTTACCTTGTAACCTTGCAGTAGCGCCATAGGTTCCTCCCTGTACTATCACCGCAATCACACAAAGCTAAGACGCCCTTACTACTCGCTTATTTGCTAAGATTATCCTGACGCCCCTGCTCCGCACAGCGAGCTCTTTTGGCTTTAGCCTTTCAACAAAAGGAGCCTATGCATGCTCAGATTCTCCGAGGCTATCACCTGCTGCCTCACAACCAAGCTTTTCAACTGGCGTGATCGCGCTCCGCGCTCGGAGTACTGGTGGTTCTACTTGTTCATGTTCATCGCCCAGTACGTCATTTCCCTGCTGATACTCGTACCGCTTTTGGGGCTAATCCTGTATGTGTTGGCCTATCTCTACCTCACATGGGCGCATATCATGGTGACCATTAGGCGCCTACATGATACCAATCGCTCAGGCTTTTGGCTCTTAGGTTTTATTGCCATCATGCTAATCTTAAGTGGCGTCCTTATTGCGGTCTTCTACTATAATTTCAACTATTATGGCGACAGCTTAAACAGCACTAGCATTGGTACCATGATCGTGGTCTTATTGCTGCTCTTGGCAATGTCCATCTACTTTATCGTGATCTTGGCAAGCTCGGGCACAGTTGGCCCCAACCGTTTTGGCCCTGATCCACTGGCGATGGAGCGCTTTAACGAGGCCGCACGGCAGCAAGCAATGTATGGGCAACAGGGCATGTACGGCCAGCAAGGAATGTACGGTGGCCCTAATCCTAATATGGGGAGCAATGGCAACTTTGGCCAAAGCTATGGCCAAGGCTATGGGCAAAACTTTGGGTCACAAGGCGAGCCACAACAGCCATGGAATGGCCCACAGGGTGGCCCACAGCAGTGGCAGGGCCCACAACAACCACCACAACCATGGGGCAACCCACAAGGTGGTCAACCTTGGGCTAATCCTCCTCAAGGTCAGCCATGGCAAGGCTCGCAAGGCACCCCACAACCATGGCAAGGTGAGCCACAGGGCAATCCTGAGCAATGGCAGGAGTGGCAGCAGTGGCAACAGCAACAGCAACAGCAACAGCCGCAAGACCCTCATGCGCCATGGGGTGCACCACCTGCGGGCCAACAGCCACAGAGTGATGCGGGCTTTGCAGGGTCACAGGGCGATTACGGCTTTGATGTTAACAGCCCTTATCAGCCACCGCTAACACCACAGCAGAGCGCGCCGCAACCGCAAGAGCCGCAGCAACCACAGCAACCACAAGACACGGACTTTTCGCCATACATGCCGCCAAAGTCCACACAAACGCCACCGGCACCACCTGCTGAGGATAACTCGCTGTATATGCCACCACAGCGGCCACAGCGCAGCGACCGTAACGATGAGCCTAAATAAGGGCACTTAAGGCCAAGCTAAACGCCCTTAATGGTACGTGCGGCAGCCACCACGGGCTGCCGCTGTCGAGATGCTTACTGCGCCATAACCACGCAACAAAGATCTGCAGCAAAACGCAGAGAGCAATAACATCACGCCTTAGGGTGGTCTTAAGCTACTCACATGCCCCTGCTGTAAGCGGGGTGGACGCCTCTTACAGCAGGCATCACTCCGAGCTCATTGCTTTATGCGGTGGCACTTTCGTGGGCTGGCGTTGCGTCTCTCGGAAGAGAGCTCTCAAGGCAGCCCCACTTGGCTAGAGCTGAACACCACTACCTCAAGCTAATGCCACTGCCATCTGTTAGTGATGCTGATGGTTGGTGATGGTGATGGTGATGGTGTGGCAACGACATTATTGCAGGTCACCCTAACCTCAGCATTCCCTCTCCGCAAATGCCAAATGCTAAAGGCATAGAGCCACTGCTCACCGCGTAGGCCACGCCGAGCAAGGAGCAACTCCATTACGTCCCATTGTTTTTGTCCTGAGGCCTGCTCACCGTGGTAGTGCATTTTGTTACAGGTAACAATGACCTACACCTACCGCCCTCTCTTTTACGTCCCTCCTAGCTCTGCTTTTCCCTTTACCACTGTCGATGCTGTCCCCATCAAGCCTAGAGCGCATCTGAGGCTGGTATCTTAACCTTCATTTTGCCCCTCTTTGGTGGTATGCGCCGCCAAATTCCCCGCCAATTCCTGTTACAGCTCATATTTTTAACAGTCCCATCATTACCTCTATCCCCTCTTGATGTTATTATGAGTGGTATTGGCCGTAAGTACTTTTACCTGAGGATTGTCTCTAGCTTGTACAGTGGCACAAGTTAAGGCGCAGGAACTACGTTCCCGTGCACAGGGTAAAAACTGTCGTCTCACTGCCAGCCTTTCTTTTTGGCTACAGCGGACACGCTCGCTGCTGCCTCCCATGGTGTTCAGCAAAAACTGCTGCAAAGGCAGCCATCAGACCTTGCCGTGTCTTTTTAGGCACAAAGACAAGGTAAACACCAGCAAAAGAGTAAGGATAGGTGCTATGACAGATAGAGGCACATGAGGAAAGAAGTAGCAGCAAGCTAAACTCCAGCAGCTGTTAGCACCTTTTGGTGCTACATAAGCCATCACAGTCTAAGGCGATGGCGGAGTACAAACTTGCATAGGCAGCGGCATTTCCGTCGAACGACAACTGAAAACTAGGAAGGGGTCTGATGCTAAAGAATTTTCTTGCAACACCTAAAATGCAGTTTGTTACTGCCTTTGGTGCGTGCGTTGTCTTAACGGCTATTTCGGCTGTGGTCTCCAACAGCTCCACGCCAGAGTACGCAGTGACCTTGCGCTTGTCACATGCCAGCACCGCAGGCTCCGTTGCTGACCTCACCGCCTACAAGTTTAAGGAGCTTTTAGAGAAGAACTCCTTAGGGCAGATGACCGTCACCATTTATCCAAACAGCGGCTTATCTGGTGGTGACCAGAACCGCGCAGTGGAAATGGCGACCCAAGGTGGTATCGACCTGCAAATTTGCTCTGCTGCTGACCTCTATCAGTTAGACAAGCGCTTTGGTGCTTTCTGGCTGCCTTTCCTCTTTGAAAACGAAGAGCAAATTAAGGCCTTTGTAAACAGCCCTAACGTCCATGAGATCTTAGACTCGTGGTTGGTGCCTTACAACTTAGACCTCATCTCCTTATACGACGTTGGTGCGCTGCAAGTTTCCAACAATGTCCGCACCATCACCAAGCCAGAGGATTTAAGCGGCATTAAGTTCGCCGTGCCTCCATATGACTCTGCTGAAGATGCTGCCAAGATCTTAGGCATGGACACCACCGTGCGTACTGACGCTTCGGCTGTTCCACATGCCCTTGAGACCGCGCAAATTGAAGGTCAGATCAGCAGCTTAGCCTCCTTTGTCGCAAACAAGCTTTTTGATACGCAGCCATACGTCACCTTATGGAATGTCTGCTACGACACCCAAATCTGGGTCTCCAATGAAGACAACATGGAGAAGCTGACCGAAAAGCAGCGCGAGATCATCACCCAGAGCGCGTTAGAGGCTATCTCTTGGGGTAACAACTTAAGCACTGAGTTTAACGATCTCTATGTCCATACCTTAGAGAACAACGGTGTTAAAGTTACCGCTTTAGACAACGAGCAGATCAAGGCTTTCCAACAAAAGGCTATCCCAATTTATGAGAAGGCCTTAGGCGATCTGGGCAAGGACACGGTGCTGTTCTTCTTAAACAACCGTGGCCTCGATGCTGACCAGAGTGAGGCTTTACTGCCAATCGACTACGACGCCAGCGATATCAGTGGTGAGCAAGCAGCAGAGCCAGCTCCTGCACCAGAAGTTGCTCCTACCACCGAGCCAGCCCCTGTAACTGAAACCACTGCGCCAGCTACTAGCGAGCAAGCTCCAGCGGCAGAGACCATTGCCCCTGCTGAGGAAACTGCTGAGCCAGCCACCGAGACTGCTGAGAGCGCCCCAGCTGAAGAAACTGCTGCCCCTGCGGCAGAGACCACTGAGCCAGCCCCTGCAGAGGAAGCTACTGCTCCTGCTGTTGAGACTACTGAGCCAGCCGCGACTGAGCCAGCTCCTGATGCCGTGACTGCTCCAGCCGTCTCCGCTGAAGAGACTACTGATGACGCTGCAGTTGAGGCCTTTACTGAGAGCGAGACTACTACCACTGCTGCCGAACCAGCCCCTGCTGCAGAGACTGCTGCTCCTGCAGAGGAGGCTACCGAGCCTGCTCCTGCTACTGAAGCTGCACCTGTAACTGAGCCTGCTACTGAGGCTACCCCTGCTGAGGAAGCTACTGTCCCTGCCGAGGAAACCACTGAGCCTGCTCAAGAGCCAGCTCCTGCTACTGAGACTGCCCCTGTAGAGCAAGTGCCTGTAGAGCAAGTGCCTGTAGAGCCTGTCTCGGCACCAGTGCCAGCTCCTGCGCCAAAGCATGGTGTTGTCCCAGACATCCCAGAGGTCTCTGGCTTTAAGCCAATCATTGAAGACTATCCTGCTGTTCAGGGCTTTAAGCCTGTAGTGGAAGACGTGCCAGAGGTACGTGGCTTTAACCCTGTGGTCACCGACCGTCCAAATGTGCAGGGCTTTGCTACCATCGTCACTGAGGTCAAGCCTGCTAAGCACCACAAGCCAACTCCTCGTCCACTGCCACCACAACCACAGGTAGTGCAACCTGACTACCCTCAAGTACAGGGCTTTGCTCCAGTAGTTGAGGATCGCCCAATGGTGCAAGGCTTTGCTCCAGTGGTTACCCCTGTAGTTCCAGCACCACAAGTGCGCTACGTCCAAGTACCAGCTCAAGGCCAGATTCAGTACATTGAAGTGGCCCCAGGCCAGTATCAGGCGGTGCAATTAGTGCCAGTGCAGTACATGCAAGTTGCTCCAGCTCAACAGAGTGTGCAATATGTACAAGTAGCCCCAGCGCCACAGCCTGCGGCTCCAGTGCCAGCCCCACAACCAGTAGCCCCTGCTCCAGCTGTAGCTCCTGCACCTGTAGCACCAGTGCCAGCGGTTGATCCTGCTGCTCCAGCAGTTGAACCAGCTGCACCTGCCGTGGTTACTGAGTCTGCTACCCCTGAAATTGAGGTGGAAATCTTAGCCCCTGTCTCTGACGAGGTAGTAGCTGCCCCATTAGGTGAAGCTGCTACTGCTGTAGAGCCAGCTCCAGTGAAGGCCGCCCCAGCAACTTCCGATGTGGCTGCCCCTGCTGTAGAGCCAGTGCAGGCTCCTGTAGCTGACCAAGCAGTGCCAGAGGTTGAGTCGGTACCATTAGCTCCAGCTCCTGCAGAAGCTGCTGTCCCAGCTGCAGAAGTAGCCCCTGTAGAGGAAGCTGCTCCAGCCGCTGCTGAGGAAACTGCACCAGCCACTGCTGAAGCTGCCCCTGTAGCTGACGCTGCTGCCCCTGTGGCCGAGGCCGCTCCAGCACCTGCCGCTGAGGAAGCTGCTGCGCCAGCTGCTGAGACCGCTGTTCCTGCTGCCGAGGTTGCCCCAGCCCCAGCTGCTGACGCTGCCGCCGAAGCTGCCAAATAAGCCTTAGACAATAGCTGCGGCTATTCCGTAGCGCCCCTTTGAAAAAGTCCCAGTATGGCTTTGCTGTACTGGGATTTTTTTCTGCCTGCGCTCAGGACAACACACCACCGCAGCATTTGCTTTGACGTCGAGGAGTTGCAGCTGATTTTTTGGCTCTACTCTGAATTTGTGGGTCGCTTAGCAGACGTCGGGGAGTTGAGCTGGATTATTTTTATGGCTGGGGCAATTTGCTGGTAAACTGCATCAGCATCACTAACAGCTGCTTGGGTTCTGTATGCCAACAATGTCTAAACTGCACCATGCGCTAAAG
>JAHLFE010000192.1 GCA_018884035.1 Candidatus Anaerobiospirillum pullicola
CTTTAGCGCATGGTGCAGTTTAGACATTGTTGGCATACAGAACCCAAGCAGCTGTTAGTGATGCTGATGCAGTTTACCAGCAAATTGCCCCAGCCATAAAAATAATCCAGCTCAACTCCCCGACGTCTGCATAAAGCACGATGACATGTGTGGTGATGCACAAGCAACAACCTCTCTGAGATGGTTAAGCGCAGTAGTTAAGCGCAGCGATCGGTAAGTCCACGCCATCCAGCAAAATACGCCTGCTAGCGTCCGCTCACAGGCGCATGCTGCTATAAAGGTAAGACTAAAGCTCAGGCTTTGCTTAGCCCGAGCTTTAGTGTGCCTTAGCCTTTCCTGAGCCTTAGCGCTGTGGCGGGTACTCCTTGCTAATGCGCTCTAACTCCGCGTCAATACGCTTGTCAGAGATAGGGCCCTTTACCCCCAAATGCTGCGCATAGTAAGACACACGCAGCTCCTCAATCATCCACTTCACCTCTAAAAGCGGCGCTGGTACCATGTCATCATGGTAGCTGCGCAATGCCTGCTCGTAATCATCCTGAATCTGCTCCAATGTACGCAGATACATCTGATCACGCACCACATCACGGTGGATACGCCCCACGCGCTCAATGGCCGCCTCTAAATAGCGTGGCAGCTCCTGTAAGTGCTCCATACCACACTCACTGATAAAGCCCTTGTAGACCAAGCGGTCTAACTGTGCCGACACGTCAGCATAGGAGCGGGCCAAATCAAAGGTGATCTGACCTTTGAGCAAGCGCTTGAGCTCATGGGCCTTAACAAGGCTTTGCTCAGCGATCTTCGCCACATGCAAGGCCTCATCATTAAGCTCCGCACGCACCACGTTTTTAAGGCGCGCAAAGCTCTCCTCATCCCATGGCACGCCACCATGTCGCTCCATAATGTTGTTAATGGCGCACATGGTCAGATCCTGCATCAGCTCCTTAATCGTGCCCAGAGGCTGGTAGTACATCGAGAGCTTCGCTCGATTAGGCAGATGCGTCTCAAGGTAGGCCGCAGGGCTCTTTAAGCTTAACGCTAAGAGCTTTAAGGTACCCTGACGCATAGCCTTAGCCTGACGCTCAGGATTATCGTAAAGCTCTAAGGTCACACCATCACCACGGTCAGTTAAGGCTGGGTAAGCGGTGATACGCAAAGAGCCCTGCCGCGTCACCTGCTCCTTTTTGATGGTGCCGTACTCCCACTCCTGCGCTGGAGTCGTCACCCGATGGGACTTCACCACCTGATGGAGCACTTCACGGGCTTTGTTCTGTAAGCGCGAGGATAAGGCAATAAAGTCCTTACCAAAAGCCATCTCCTGACCATCCACGCCCTCAATAGCGAAGTTGATAAAGAGGTAAGGCTCAATCTGCGTCTTATCAAAGTCATCGACCGTAATGAGCTCACCGCCCATGCGCGTCAGCTCATGGGACACGGCTACCCAAAGGTTCTCAACACTGCCGTTGGTGCTCACCTGCCGCCCTGATAAGGACTTCTTGCCCTTATTGGTCGCCACAGCCGCCACTGTCGCCGCATCCGCCTTACCATGCAGCGCAAGGACATCAGGGCGTAAGGCCTCAGCTAAGGCCTGCGCATACTCTGGGGCAGGAATGAGGTTACGGCGCAAGCGCTTTGGCAGCGAGCGAATGAGCGAGGCAAAGAGCTCATCGCGCAAGCCGTCAATCTGCCACAAGAAGTCATCGGCCTTGACCTGATTTAAGACCGTGATAGGGATGTGGACGGTGACACCATCGCGCTCATCGGTCGGATCAAAGACGTAAGTGAGCTTAAAGCGCAGCGAGCCCTGTTGCCAGTACTCAGGGTAGGCTTTATCGTCCACCGCCATAATGTCGGTCTTGGCGATCAGCTCGTAGCTAAAGTCCAGATAGTGCGGATCCTCTTTGGACTTTACCTGCCACCACTTGTCAAAGTCACGCAGGTTGCAGATATCCTGTGGGATGCGCTCCTGATAGAAGTCCTCTAATTTAGAGGAGTCCACCAAGAGGTCACGGCGACGCACCTTGTCCTCTAAGTACTCGACATCGTCGATTAAGGACAGGTTGTGGCTAAAGAAGCGGTGACGGCACTCCATATTGCCCGCCACAAAGCCATCACGAATCATGAGCTCGTGACTTAACCTCGGGTCAATCTGCTGATACTGCACTAAGCGGCGCTGCACAATCGGCAGACCGTAGAGAGTACGCGTGAGGTAAGCCTGCACCGCACCGTTCTTCTTTGACCAGTGAGGCTCGGCGTAACTATTTTTGAACAGATGTCCCGCACTAGGCTCAGCATAGCTCGGATCAATGGCACCCACAGTGCGCGCAAAGAGGCGTGAGGTCTCCGAAAGCTCGGCGGCACACACCCACTTTGGCGGTTTTTTGGCCAGTGGCGAGGCAGGGAAGATCACGAACTTCGTCCCACGGGCACCAGTATAGAGATTGCCACTTGGCTCGATCATGCCCAGCTGGCTTAAGAGACCGGAGACTAAGGAGCGGTGAATGCTCTCGTAGTCAGCAGCAACCTGATTAAACTCGAGGTTCAGTGTTTGGGCACTGGCGCGCAGCTGGCGCAGCACATCAAACCACTCACGCACGCGCAGGAAGGATAAAAACTCCTGACGCAGCTTACGGCGGAAGGCCGAAGCGGAGAGCTCATTTTGCTGCTCACGCAAATAGTCGTAAAGCTTTAAGATCGAGCAAAAGTCCGACTTCTCGTCGTTAAAGCGGCTGTGATACTGCGTGGCGGCCTCTTTTTTATCAAGAGGATACTCACGCGGATCCATTACGGCCAGTAAGGAGGTAATGATCAGTACCTCGTTTAAGGCGTGGTACTTACTGGCCTCGACAATCATGCGGCCTAAGCGCGGATCGCAAGGCAGACGCGAGAGCGTGCGGCCAATAGGAGTCAGCTGCAAGCTGTCACCGTCATCATAGCGATTGTGGCGAGGTTGAGCCGCACTGGCAGAAGCAGCCCCGCCGTCAGCATCAGGGGCACTGCCAGAGCCACTGGTACTGCCAGAGCTACAGGCACTCTTACTGTCACTGGCACTTAAAAGTGCCTCAGGACGCTCAGTTGTGGCCCCTAACTCATGCAGCAGGCGTAAGCCGTCGCTCACCTGACGCGGTGCTGGCGCATCGATAAACGGGAAGTTTTCAATACGGCCTAAGCGGAGCGAAGCCATTTGCAACAGCACCGAGGCGAGGTTAGTGCGCAGAATCTCAGGGTCAGTAAATTGTGGCCGCTGCGCAAAATCTTCTTTGGAGTAAAGGCGCACACAGATACCGTTACTGACACGACCGCAACGACCTTTACGCTGATTAGCGCTAGCTTGCGAGATCGGCTCAATTGGCAGGCGCTGCACCTTAGTACGAGCGCTATAACGCGAAATACGCGCTAAACCTGGGTCAATCACGTAACGAATGCCTGGCACAGTAAGCGAGGTTTCAGCTACGTTAGTAGCCAGCACAATGCGCACGCCGCTGTGCTCGGTGAAGATCTTATTCTGCTCGGCGGTGGCTAAGCGGGCATACAGCGGCACAATCTCCACATCGCGTAAGGAGGCCTTACGGAGAAATTGCGCCACGTCTAAGATGTCACGCTCACCTGGGAGGAAGACTAAGGTGTCACCACGTCCCTGCGCTTGCAGATAGTCAAAGGCCTTTAAGATGCCCTGACGCATGTCAAGCTCATCAATAACGTCACGGTCGTCATCGGCAGCGGCCTTTTTCTTGGCCGCAACGCTACTGCTTACTGCACTCTTAGTGGCCATGGCGGCGCGTAAGGCGCTTAAGGAGCCTGCTGGCGTGGCGTCATTGTTACGCCAAGCGCCTGGGCCCTCATTCAGCTCAGGGTCTGCAGCGAGCTCTTGTACAGACGGCTTACTCTGCTTACCATGGTTTTCGTAGTGGCCGGTGCCATCTGGGCTTTCGATGTAGAGCCCCTTACCGTCGTCTAAAAGAGGCATATAGACCACTTCTACAGGGTAGGTGCGTCCGGAGACCTCAATGATGGGGGCGTGGTTAAAGTGCGCCGAGAAACGCTCCACATCGATGGTGGCGGAAGTGATAATGAGCTTCAGCTCAGGGCGACGCTCTAAGAGTCCCTTTAAGTAGCCTAAGAGGAAGTCAATGTTTAAAGAGCGCTCGTGGGCCTCATCAATGATCACAACCTCGTAGTTAAGTAAGAGGCGATCAGAGCTCAGTTCTGAAAGGAGGATACCGTCAGTCATGAGCTTGATGTAGGCGCTGTCAGAGCCGATGTCGGTAAAACGCACCTTATAGGCGACGCTGCGACCAAGCTCCTCGTGCATTTCCTCGGCTATACGCGCAGCCACGGCACGAGCGGCAATACGACGTGGCTGGGTGTGACCAATGAGGCCCTTACGGCCGTAACCGGCTTCGAGGCACATCTTTGGGATCTGCGTGGTTTTACCCGAGCCCGTTTCACCAGCGATGATCACCACTTGGTGCTCTTTAATGGCCTTAATGATTTCATCATGGCGCTGGCTGACTGGCAGCTGCTCAGGGTACTCTAAGCTAGGGACTTGCTCTTCACGCAGCTTGAGCTTTTGCTGTGCTGCCGCAACTTGCTCTAAGAGTTTTTGGCGGTGCGTGGTGACTACTGTAGAGTGCAGCGCCTGCGCTAAGAGCTCTTCGGTAGTTGGCAGCGCCGCTTTTGCTGGCACAGCTTCAGAGGCATTAGATGTAGTAATAGTAGTAGTAGTAGATGCAGCAGCAGTAGCAGGCGCAGTGGTGCCGTCCTGTACAGTTACAGGCACAGCAGTGCCCTCCTGCATGGTAGCAGTCGTGTCGCTAGAGGAAGCAGCGGCAGCCGTTGCGGCGTCGGCAGGAACCGTGATGCTATCAGGCTGCGCCTCTACGGTAGCCACTGGGACTGGCTGCTGTGGCGCTGCTTGCGGTGCCGTTTGTGGTGCAGCTTGCTTCTCTTGCGACGCTGGCTGCGCTAAGTGGCGCTTGGCCTCTTGCTGCAGGCGGATCACCTCACGGCTGATCACCTGATCAAGGTCATTTAAGGCCCGATAGAGCTGACGGCGCTCCTGATAGCGCACCTCATCCTGCACCGCGTGTACTGCCTTTAGCGCCTCAACATCAAAGTACTTACCCACCAGAGGAGAGCGCACTTTGGCGGACTGATTGTCCTTTTTGCTGTGGGCGGCTTTGGCCTGTGGCTGGCGGCGATCCTCACGTGGTGGTAAAGCGGCTTTTTCCTGACGTGGGCGCTGCTCTTGATGATTACGGCGCGAGTGCTGCTGTTTACCAGCCTGCTCAGGCTGCTTGCGGCTTGGAGCCGCGTCAGCCGGAGCTTGCTGGCTATTACCATTTTTCTCAGGGGCACGCATCTTATCGGCGTGACGCTGCAGGCGCTGTAGAGCCTGATCGAGGCGCTGTTGCTCGCGCTGTTTGTCATCACGATGATGGCGGTTGCTGCTCTGGCGCTGACGCTGGCCCTGTCCCTGACCTTGTCCTTGGGTCGCAGGGGAGCGCTGACCACGCTCCCCCTGGGAACGGGCACCACGTCCGTTAGTGGCGTTAGTGCCGTTACCATTACTGCCACTAGCGCCTTTAGCGCCGTTACGCTCACGGTTATGGTGCTCAGAACGGCGGTCATTACTTACAGCAGCAGCAGACTTATCCCGCTCTCGGGGCGGCGCTTGTGTTTCTTGATGCTTGATAGGCTGCGCCGCTTGATCCTGTCCTTGGGCATGAGCTTGTGTGTCAGCTTGGGCCTTAACGGCGGTAGAGGTAAAGGCAGCTAAGCGGGCGGCCTTTTGTTTTAAGGGGTTGTGCTGCTCTTTTTCGGGACTGACGATAATGGCATCGGCTTTAGCTTGGGCCTGATCAGCCTCTTTTTGGCGCAGTTGCTTTTGCAGGTCTTTGAGGTCGGCGAAGGAAGAGAAGGTAGCCATAAGTGCTCCGTGAACAAGAAAGGATAAGACAAGGAGTGCGGTCTGCCTTAGCAGAACCAGAGCGTATTATACGCGGCCTTGTTTAGAGCACCAGCTACTGAGATGAGCAGAAGAGCGGCAAGTGGCATCGAGGAAAAAAGCAGGCTGGCAAAGCACCTGACGACGAGGAGTTGAGGCTGATTTTTCTCACACCTCTAAGATACGGCTTTTGCCTTAACTCAAGGGTAAGGCGATAGTCTTAAAGCTGGGGATGCCCCCATCTCAAGCTTCAATGTGGTGGCTATCGTGTAGAGGCGCAAAGCAGAAACAGCTTGTTTATCAGGAAAAATAAATGCAAGCCAACTGCCCGATGTAAGAGCGCCTCTATGGCAGACAACTTAATACCATAAGCTTAACGCTCTCCCACTTACTCAAGGTTACATGCGGCCGCCACAGCGCGGCCACTTGGGCCTAGGGTGTAGGTCTTTTGTCACCTTGATCCTACGCTAAACTTGCTTTCCTGTGGTGTCTTGCTCCACCGCCTTGACGTTGACAGCTTTGCTACCTCGCTTGACTTTGAGGCCATGTGCGCTAGGAGCTGATTCCTCTATGGGCTGCACATCAGGAAAATATTGAGTATAGGCCAAGTTGGCGTACATACGGGTGCGATCGTTTGGATCGACGAGCTTACCAATCGAGATGCGTTCAGCCACACTGCTCTTTTTAGCAGCATCGTATTTAGGAACGTAACAACTATTAACTACCAAAATTTTTCTCGGCTCGGATCGGCTCATAGTGTGATGGGTAAAGAGCCATAACTACCTCAAGGATGGTCACACCAAACGCCATAACACCTAGCAAAAGCTTAATTGCATTGGTACTACTGCGCTTTGGTATCCACCAACTATGAAGCGAGCCAAAAACTGGTAGTTATTAGTTAATAGGTTC
>JAHLFE010000193.1 GCA_018884035.1 Candidatus Anaerobiospirillum pullicola
GTAGCAGTAGATGCAACAGCAACAGCAGCCATATCAGCAGTAAGCGCCCTAGCAGCTACGCTCTCTGTGGCAGCGCCCGCAGCGGTAGTAACCACTTGCGGCTTGCTGCTCTGATTGCGATTCCTGAAACGGGCTAAAAAGCGAGCGGTACGGCGCTCATGACGACTGCCGGTGGCCATAAACAATCCTCAGTAATGACATGCCTCACCTCGCCCAGCTGGGGCTGAAGTGGCGTGCAGGCAAAGCCTGAGGCGTAGGCATCCCCACTGCACCAGTAGGCGCTCTCACGCTTGCCTGCATGCGTAAGCTCTGAACCCAAAGGCAAGCCCCAAAGACCAACAACACCACGGCTGCTGTCAACTCAACCGGCAGCACTACCCAGCCTCCCCCGCAGCGAAAACAGCAGAAAACAAAGTGGCGCCACCAGTTGCAGCAGCAGCAGCGTCGTTTGCCCGCGTGACTGCCTTTGCGTCCATGGCCCAAGCATAGCCCCTCACCTAGTGCCATTTTGGGCACTTTTGTGAAGCAACTTATGCATTTCCTCCCCAAACCACCCTGCAAAAAGCTGATAAATATGCACTTTTCATAGTTACTAGAGCTTTTAGCGAAATTCCTAAAAATAACTAGTCTTTGTATACACAAGCATAGATAGCCCTCTCCGTATCTAGAGACAAAGAAGGCATACATATGGGATAGACTTGCAGGCGGGCGAGGGCTAAGATGTGCAATGTAGTTTTTTCACAGGAACAAACTATACGTAGTTTCTCAGAAGTTGCAGAACTCTATGGGGCATAGAGCTGATATAAATCAGCTTTACGCAGAAAAATAGCTGCTACTCTTCTCCCCCACTTGACATACTTCCCTACTTGGCAAAAATCAGCAAAATTTCCCATCGCGACTAGACTCTAGGTGGTCTCCCCATAATTTTTGCCATGCCTTGATCCATCAAGATTCTAGACACATCACCATTTGGCACCATGTGCAATCTAGCAAACGCGCTTGCTCGAAGTGTGAGAT
Organism: Candidatus Anaerobiospirillum pullicola; assembly: GCA_018884035.1. Lineage (GTDB taxonomy): Bacteria > Pseudomonadota > Gammaproteobacteria > Enterobacterales > Succinivibrionaceae > Anaerobiospirillum > Anaerobiospirillum pullicola. Next base: position 1,018 of record JAHLFE010000193.1, read on the forward strand.
CGCCCCCTTCACCTCACCATGGCTGTTACAGCAAGGATTAGAGCAGGCATAGCTCTTGCTGCTTAATAAGTTAGCAATGGCTAATACGCAGACAGAAAACTAATAGATCTGTTGACAAAGTTTTAGAAATTACTTGCAAAACAGAGCTCTCTTCTGCCTTTTAACGTAACGCAGCCTGACAATGACCGGACTCATCCCCGAACCACTTTCCTCAACCTCCTGCTAGCCTTCATGCCCCCACTCTCCCGCACTCTCGCAACCCCGTTTTATTCCTTTTGCCTATGCGACTTCTCTTGGCCACGGCCCTACTCTTAAGCAGCGCCATGCTCGGCGCTTGCTCTTCCCCCATGTCTCAATCCACTGCCCCTACTGCCCAGACGGCAGCAAACACTGCTGTAACCGCTGTAAGAGATGCCTCCGCTACTGCCACTGCCTCTGCTACAGCGCCTGCGGTAAGCATTAAGCCGCAGACGGCCATGCCTGATATCAGCTCGCCAGAATCGGCTCTAAAGTCTGCTCTGGAGCAAAACATCCTCTACATGGGGCCCTTTACTCCCTACACCGGCTCTAAGGCGCGCATTTATGGCTCCACGGCCAATGGTTGTATTGCAGGAGCCGCTTCGCTCTCTGATAAAGGTGAGGACTTTCAGCTGCAGCGCTGGGGGCGCAATCGCCACTATGCCCACCCGCTGATGCTGCAATACTTAGCGGATTTACGCGCCCGCACTGCGCAGTTTGACCTGCCACCACTGGTCATTGGCGACCTCTCCCAGAGAGCAGGTGGCCCTTACGCCTACTCTAACCACAGCAGCCACAACACGGGTCTTGATGTTGACTTACCTTTTATCTTTGCGCAGCCACGCTTGAGTGCGGCCGAGCTCAATAACCCTCGCGATAACTACATTGTGCAGGGGCAAAAGGTACGAGAGAGCTTTACCCCAGAGATTGCTACCTACATTAAGCTGGCGGCCTCTGATCCCCGTGTGGATCGCATCTTTGTGGCGCCGATGATCAAAAAGCACATGTGTGCGCTGTATGAGCAGGATGAGTACAACGGCTTTTTGCGCAAGCTACGGCCGTGGTTTGGCCACCGTGCGCACATGCATGTGCGCTTGAATTGCCCAAGTGATAGTCCAGAGTGCGTGCTGCCACAACCTATTCCTGAGGGCACAGGCTGCGGTTATGAGGTGGATAGCTGGTTCTTACCACCGCCACCAAAAAGCCAGCAAGTAGCGGCTAAACCCAAACCAAAGAAGGAGCTGCCAGCGCAGTGTCCGCTGATCCTGCTGCAATACCAGCAGCAATAGGAGTAGTAACTTACGGGGGCAAAGGAGGGGTTGTGGCTTAGTCCTTAAGGAAGGGCGAAAGAAAGGATGGATGGATGGATGGACGGAATGAAGTAGAGGGCACTACCTACTTACAGAGAGCCTGCTCTGGCGCAAACAGCACTGAGGGCTTGCTCTTTGGGGTAGTTACCTCGGAGTAAGGGGCGCCTTAAGGCGCGTGGCTCTGCCCGTCACTGACGTCGAGGAGTTGCGGCTGATTTTTCTCAAACCTCTAAGATACGGCTTTTACCTAAGAGTGGAGCTACTGACGCCTAACACTCAAGGGTAATGAGCTAGCCTTAAAGCTGGGGATGCCCCCAGCTCAAGCTTCAATGTGGTGGCGATCATTTAGGGGCTGTACAACTGCCCAATGTCAGCGCCACCTGCCCGCCCACAAAGCTCTTTCAACGATCTGGGGGTGCTGTGGCTGTCTTCTCCACTCTTCTCCAGTGGGCGGAGCGAGCTCAGCGCATGACAGGCTATAAAGTAAGGTCTACAAGAACAGGCGGTGGCCACAGAGACAGCGCCATGGCTAAAGATAAATGGCGGGAAAAGAGGAAGGAGGAAAGTAAGGAGGAGTGTATGGATGGATGGATGGCACCAGCAGAAACGAAACAGCCCACGGTTAAGTGGGCTGGTCTGTAAGGGCAAACTGCTTGTAGCAGCTCTAGAAAAGGCTGGCGCTCTGGTTGTTGGAACGCGACATCACCTGCAACAGCGCCATGTCACGCTTAAAGGTGTTATCTAACTCGCGCTCAATAGTACGAGCCTCTAAATCAGCACCATTGTTTACCGCTAAGGTCTGACCTAAGCCCTGTCCTTGGGAACGTAACACAAAGTCAAAGTCGCCACGCTCTAAGGCCGTGCTGTTAATGTGCGCACTGTCGAGCAGGCTCTGCAGCTTGTCCTTAAGCTGCGCTCCTGTAATGCTATCTTGGCCTAAGAACTGCGCCGCATTGTGACCATGAGGACCATGCGCACTGCCAAAGACCACCACGTTTACAAAGTCGTTAATCTCCGACTCCGAGCAACGTAATTCCTGTAAAAACGAGCGCATGCCCGCCGGTAACATCGCCGAGAAGTCCAGCGTCTTGTCTGCTAAGCTCACCACTTGCAGGTCACTTGACTGCTCACGAGATGCCGCCGCTTCCTTAGCACGCTCCGCCTCATAAAAGACGTTTACCGCCTCAATGGTGCGAATCACCTGCGCCGCATCAGCCGATAAGGCATGAGCCCGCGCTAAGCTCGGGTCAATAATGCTGCCCCCAGAGGCAGTATTACTGCTCATTAACGCCGCTGCCGTGGAGCTGTCTACAGAAGCAGCCGCCGAAGCCGCTTCCGGCGAAATCGCTTCAGTGGCATTTAATATAGCTTCAGCCGAGGAGTTTTGTGGGTTTACCCCTAAAGGCCCCTCTTCTAATGCTGCACGCTGCGCACGAATTTGCGCCAAGGTCAGCGCTTGGGCCTTAGCAGTCAGCTCTTGTGAGGCACTGCTGTAGGTAGCACCTGCCGAGGCTACACTGCCATCTTGCTGTGACCAATACGCCGAGAGCGGATGGCTATTGCCCACAATGGTGCTATTGGTGCCCAGCTGCTGTTGTGCCGCCGATAAAACCTGCGCAAACTCCGCTCCACTAGCTGCAGCCGAAAAAGTCTGTTGCAGACCATGCGCAGTCGCACCGACTCCCGCCGCCTGATCCTGCTTCCCATAGAGCGCAGGCGAGTTGCTCGCTGTAGCTTGCTGCAGCACCGGATTCATGGTCGTAGCTGTGCCATTAGTTGTGGCTGCCGCCGCACTAGCGTTAGTGCCACGCGTCACAGAGCCCACTTGCTCGACAGCATTGGCTTGCTCTAAATAGGCAGCAAAGCCACTTGGCTTGTTGGCCTGTACCTGTTGCGCTTGCGCAGCGGCAACCTTGACGGCCAGCCATGGCGAGGCGTGAGAAATGTTACTAATGGACATAGGCTGCTCCTTCTAACATGAGGTCAGAAGAAAGTGGTAATGGCTCAAGGTACTACCCCCTGCCATCCTGCAAGATGCTTCCCCCTGCACGCCAAAGCATGCAGTGTAAAGCTAAAGCTAAAGCTGTTGCAGGCAACAGGAAAAAGGCACCACGCACCTTGTTTAGGTTTACCTCTCACGAGGGAACCACGGCAGTGAATTGAGCGCTGGCGATATTGCTACACAACCACAATACCGCTAAGGCCGCAAGGACGACCGTAAACTCACCACACTCTGGTGAGCTGAAGCTAACAAGCTTGCTGGGAAGGTAGATTAGAGGGGAAAACTGTACACAGAACCGCTTTCTGCTAACTCAGAAATAGCAGTTAACATGCCAATATCTTGGCACTATTTTAGTGCACCATTAAACACAAATGGCTTATTTTTGGGAAGAATTTTGTGATAGAGTGCAGATTATTTTTGGTGCAAGATACAGCATTAAGGCTTGCTAGTACACAAGTTTGTGCCCTTGATCAACAAAAGTGGCAGCTGCTGGCAAATTGCTGCAGTGCACCGCCTTAAGGCAGCCAAGTGGCTTAGGGATGGGGATAGGGCGGGGCAAAGTGCAAGGACGAAGTACTGAAGCGGGGCGGGCAAGGCCTTACAGCGGGAAATGGCTTACGGCGCAAAGCTATCCAGAGGCAGACTACGGTGTGGCGACGCCGCAGAGGAACCGTGAAAGCGCGGCGGGCAGGGGCAGCGTACCTAAGGCAGGTGAGAGGATACACAGTGGGAGTGAGACAGGTAGTGTGAGTGGCGCCGGAGTAGCGCAGAAAGAAGTGCGCAGGGCTGGAGGAATCAGCCAAAATGCGTTCCGTCCACCGCCCCCAGCTGGAAATGAACCAGACAGGCCGAGCCCGAGAAGCGGTAATTACGCAGCACCGTGAGGATCGAGTCGTGGAACTTGAGATCAGACAAAGCCTCAGGGCTTAAGGAGTTTAAGCGCGAAGAGCAGCCAAACACCAGCACATTGTAAGGACGCACCAGTGACGAAATGCCAGGCGCCAGCTGCTTGCGCACACTCTGCTTTTGCTGCTCCTGCTCAGAGAGCGAGTGCTCTTGCAGCACAATGCTAAAAAGCCAGCGTTGCTCCTCTGGCAGGCTCTCCGTGAGATGCAGGTCATTTAAGCTCTCGTACAAGAGAGCTTGCGTAAAGCGCGTAAAGAACTGCGCGTAGTTTTCAAAGACCACGTTCTCAATAGTGCGCTTAATCGTGTCATGCGACACATAGAGATCGTGAGGAAAGTCAGGAATCACCTCCGCTAAGAAGTCGCGGTTGTGCTCCCAGAACTTACCCATGGAGCAGGCACTACGCGAGCCGCATAAGTAAGCTAAGGACACCGTAAAGATCAAAGATGGAGCACTAAAACGCACCTTACCCAGCTGCCGCCGATCGGAGATATCCATCTGCGAGAGCATGGTCACAATGACCTTACGCACCACATAGGGCTTTAAGGAGACCAGCACACGGCCCTTAAAGTTAGGGTCGTTCTCGTAGTCACTCATGGCTCTGGCACGATAGCGTCCGCCCTTGCTGACAAGGAGCCCCTTATTTTCTCGTCGCGGCCCTTGATTTACTTTTAGGCTGTCCATCCTCATGCACTCCAACACACAATACACAGCGCTACATGCTTGAGTGGCTTTTATCCTCACCTGCCACTAAGCACCGCACTGCGCTCCTCCACTATATTCTGCATCAGCTTTGCGGCTATGCTTTTAGCCGCAAAGACGCAATTTGTCTTGAAGCAAAACCCATAAAAACTAGGCTCCAACTGGCAAACAAGGCACAGAGAACATCAGTCTTAAATGGTACTGCCCTCTCCTCTTTCTTTCCTGCTAAAACCGCATCAGCCCAGAGCGATTCTAGTTACGACAAAAAAAGAAGCAAAAGCAAGCAGCAAATACACTTGCAAAGCCTGTAAAGCGGCCAGTTTGCATAAAACTGTAGTTATGACTCTGAGCAGAGCCACCACTGCGCCACCTCTAGCTTTTAACACTCACTTGTATACTAGTATGCAAGTTGTCGTAAACAAAAAAGGCCGTGCGAGCGCGGTAAGCGCCAACAAGGTCTGTTTATAACGACGTAATCTCTGCTATTAGTCTCAAGTAAGGTACACGCTCTTAAGGAGCTGGCGTTGAGTAAGGCGGTTACAGCGCAGCTTTTCCGGTGTACTTGCCTACTGCACTATGGGGTTAAGGCTTAAAGCCGTGATAGCCCCTGCTTATGTTTTAAGCGCAAGCGTGGTGCTTACGTGCTTACCTACTTTCTTAATGTTGCTGTCTTACCGCCTGACGGGGTCACACCACACAGCTGTGAGCCACAATAGCGCGCAGCAGCGCCAGCTACCCATGACCGCGTCTGGTACCTAAGCGCTTACACCATACCATGGCCTATCCTCCTCAGAGGTGTCCAAACAATGCTACAGCAAGCAAGTGCTGCGAACACCATAGGCAAAAGCTAGCAGTACGCTGCTACCACCGCAAGCGATTAAGATGGTTGTAGTACACGTAATTGAAAGCAAGTTATCACAGCATGGGCAATTTCTGCAGCCTCAAAGTGAACAATCTTTTCATTGTGCTTAGCCATCTCTACTGGCTGTTTCGCCAATAACAGCTTATTTATGCGGTATACATCACTAAAACTACCATACTAGTATATCAGCTATTCCCAAAAGAAAACGCTGCAGAATACGCATGAATATCGGCTTTTGCGCCATAAAGATACAAGCTCACGCAGTTTTACGGTAGCCAAACTACGCTCTTATCTGCCCGAAAAACGCCTTCTTACTGACCAGAGAGCAGCCTTACCTCAGAGACTGGGTTGGCTGCATACACGCGAACTTAAGCCCGCCATAGCTTTATGATGCTCTTGGTGTACATTGATGCCCTATGAGGCTTAGTGCTGCAAGTGAAGCTCAGGAGCCTACAAGCTGATTGTGGCATTTTAATCACCATGAGGGATATAGTTGCAGTACTTTGAGTTGCGCTGTTCACTCTTAGGTTCGCGGGTATAGACTGGCTGCGGTGAACACCACCATACCAGAGCACTTAAACCACCAATAGAGCGTAGAAAGGTGCTCGTGGTGATACAGTGGCAAACAGCTGCTATCCATCCTGCAATCTGACTTGGAGTGTCTTTGTCAACCCTGAGGGATGCTGTGAACTCGCTCTTTGGGATAAACACCTACCTTAGGATCACAGGTGCAGGTAGTAATCACCTCCCAGCCATGGCATGCGTAAGCGCCTAAGAGCAAAGGCTGGCATACCACTACCTCCTAACAGCGCCCGCCCCTCTATCCTTCCTCTCAATTCATTACTCATTCCTCCATGCCCCAGCACTGCTCGCATTTACCGCGCAAGCGGCAAGAACTCATTCTCAGGGATAAAACGCTATGCCGCTGTCTACACACGGCTAAGGCATCCTTTCTGCCTTGAGGTTACATGTGACAGTGCGCGAGAGGACATACTGCCATGCATGCCATGCCCCGTTATAGCGCTTAACTGTGCCGAATACGCCCATATGTGCTAACGTGCTCAAACACAGAGTCCCTTACTTCCTCTCTGACGTTGCTCTCCTCACTCTCTAACCGCCCTGTCACCACAAGCTCTCGGAAGCACGCTTTCAAGCCAAAGTGGACGTAAACGCAACAGCTGGAACCACGAGCGCCACTTGATGCTGGTGTTTAACCACAGGTACCATACCTCTACATCACCACTCCAACCTTCCAGCCACGTTTTACCGTTGCTCACAATGAGGTGTTAGATTGGTCCGCAAAAAATCAGCACAGAAAGATTCTCTGCTCCAACCTCAAACTACCCCACGAAAACAAGCGCTGGACACCAAGCACTTCGACGCTATTGCAGGCGAGGATGACGCTTTATTTGCAGAGGACGATCTTCTTGATGTTGCGTCCTTGGAGGCGGCAGAGGACAGCGCTGCTCTGAACGCTCCAGCAGGCTCGGCCTTAAGAGACCGTCCTGATGTTTACGACTATGATGCTTTGGACGATGCTACGCACAGGGACGACGCAGATGATGGGGACAGTGATGAAGCTGACGACGAGGATGAAGTGGACGCCCTGTTGCCGCGCCGCTCGTCTGTGCCAGCAATCAGCTCGACCAGTACGAACGTCTTTGATGACGATGAGTCCGGATACGATTTAAGCGACGACGCTGCTACGTTTACCGCTGAAGATACGCATAGAGCTGCCGGTTTTGCTAGTGCTGACGATGACGATGGTGAGCGCCAGCGGCGCCATTTGGCAGCGGTTATGGCCCACTATGATCCGCAGCAACACAGTGCCAAAGTCCGTGCAGCAGCGGCCCAAGCTCTCTTTGGCGCAGCCGCCTTGGGTGATGATGATGAAAGTGATGCTGTCAGTTATGACGAGCTTTCTTTAGACAGAGACGTCCATGAGTCGCACAATATTATTCCCCTGAGCAGTAGCTCTTTATCAGGGGTTAAGATCATTAAGAAGCATGCACCACGCTCTACTGAAGTGGGATCTACTGCCAGCCCAACCGCAAAGAACAAGAAGAACGCAGCCGCTTCCCCAGCACCAAAGCAACAGGCTGCTGCACTTGACAAAGCAGCCAGCGCGGCGGGTGGCAACACTGCACACGCACAAGAGGCGGAGTCAGTATCGCCTCCTGCTGCAGCACAGAGCACCAGCGCAGCTCCTTTTACCGGACGTAAAGCCAGCCACCATACTAAGAGTAAGGGCCTGCCTACAACTAAGGCTCACAAGCGCTTAGCGGCCGTAGCTGCGATCCTCTTAGGAAGTGAGGCCGAGGGCAGCACTGCCCAAACGCGCCTCAAGCAAGTCACACAAATAATGCTGGGCACAACTGACAAAGCAGCAACCACCAGCGCACCACAGACGCCAATCGCCACTGATAAAAGCAAGGCGCCACAGAAAGCCACAATGAAGCCATGGAAGTAAGCTTCCAGCACTTACCCTAAGGGGCAATAAGAGCGTCTGTTCTCACTGCAAGCTGCCTGCTTAAGCCGCTGTTGGTTTTGCTTGAAGTGGAGTGCGCTGGCAGCTCAAGACTGCTCTGTTGAGCATTTGCAAGGTTGTCATCATGGACGCGGCAAGCAAGAGGGGGCGCCCCACTTTAGGTGCATGTTAGGTGCGTGGTTATGGCTTGTAGAGAAAGGGCACCGACACTATCCTCAATGATAGTCACGCCACAGGCCATGCTGCCCCCAGTGCCTCTGTTTGCTTGCCTTGGTATTACTGCGCTTTAGAGCCAAACACACGCTAATGCGAGCAGCACTCCATGGCCCTTAGGCTCGTGAGCTGGTGTGAAGAGGCGTCAGCGCGCCTACCTAGAAAAAACAAGCTGCCAAGGTAAAAAGCTCCCATTGTCATACCACTAAGGTACTCTGACGCACAGCAGAATCTGAGCTCTTAATACCGGCTACGCCAAACACACGATAGGCTAATAATACGATAGAGCCCTCACTCTTGGCCCAATGTTTTTCCACGTAAGGCCGCATTAGCGTAAAATAGTGAATACCGCGTTCTGCCATTACGCCAGAGTGTTTTTTCTGCGCCACGCGAGAAAATTGAGCTCTTGCAGTAGCGTCCTTGCAGGGGGGGAAAATACAGCGCCGTCTCAAGCAAGCTAAGCAATGCTACGCTCTTTTGCCAAAGTAGCGCGCTTAATGTTAAGAACTGCTTGCAACGACTGCGGCCCATGCTTACAATCTCTACCCCTTAATTTGTTTGTTTGCTGGCAGTCGTGACGCTGCCCCCATAATTTTTCACGAGAAGAGCAACGCGCCGTAATGTCTTCAGCCCACCTGTGCGCTTAAGACCAAAAGAAGTACGTTGCCCACCACAGAGTTTCTCTTAACGCATACTTGCTGACTCCGCCGCTATGTCTAACAAAAACTCCACATCTCCAAAAACTAAGGATCAAGCCGCAGAAGTTTTGCCAGCTGAGCGCTTAGCAGCTGCCGCTGCAGCCACTTTTGGGGGGCAAGCAGATCAGGAAAATGACTCTGCCGTTGATGTGGAGTCGATGTCCCCAGCAGACCGTTTAGCCGCTGCCGCTGCGGCGCTGTTTGGTAATCAAGACACCGAGCCAGAAGAGAGCGCTGAGGCTTCAGAGCCATCTGCTGCTGACCGTTTAGCTGCCGCTGCTGCCGCTACTTTTGGTGAATCGGCCCCAACCACTGGCGTCAAGACCATTAAGGCGGCCAAGACAGCAGCACCTGCCCCCGAGGCGGAGACCGCTCCACAAGCTGAGCCATCTTTAGCTGACCGTTTAGCCGCTGCCGCTGCTGCCACCTTTGGTGGTGATGCTGCCCCAGCCACACCAGCTGCTGAGCAAACTGCCCCTGCAGCGGAACCTTCGCTTGCTGACCGCTTAGCTGCCGCTGCTGCCGCCACTTTTGGTGACTCGGCCCCGACCACTGGCGTCAAGACCATTAAGGCAGCCAAGACAGCAGCTCCTGCCCCAGAGGCGGAACCTGCTCCACAAGCTGAGCCATCTTTAGCCGACCGTTTAGCCGCTGCCGCCGCTGCTACCTTTGGTGGTGATACTGCCCCTGCCGCACCTGCTGCTGAGCAAACTGCCCCTGCGGCGGAACCTTCGCTTGCTGACCGCTTAGCTGCCGCTGCTGCCGCCACTTTTGGTGACTCGGCCCCGACCACTGGCGTCAAGACCATTAAGGCTGCCAAGACAGCAGCACCTGCACCGGAGGCGGAACCTGCTCTACAAGCTGAGCCATCTTTAGCTGACCGCTTAGCCGCTGCCGCCGCTGCCACCTTTGCAGACCATGCGGCCCCAGAGGCTGTACCTGCCCCTGAGGCTGCACCTGCTACCCCATCTGACAACTTAGCCGCCGCTGCTGCCGCCATGTTTGGTGACGGAGCTCAAGCTGAAGCGGCGCCAGCGCCAGAGCCGGAGCAGCCACAACCGCCAAAGTTTGACAGCAGCATGGGCTTGCCTTCGGCCCACTTACCTCCAGAGTTACAAGAACTGCAACCATTGTTAGCCAAGCATATCTTAGAGGCTTACTTTGGTCTCTTAAACAATGCAGAGCGTGAGCAGCTATTAGATGTGGCTTACCACGGCTCAATGTACGTGCGCCCACTGCAAGAGTTAGTGACGCGTGTCTTTGAGCGTGACTTTGGTGTTATTCCTGTACAAAGCGCCGAGGCCCCTCAAGGGGAAACCCCTGAGGCTCCTGTGGAAAACACAGAAATGCCCCCTACAGATGGAGCCATGGAAGATCAGGAAGGACAGGACAATTTTGCGGGGGAGGCACAGAGTGCTGAAGCCGCCGCTGAGATTCCTCCTGCCTTTGTGCCGGAGGAGCCAACCCCAGAGATTACGCAAGCCTTAGATGCGCTGCTTGCTGACGGTAACGACCTTAACATCAGCATGGACGATCCTAGTGCCTCCTGTGCGCAGATTGCGCTCTTAAGCTTACGTGAGTTTGGCCCTGTTATGAGCCTACAGGAGCGTGTGAACTTCTTAGTCACCGTGCTCTTTGACACTGATGACGCGTGGAACTTCCAAAACTTAGTAAGTCAGGTGCGCTTACGTGCCATTATGGCCGAGCAACCACAGCCAGAAGAGCCAGAGCCAGAGGTTCCAGAGCAAGTTGAGGAAGAAGACAACGCACCAAAGCCACGTGTCTTTACCACTCGCTTAAAGCCAGAGGAGCGTCCTGTTACTGAGCCACCAAAGCCAGAGGTCGAGGAAAAGCCAAAGCCACGCGTAGTGCGTCGCCGCAAGGTGGTGGAAGTGGGCAATATCACGCGTACTGTGCGTAGCGCTAATGGCACCATGGTCACGACCGTTGAAGAGGTTAAAACTAAGAAGAGTGCCCAAGCCAGCACCTTCTCGGCTGCCGCTACGGGCAAGGGCAGAAAGCTCAAGCTACACGCTGACGCGCGCACGAAGCAACCTAGCGCTACCTCGCGTCGTAAGGCTCCACAAAGCCAACTGGACATCAAAGAGGCCGCTTATAGCGCTCTGTTCTCCGGCATGCAAGACGACGAATAGCGCGCGGCAAACACCACACTTATCACCAGAGGCGGGATTGTTCCCGCCTTTGTTGTTTCTATCCAGTGCCAAGACACTACGCACAATGAGCCTTGCAGGTATAGTCACCGCTCGTGCGTGTGTCGATCTTAATTTTTACCAAGCGCATAAATAAGGCGTTTCTTGGTCACCTACTTCAAGGTAATATGGGCCAAAGCAAGGAGCTTATGCCACAAAACTGAGGTCAATTGCCTTACTTTGCACTCAAGCTTTACCTCGAAAGAGTCTGCTACAAGCCATTAACCTACCCCAGAGGTAGGTCGCGGTAGCGACGCTGAGGAGGCAGCCCTTGTCATCAGGCAAAAGTTATTCTCCCTTGCAGCCATGGAGTTTGCTGCTCCATGGAGCAGGTTTCTATCCATCAAGGGGCTTACTCCCACCGCAAAGGCCGCTTTTAAGCCAATACATAGAGGAAAAACGCTCGCTGTCCTTCCTATCCTCTCCTGTCCTCGAGATCATGGCGCTGCCAAGGGACACTTAGTGTTAGGCCAGAGAGAGACTTATCTTAAAGGAGTATGACAGGACTGGCACTGCTAAGAGGAGGAGGTGGTGGTGGTGGTGGTGGTGGTGGTGGCAAGAGCAGACGCTATGCACTTAACTTGGTGTACCTGCGGCGCTGGCGCGCCGGATTGCAAGGCGCAAAAGATGCCTGCAAAAGAGCGCTTTGTGGTCTCTGCCCTCACAGCATCCGGCCCTGCATGTTACAATCTCCCTCATATCCTAACGCCTGTTAGGGACCGCTACCTCAAGCCCTACCTCTCAGGTTGCCTTGACCTCTTCCACTCACCGCTGTCACCTTCACGCACTACTGTGCTCAAAGGAGCCGCTCATGGCCACGCCAAGCATACCCAACAAAAACTTTATCCAGTTTTTGCAAATCTACGGGCCATGGGCTGGAGGCTCCAACCAGTTCGACGAGCACGTGCAAAACACCGCGCGTAAGCTGGGTGTCACCCCGTTTAACATCAACCTGCCACAGCAAGACCTCTACGTCGAGCAGATCAAAAAGCTCTTAGACGGCAGCAATGTCCAGATCCATGGGCACAGCGTCGCCATTCTCATCTCCGGCCAAGCCGGTGACGGCAAAACCCACTTCCTGCATCGCCTCTTTCAGGAATTAGCAGGCCAGCCTTACTTCCTCTCCCCAGATGAAGCAGAACTGAAGTGGCAAGAGCTCTGTGCCGATGACGCTAGCGGCGAACAGGCCTTTGCCGGATGCCTCCAATTTAGCGCCGGTAACTGCGACTTTACTGTGGTCAAGGATCTCACCGAAGTCGTCGAGGCTAAGCCTCAGGTCAATCTGCTCTTACGGCACGAGCTTGAAGCTATCTTACGAGAGCACGAGGCAGCCCCAGCAGTAACCACAGCGGCCTCAGCAGCAGCGACAGCGGCCCCTGCGTCGGCAACAGCTGCAACAGAGACAGCAGCAGCGACGCCAGCCATTCCCGCCACTCCATCCCGCCGCAAGATCATGCTGCTGGCTGGAAACAACGGCAAGTTCCTTGAGTTTTGCGTCAGCTCTGACCAGTCAAGCCACAGCCACGTCTTTAAGACACTGCGTGACCACATGGAGCGACACATGCTGATGCATGCGCCTTTTCAAGCCGCTGGCGTCAAGATCTTTGACATGTCCGCCTGCATCAGTGTGGACGTCATCAAGAATATCTTCACCACCCTCATCGATCCTGAATCGGCTTATTGGCAGCCTTGTAAAGACTGCGCTCTTTACGCGACCTGCCCTATTGTGCGTAACTGCTGCAGCCTGCAGCAGACACAGGTGCTGACGCGCTTTTGTGAAATCTGCGAGCTGCTCAAAGACAGCGGCATGGCCTTTAGCATTCGCAATGTGCTGCTCATCATTGCCAATGCCCTCTTAGGCATGACACCAAGCATCAGTGAGATCACCACCAAAAGCGGCAAGCGCTCTACCAGTAAGCGCCTCGATGCCAGCAACTATCTCACCTGCCAAAAGGTCAGCAAAGACAAAGAGAGAATTCTGGCGCAGCGCTCCTTACCTTTTGACAACCTGCTGGGGTTAAACCTCATTAGCAAGCCACCTATCTTTGAGCCGCTGGCTCAAATGGGCGTGGGTGAGTTTAGCTCTAAGCTCATTGATAACTTTATGCTCTTTGGTGAGCACGACAGCGCCCTTACAGGGGCGCATCAGCAGCAATTGCAGTCCCAAGATCGCTTTGGCCTCTACCCTCAGGTACAAAAGCTCATGGCCCAGCTGCGTGACAATGAGCAAGTCAGCGACGACCGCGAGCAAATCAACTTAGAGGAATCCCAAACCAAGCTGCAACTTGAGCAAATGCAGCAAGCGCTTTCCTCTCTGCGCCGTGTGCTCTTTTTCACCATGCCGTACAACGACTACAGTCGTGGTGACTTCAACTTAGGCTTATTTAAGCCTTACCTGCTCACAGCGGGTAAGTTTAGTGCGGAGTACCTCTACTTAAAGCGCCGCTTAGAGCTGCCTGAGGTGGACTTGAGCATTGATGCCGTCGCCAAGGATCTCATTGTCGGCCTCAATCGCGCCTTTACGGTGATGATGGTGCTCAAGGATGATGACAAGGTCTTTGTCTCCACCAACAATAAGCTCAACCCTACGGCCTACTGCGTGATCTACAACAAGTCGCAGTTTATGGTGAGCGTCGGTGGCGATAACGCCTCGCGCTTAGAGTTTGCCCTGTCTCAGGATATGGACGGCATTCCTGCACTGATCTACCGCTATCAGCGCAAAGACGCACAGGCGGCACCTGATGTCAACCAGCTGATGCAACAGCTGATGCTGATGCAAAGTCAGGGCGTCTTTACCGGCGTGGAGGCCTCGGCACTGATTAACCGCCTTGAGCAGCAGAAACAGCAAAAGCAGCAAGCAGCAACGCCACCAACGCAGCTGCAACCAGAGTTGAAGCTCACCCCAAAGATGTGTGAGTACTTGCTCTCGCTGGCGCACGGCGTAATGGGACTTTCGTTTTCGGCCGAGTGCAATGAGGAGATTAACGCCTTTAAGGCGGATATGGACGCCATTATCACCTCACGCCTGTGGCACAAAGAAGAGGCAGCGGCGCAGAACAACCATGCGGTCTTAAGCAATGAGACCATTGATAAGACGCTGAGCAATATCATCTTCTGCGACATCAATGCGGCCGGCTCGATTGCGTGGTAGCTTGAGCGCCACGTAGCCCTGACCACAACCTTGCTGCTCACAGCGATTTTTCTTAACCAGTTTGCTTTACGATGAAACCGCAAGACCAGTCTGCTTCCGAGAACACGCCCAGCGGCAAGGGCATTGCCGAACAAAAGCGTAGCAATATGCTCAATACGCTCCTCAAGTTCTTTGGCATTAGGCTCGATGAGGAGCAAAGCAGCGCTAAAGAGCCAGCGTCTGCAAGCAGCGCTGCTAGTACTACTACCTCTGCGCCAGCACACAGCACCACTGCTGTAAGTGCAGAGTCGGTAGCGACCGCTCAGGATAATACGGCCGAGCCAAGCTCTCCTGACGCCACTGAGAGCAGCACTGCCGCCGCCAGCAACGATAACACCGCTACTTTTGCAGGCACAACAAGTGATGCCGCTGTTGCCGCTGCTACCACTGCTGCTAGCGCGGTAAATACGGTCACGACACAGGACAGCCTCCCTGAAGAAGAGGTCAGCACAGAGCAGAGTAGCACCATAGCCGCTGCCCCTTCTCATGGTGACGACACTACTAAGACGCCCTCCCCAGAGATGACAGCACCACTTGCTGCAACTGCCCACAACGAAGACAGTGCTGAGGCGAACCTCACTGCGAGCACTACTGAGAGCAGTACGGCCCCTACTGCCACCGCTGCGGTGAGCCCGACCACAGAGCCAGTAACAGAGCCCCTGACTGCAAGCGAGCCTAACAACAGTAGCGACCAAGCAGAGGACAACACTATCAGCGCCCCTGTAAGCACTGATGCCACTGACGCCTCTGCTGCTCATGACGCCAGCGTTGTTGCTGCTCTTGAGGCCACGGCGAGCACAGCTCCAGAGACTGCCGCGCATGACCCAGACAGCACTACCACAGGCACTACTGACACCACTGCAAGTGCCTGTGAGCGCAGCGCATCCGAGGCCAGCAGTGCCGCTCCTGCCGCGGCAGACACCAGTCTTGAGAGCACCGCTCAAGTTCACACCAAGCCTGCTTTCGACATGTCCGCCAGCAACGCTCTGAGCCCAAGTGCTACTGCTTATGATAATGATGATGATGATGATGATGCGGCTCTCCCCGAGAACAGCGCTATCAGTGCAGAAGCCGCCAGCACTACCTCAGACGCTGAGGCTGAGGCTGCAGAAACCGCAAACACTGAGGATAACAACAGCACTACCGCAGACGCTGAGTCTAAAGAAGCCGCAAACACTGAGGACAACAACACTAGCGCAGACGGTGAGGCTGATTCTACGCAGGAGAGCACGGCTATCACGACCACAACAGCAGCTGCTCCGCAGACTGAAGATGAGTCTGCCGCCACAACAACTGATGATGCTAGCGTGGCCAGCACTGTGGTGACAGAGCCAATTGAATCTGTGGACATTACTGCGACATCTGCCGTAACACCAGCGGAGACAGTATTTGCCGCTACCTTTGAGGAAGACAGCGTTACCGCTCCCGTTGCAGCCTCTGCAGACAGCGCTCTGACGGCACAAGAAACGACAGAGAGTGCTGCTGTTGTTAATTATGATGATGATGATGATGCGAGTGCAGCTCAGGACAGCGCCCAGCAGACAGTGGCTGTAGCCGTAAGCGAAAACACGCCAGACTCGACCGCTGCTGAGGGCCTCAGCAGTGCTGAACGCACCTTACCTGTAGCTACCACCCTCAATGCGGCTAAAGAGCTCTTTGGTCGGGGACAGAGCGTCGCTCTCAACACCAAAGACCACTTAGAAGCCCTCTTTACACAAGAAGACCAGATCCTAGGCGAGCGCTACCACTTAGGCACCATCTCTTCCTACGCCCTTTTTGCCATTGAGGAAATGCTCTACGGTGTACTGCCAAGTTCCAATGAGTGCCGCGAGAGCAATATCCTCGAGCTCTTACAGGTCTTAGCCTGCCAAAATCCAGAGGAGCCCCTCTCCGCCCACGGCAGCAGTGAACACGGTGGCTTTGCCTTTACCAAGACCCGTAACCTGCTCTTACGCCGTATTCTCTTTAACAATGTCAGCCTCAATACCATTGCCCAGAGTGAGGGCTCTGATGAGGACAAGTGGCAGCAATGGCAGCAGCAATTTATTGCCAGCAACCAGCCACCAGCGCCAAAGCGCGGCCGCGTCAGTGGTGCCAGCGGTGATGACACCGATGACGATGATGCTATTGAGAGTGGCAGTAACTTAGAGGCGCTGTGGCAACAGGATTTAGTGCCTGAGACCTTTACGCGCTTAGCCCAAGTTTTTCACCACAAGTTTAGTGATTTTGCCAAAGCGGTAAACCTCTTACGCAACTGGGCAATTAATCTTGAGGACGACAAGCTCTGGCAAAGCAAGCTGCTCTTTCCTTTTGGTTATAGCGCCTTGTTCTGGGGCTTGCAGCAAAGCCTCAAGATCGAAAACAAGCAGATGTCAGGTGCAGGCCAGATGGTCTTTACCTTTTTAGCGCGCGCCTATGCCCATGACCAAGCTCATGCTACTTCTGCCGCTACTGCTGCGACCAATAATGCCCCTCATGCCGCCTCTGGCGCTACAGAAACCACGGGTGAGGCTACAGGCAAGAGCCATACAGATACAGTAGGCACCGCTTTAGTAGAGCGCTTCTTTCAGGCCCCTGACCCGCTCAATATTCTCGCTCACGCCTTAGGCCAGAGTACGCACACGGAGCACGAGCAAAACGCCATTCGCGCATTGCAGCAGCTGCACACCTACAATGAGCGCCGTAACACCAGTCGCGTCTTAGCCTTTGTTAACACCACGCGCTTTGTGCCTTACAAGTACCTTCCGCTCTATAGCGTGGCTTATGAGGACTACAGCCATCTGCTGGCACTAAACCTCACCAAGCAGGATCTGTTTTTAGCCTTAGGTACCATGGGACAGCTGCACGTTATGGTCTACCTCTTAGAGGTCAGCCACAAGGTGGGCTTGCTCCTTGGAAAAAAGCACAACATTGACATGGTCGTGGTGGCCGACAAGCTCAGTAAGGATAAGCTCCGTGACCTGTCCATGGATCGCTTGCGTGCCAATACGCACCTGCATCTTGATCTCAGTACGCCTTACATTCGCCAGCACTTACGGGCCTTTATTACCAGCACCGCACCTTTCCTCTTAGAGCGCAAGCGCCTCACGATTGAGGAGCAAAAGCTGCTGTGCAACTTAATCCGTGCCTGCTTTAGCTTTAGCCCTAGCATGGTCATTGACCTTGAGCACATGACCATTGTCGACAGTGCCAGCTCCGGCAATGGCGCCACCCGTGACGCCCGTGTCAGTGCGACAGCTGATGACAGACAAGAGGAGAGCTCCCGCTGGCTCAATATTCCACAAAGCAGCGCGCCTTATCGCTCCTATCAGCAGGTGGAAGACTTAATAGTCGAGGCAGCAGCGCAACGCCACAAGCACCATGAGAGCTTGCACAGTAGCTTTGGCAAGGACATTGGTCTGATCTCCCGTGACTATGCCCGCACCTTCTACTACGCCTTAAGTGACGAGCTTTTACGCACGCTCATCATGACGCTGGTCGATCCGGCCCAGCCGATGATGCTCTCTGAGTTTTTGGAGCTCCTCTATCAGCGCTACCATTTGGTGCTGGCCCCAGCGCAGGCACAGTACTATGTACAAAGTGACCGCTCGGAGCCGTATCATGTGGACGATAAGGAATTTGACAAGAACCTCAAGGCGCTGAAAAGCCAGCTCATTAGACTGGATTTGCTCATTAGCCTCAGCGATTACTGCGACTATGTGCGCAATCCTTATCGCCGCTAAGGACTACACCACGCCAACGCCGCTAAGCAAAGAAACGACTGACCTCAGAGATGACTGCATATTTATGGCAACCATGAGCGCTCCAGCTAAAGGAGACTCTGGCTAACCTGCAGCATTTATCTCGAGGGATTGGACGTTAGCAACACTCCCCTCTGCTTTCGTCGTCACCGCTGAGATCACTTGTTCCGTGGCGCGGGAAGTGACTTGCCGTCGCTTGCGCTGCATTAGGGCTCACTGCCCGCAACCCTCTGCTGCCACCCCTTTGGTGCTACCTCCGCAACTTTGTAGGTTTGCTATTTATGACCACGCCTACCTCTCTTGACTCTTCTGCCGTCTCTGCTGACTTCCAACTTCAGCTCACCGCTGCGGAGCGTAGCGCTTTAGACTCCGCCATCAACAACTACTATACGCAAAAAGCTCAAGCTACACGCATCGGCAACCTCTTTTTGAGCTACGTGGCCATGCAAAAGCTCAAGAGCTACCTGCCACAAGACCAAGAGTCTTATCAAGACCGCAGCCTCGACGGCAGCAAAGAGCTGGGTATTATCTGCTTCGATCATTTAGACCCCAACCTCATTGTCGCGATCATCGATTACATCGAGCTCTACCGCAACTCCTACAAGCTCAACAACCCTGGCTTTTTCTGTGACCTCGACTGCTTAAGCTTTAAGATTCCCCGCCATACCATTGTCGGAGCCAGCCAAAAGCTGAGCACTGCCCCCAACGTCACCATTACTACAGCCGATGCCTCATGGTGGCGTAACCACCTCGAAAAAGGTAAGTTTATCGTCACCGCCGTCACCAGCGGCGAAAACGTCGATACCACCGCTAACCTCCTACGCCTCGGTAACGACCAAATCAAAGAGATCCTCGATGAGCAGGTCTTACACTTTATCGATGAGTGCTCCTCTGCTTTAGGCGTCACCATTACCGACAACAAGCTCGAGCGCAAGCCTTTAGAGCGACTCATCTCGCTGCTGGCCGCCGAGGATGCCGCCTTTAACACTACCGCTGCCGAGATCGCCCAGTACCTCGGCATGCTTATCATCCACTATCGCCAGCATCACGATTTACGCCGTGCCTTTGGAGAGGCGCTGCCGGTGCTGCGTTTTCCTTTTGATCCTGAGCTTTTTACGCAAAACAAGCTCAAGGACGCCACCAAGGTGCTCTATCGTAAAGAGCTGGCGGCCCTGACCAAAAACCGCATCAGCTACCGTGCCAAGTACAATCAGGACAACACCACCCCGCTCAAATATGAGGTGCTCACCACGACCTTTTTGTCCTTAGAAGAGGCATCCTTTGCCGCTGACGGCGGCGCGGAAAATGACAGTGTCAGCATCAGTGAAGATGGCCAGATTGTAGATAAGCGCCCAAACTCGGCACTTTTTACCACCACAGAAGCGGCGCTCATCAAAAACTACCTGCAGCACTTTGAAGACGATGATGGCTACGGCAAGATCTACGAGCTCTTATGCTTAGTGCCATGGCATGGCAAGCTGGAAAAGTTCTTCTTAAGCAAGCAGAGCAAGGTCAAAGTAAAGCTCTCCGAGCGTACTTTGGCCCTCTTTGATGACGAGGCTTATGGTGAGGAAGACCAGCTGAGTGACGATGAGCGTGCCACTATTGCCTTAGTCGACCACAAGAGCGACAGCGCGACCGAAACGCAAGCCCTCTACGACTTCTTCCAAAAGAAGCGCCGCATCTTTGATGCCGGTACCGCCGAGGCCAAGAGCATCAGCAAGGAATGGCAAAAGCTCATCTTTTCTGACAAGATCGAGTGCGATGACTTTCTCGTGGGCTTAAGCCAGGTCATTCTGCGCTTCTTATCCAGCGATCAAGGTGGCAAGGCCGAATCAGCCAAGCTTGCCAAGCTCAGCATCAAGTTTAACTTCAAGCGCGCCAAGCTCCATGAGATCAACTACGCTGTGGCTACCTACTTTAGCTGCCGCTACGGCCCCCTCTTAAGTGAGTTAATCCGTGCGGTGCCACAGTTTGAGTTTACCTTCAAAGACGCTGAGAGCTCGCAAGCGGAGCCACACCCGCTCTTAAACTACCCTAAGTACTTTGCAGCGCAGCAAAAGCGCAGCGCTGGTACCAAGAACAAGCTCAAGGCCAGCACCTCCGTCAGCAAGGAAAACACAACCTTAGTCTTTGACGTCACACCTACCTTTGCCGATGGCCGTAAAGGCACCACGCTCAAGCTCACTTGGGCCATGCCTTTAGAGGGTATCAGCACCTTGCTGTGGCGTAATATCCACGCCGTGTACGAGAGCCACACGCTGCAAAGCGGTGTCTTTGCCTACAACGAGTTCTCGCTGCAAGGTGGCCGTCAAGCTCTCAACTTAGCCGAGCGCCAGACCTTCCAAGGCGTGGGCTCGCAGCGCTATCCCGTGGGCGTCTTCTTTAACCCACACCCAAGCTTAGCGCAAAACGTGTCGCAGCTTTTCCGTGAGCAGCTCTCGGCCCTTAATGACACGCTGCAACAGGTCGCCCCCAAGCTTAACGCTGATGATGTGGCTCAGGCCCAGCAGAGCCTTGATGAGATCAGCGCGCTCTTTACTGAGGTGGAGAGCTCGTACCTTGCGGTCATAGAGCTCTTACACGACTGCCACATTCTGACAGCACAGGTCAGCTGCTTAGCCCAACAATATGCACAGCTGCAGTACACCATTATGGTTAGCCCAGTAGCGGCGATGGTGCAGCGCTGCGGTCTTAATGTCAGCACGCAAATCCGCCTGCTCTTACAGCTGTTACAGCAAATCGGCATGGCCTACATTGCCGATAGCCGCAGTGCCAATGCCACGCTGGCCGCTACCTTTAGCGACAGCGACAGCTCCACTACCACCACTACCACTACCACTACCAATGGCAATGGCAATGGCAGTGGAAGTGGCAATAGCAGCGGCGCCAATGGCGTGAGCGGTGCTCACGACGCCATCGGCATGGACAGTGAGGTCAGTGTAAGCAGCCTCACGGTGCTGCCACATGGTGTCCTGAGCAACCAAAACTACAGCCAGTATGCGGTGGCGACACCACTGTGTATTGAGAGTCTGCGCGCCTACGCGTTTAAGCTGGAGCGCTTAAAGGAGCTGATGCAGGCTCTCTTTGCGCAAAGCCTCTACCTTACTGACCCAAAGCAGTTCCAAGACAGCCTCAAGAGTGACTTTAGCTACTGCGAAGCCCCTGAGGTGGTCCTCAATAACTGCTTGCCACGTAACTCGCAAATTCTGCTCTTTGCCCAGAGTGTCGGTGGCTTTAGCCTCTATACCCCTGCCGCGCAATTGCAAGAGACGCTGCGCCATAGCGCACAGGCAAGCAGCGCCGCAGCGGTGGTAAGCAACAGCACCACCACGACGCGCGCCAAGCGCGGTAGCAGTGGCTATGGGGCTATGGCGGTCTATGTTGATGCTTGCCACGACTTTTTACGGCGCTATCTGACAACCCGCCCTTATTTACAAGAGCAATGCACCCTCATGCTCTACAACTGCGCCTTGCCAACGCTGCCGCTGCACTTATACCGCATGCTGGTGCAAGCCGAGGACTTAACGCGCACCCACTTTAATCTCTTAGTGGTTAACCGTGACCTCCAAGAAGCGAAGCATGTGTATCGCCTCTTTGAGGCGGAGCGCTTTAACCTGCAGCAAAGCAGTGAGCACAGTGACTTTGTGCAGCGCGTGCAAGTGAGCGTCCTCACGACTTTAAGTGAGACCGCTGGCAGTATCAGCGCCTATAACAATCTCTATGAGCTGCACGGCTCGGCCTTGACCAACGGTGGCTTGGGCGGCACCAGTAGCAATCTCTCTTTACGTCCTGCAGGTGATAGCGGCAGCTTACATCGCATTGCCGATCTCTGCTTGATTGCTCATGTCTTTGATAGCACGGCGCAGATAAGCTTTAGTCCAGTGGCCGTGCCTGTGGCCACCGATGAGGTTAACTTCCAGCCAACGCTCATTTCCTTTGTGGCGCCAAGCACCAGCGAACGCTCGAGCAAGTACTTAGTCTGCCCAGTGCAGCCTATTACCAAGATTCAGTACCTGCATGCGCTGCAATACATTGCGCAGGGTACGCTGGAGACCTTTACGCCGGTAGCTGAGCAAATTAAGTCCTATCTGCGCTTTAATTGCACGGTCGAAAGTGAGGTACAGCGCTCTCTGACCATGGGGCTGCAGGCCCATGGTGCTGGTGCTGACGCTGGTACTGACGCTGCCGCCTCTGCTGTCAGCATGGCTGCAGCCGCCGCATCCGAGGCTGAGGCCAGAGCTGAGGAGCCATGCGCTGTCATGATGGCACCTGCGACCAGCAAGGAGGCCTCGAGCGCCACGCACGATCTGGCCGCGACCATTGTGACACCGCTGGTGGAGTACTTTATTCGCCTCAACAACACCACGAACCAAAACGGGGTGGACTTTGGACAGCTGATTTCTCATGCGCACAACTACGCAGATGTGGTGCTGTACTTTGATACGCTGCTCAATCGTGGCCACCTCCAAGATGAAGGCATCAAGGTCATCTACTATCACAAGCTCAAGGATGCGGTGCTGAACTTTATGGTGGCAACCACCGCGCCCCAGCTGGCAGCCAACTCGTACTTGCAGACGCTTTTGAGCAAAATGGGCGTGGCCGACAACGAGCAAGCAGCGCTGCAAGAGCGGCTGCGTGCCGATGCCATTGCTATCTCCGGTAGCATCGTGATGCGCTCGGATTTGCGCCGCATTAACACCTACGAGCTGGTGGGCTTAGTGCTCAGCAAGAGCGTAGTTACGGCCATGATGCAGCAAGTCACGGCTAAGTTACAGGCGCAAGAACGCATTGAAGCGACCTTTATCTGCCTTGATGACTACGCCGCGCTGTTTTCTATTAATGATTCCAGTCGTGCGGACTTGCTGGGCATGCAGGTGGTGAAATACGCCACACCTCAGGCACATGGCCACCAGTACCTGCTCATGCTGACCGTGGTTGAATCGAAGTTTCTCTCGCATATGCAGGCGGTAGCGTGCAAGAAGTCCTTAAAGCAAACCCGCGCGACTACGGACATCTTTGCTAACGCCTTAGCAGAGCGCGAGAGCATTTCCTCTCTCGATCGGCGTCAGTTCTTAGCGCGTTTGGCGGACATGCTCTTAGATAGTCGTGGTTCGGCGCAAGGGTCACTGGCCAAGATCGACGATCAGGAATTTGCCCTGATTCAGCAATTGCTGCGTGAGGAGCAGATCGATATTCTGCTCAAGGGTTACTCGCTCGTATATGCCCATGAAGCTGACACCAATGATCTCTTGCCAGTGGCAGTGCAGACCAAACTCAGTCCTGACCCACGGCAAAAGCACGCGGCTGCGGCTCTACCTATCTTGCAAGTGCAGGTCAATAAGAGCGCACTGGAGCAGCTCTTTACTGATTATCGCCATGACATCAATCCGCTGCCATATTTACTCAAGGCTGACAGCAGTGAGCACTTAGCGGAGTATGTCACGGCTACCCATCATATTATGGCGTTGCGCCCAAGCACGCTGCCACCTTTGGCGCTGAGTGCCATGGTGGAGGTCTTAGCTTACGAGCGTAATGCTGAGGAGCAAGCACAGTCTCCACAGAAGCGGGCACCAAGCAAGAACACTACTGTAACCCCTGTAAACACCACAGAAGCAGCGCCAGCTGCGACTGCCAGCGCTAACACTGGCGCCGCTACAGCCAGCACGCCAGATGCAGAGGCTGATGCAGCAGCAGATGCAGAGGCAGCTGTGGCTGCGGCTGCGGCTGCGGCTGCGGCTGCGGCTGCAGAGCCTAAGCCCCAGTCGGCGGTGAGTACAGAGGCAGATGCCCTCTCCTCTAGCAAAACTGACTTACCTGCAGTAAGTTCTCCTGTAAGCAGCGCTCCGGCGGCCGATGCCCATGTCAGTACTCCGGAGAGCAGCACGCTACGGCCAACACCGCTGGCACCACATCGCATTGCTACTGAGGACAACACTACAGCTGACGGTAAAGACAGCGGTAGTGATGCGACGCTCGCGGACACAGACACGGCCACGGATCAGGACAAAGAGCAACGCCAAGAGTTTTACGCCGAGCACCCACACTTTGCGCAGCTCTTAGACAGAACCCACTCCACTTACGAGCTGGAAACCCCAGAAAAGAAGCAGTGGCTAGAGCACGTCGAGCACGAGCTGGTAGCTTTTTACCGTGAAAAGAAGCTCTTGCCAATTGTGGAAGACAAGAAGCTCACCGCTAACGGTGCGATTTTTGAGTTTCAGGGCAACTCCCGCTTTGAAAAGGCTGCGCTACGTAAAGCCAATGACAGCGTGCTCAGTCGTACTGGTTTTGCTGTAAGCGGCATGCGCGAGCGCCCACGCAAGATTGTGCTCTTTATTACGGAGCCTGCGGCCGACAGCATGGGGCGCACGACTATTCCGTACTTAGCGCTGGCACAGAAGCGTACCTTTAAGTACGAGTACTTCACCTACGAGGGTGAGCGCTACCACGGCTGTAATATGCGCTTTGTCTTGGGACTTAGTGATGAAGATGCCTCGATTGTCTACCTTGAGCCCGATGCTATCCCGCACACCTTAATTGCTGGTGGCACCGGTTCAGGTAAGTCGGTACTCTTGCGCACGCTGATCACTGATATTGCGCTGACCAACGCCCCTGAAGATGCGCAGATCATCTTGGTCGATCCTAAGTCTGATGACTTTGGTGACTTTGCGCCGCTACCCCACCTTTATGGAGGGCAGATCATCAAGGATCAGCAACAGACCATTGCGGCCTTACATGAGCTGCACGCCATGATGGAAGAGCGCTATGCGCGCTTTAGTGCCTTAGGACAGAAGCTGCACCGTCAAGGCGGCAGCAGCTATCTGGATATTGCGCGCTTCAATGCCGTGGCGTTAGATCAGGGTGAGGCCATTTTGCCGCACATGTTCTTTGTCATGGACGAGTTTGCGGACTACTTCATTGACCCAGACTTTAGACGTGAGACGACGGCTGATATCCAGCGTCTGGGCAATAAGGGCCGTGCTGCTGGTATCCACCTTATCTTTGCGACGCAGCGTCCTGACAGCGAGACGGTGGATGCGCGCTTAAAGAGCAACTGCGATAACCGCATTGCGCTCAAGATGGCTGACAGCGTGAACTCACGGATTGTGCTGACGAGCAAGACGGAGAATTATGATGCTTCCAAGCTCTTGGGACGCGGGCAGATGATCTGCGAGCTCGGGGGCAAGCCGGTGATGGCACAAAGCGCTTACTTAAGCGCTACAGAATGCCGTGATATTGTCAATGCGATTGTGGCGGACTATGAGGGGCGTAAGAACCTGTCGTAAGAGCGCAAGATAGCATTTACCGACGCCGCACTAAGCTCTTTGCACAGTGCGGCGCGCGGTGACGCCACTTCTCAGCAAAGCGTAACTGACTTATTAGAGGACGGCATTTAAGGCAATCATGCGGGCCCACTACTGAAGATAAGCTCCGGCTCACCGGCTCCATTCATATCGAGGTGAGGGCAGTACCCGCACTTAACCTTGCAGCCGTTACTTATGAGATCACTTGTGCCTGAGGACACGCAGAGAGCGTTTTCCCCCTTGCTTCTGCAGAGTATTTTCCCCCTATGTATTGGCTTAGAATCGGACTTTGAGGTGGGTTTAATCACCATTGATGCAGAAACCTAATAAGACCATCAAGCGTCACTACCGCGACTTATCTCTAAGGTAGATTAATGGCAAGTAGCTTTGCACACACATGGGGGAAAACGCCCTCGACACGCACCAGAGAGCGTGGTAGCTCCTCGCCCCTTAGTGCGTCTTAAGCTTGTCTTTTTTCAATGCCCGCTGTACCGTCATGAGCGAGACTGACTCAACCAGCTTCAGCTCAACAAGGCGATCAGCAATCATCTGTAGCGACCAATGGCTTTTCCCTTCAGGAACAGGGCTGCTGGCAATCTGCTTAACCTGCGCCTCAAAGGCGCTATCAAAGGTTTTAGCTCGCTGTTTGTAGGGCTTGCGCTGGAGAGCGGCAGCCAAGCCGCCCTTCACGAAACGCTCTCTCAAGCTAATCACGCTACGCGGGGTCATCCCCACGGCGTCTGCAGTTTGCGCTACGCTCCACTTGTAATCGGCAAATTCGCCTTGATCGCACAGCAGTAGCGCCCTTGCGTACTTAAAGGTCTTGTTGGAACCGCTACCGGTGTTGGTCAGTTCCTGTAGTTTCGCTTTTTCCTCTGCGGTTAGCGTTACTTTGTACCGTGGCATAGCCCCTCCTGCAGTTACTTGCGACCCAGTATACTCACTGATGTGCAATAATTGCTGCTAAACTGTACGAGCGGTCGCAGGCTCTTCCCCCCTTTTGGCTAGCATTGTTTCCCTAATGTGAATCGGTCTTTGCGGTGGGGGTAAGCCCATACCAGCGAATCTAAGAGTGTACAGCGCGAAGCAGAGGGTCAGCAACTCATCCCTTAGGGTGAGTAAGATGTGCCAAACCAGAGTGTCAGCGCTATAGCTGCCATGTGCAGCACTAATTTCCACGGGGCATGAACACACACCAAGCGCACCATAAAGCCTTGGTGGGGTTAAGTTCGCAGGATGGGTTCAGGCCCTTAGAGCAGAAGAGCGATATGGAGCCTAAAGCGCCGCTACTGCGACGCACCTCTGAGGTAGATTAGTGGCAAGGAGCTTGGCGCACACATGGGGAAAGCGTTCGCCCCTTTTGCGCTTTGAGGTGACCAACTTTTCCCCACTTCCTCCTTACTTCCTCTTACCCGCCCTATCTCCACTTTTCAGTATAAACGCCCTCATTACCACCGGCAGCGCAAAAGCCTTTATACTTTAGCCTCAAAACCTCGTTCCCTTACCTGCGCCGCTACTTATGACTGCCAATACTCTATCCTTACAGCAGGCTACCCTGCACGCCTGCCGCATTGCTGCCTACGTACTTTCTCTGTGCGGCCGCCAATTGCTCGCCAAAGAGCAACTCGCTTTTCTTGATCACATCGTCAAGCACGGCAGTACTGACCCTGAGCAAACGGTAAAGCAGCTTGAGGCCTTGCTCCTTGAGATGCACATGCCACCTTTACCGGAGCTGCAAGCGCTCGCTGCCGCTACGCAAGGAGACGCAACTCCAGCACCCGTCCCTGAGGATGCTACGGCGCCGCTCCCCCCTGAGCCAGAAACAGCTGTCGCTGAAACCGAGCCCGCTGCTAACACCACCGTTGCGCTCGCACCGTCAGATGCAGAGCCTTTAGCTGCTACCACGGCGCCAGAAATCACCGCGCCAGAAACCACCACCTCCCCAGCCACATCAGCAGCGCCAGTAGCTACTACCCCTGCCGCAGCCAACGCTTTAGTCACAGCAGCACCAGAGACCGCCTCAACAGTGGCCGCCAATGCCGATATCGCTGCAACCAAGAGCGCCAGCGCTGCCACCGTCACTGACGTCAGCAGCACTATAGCTGTCACCAGCCCTGTAGTCGTTGCCCTCTTGTCACGCCAGCCTTCGGCCCTTGCATGGCAAGATTTACGAGACAACCTCACCTCATTGCAACTTGCAGACGAAACAGAGCAAGAGCGCCACAGTCAGACTCTTGCTGACCTGCTGCTTGAGCATTTTGCTTCGCTCCTGCATGATGATGAGCAAGCGGTCTTAGCAGCAGCACAGGTAAATACTGAGTTACAGGTACCAGCAGCATGGCTCATTAAGCTCGGTGAGGAGCTTCTTGTCCGTCACGCCCAAAGTGCTACTGCCATTACGCACTTGGCCTCTTTAATCGCTGCCGTGCAAGAAGCTACCACCAGCACACAACAGCAGGAGTATGGGCAGAAGTTAGCACAGCTGATCTTAGAGCAGTTTGTCGATCCTCTCTTGCCTGAGGAGCAGGCCAAAATCAAAGCGCTTGCTCGCACCGCTAACGAAGCTGATACCCTTGATCGTCTCTGGCTGTGTGCACTGGCTACGGAAATCTTAGAGCTGGTGTTCTTAGAGAGCGAAGAAGCCGCCGCTACAGAACAAGCCATCACTACCAGCGATGTGGACAATGGCAACGCCACAGAGAGCGGCACTGCTGTAAAGCACGATACGCCTTGCGATCTTGACACGTATGAGCAGCAAGCACAGCACTTATCTATCAGTGCTCTTGTGCAGCAGCTGCTGGAGAGTACAGCGCCGCCATTGCGTCTGGTCTACTCCCGCGCCTTAGCAACAGCCCTCTTAAAGCACTTTAGTGATGTTCTCAGTGACGCCGAGCGCGTCAAGCTGCAACGTCTGCAACATAACCGCGATGATCTGACTCAGATTAGCTGGCTCTATCACTTAGCAACAGAGCTCTACGATTGGCAAAGTGACCAAGATAACGCGCTCTTAGCAAACGACGTCTTACCTGATACGAGGCCAAGCTCTCTGTATGGCAGCAATGCCACTGCTGCCGCTAATGCCGCGCTCTTTGGTGGTTCGCAATTATCACTGTCATTTGGCTCCAGTGAAGCTGTCTCCACAGAGACAAGCTCCTCACAATACACGCCACCATCACAAGGAATCACGACTAACGTCACGCCACTTAAACAGGTACCAGCCCCAGCCGCATTAGCATCAGCAAACACGCCACAAGCTACGCCTCCACAGGCTACAGTACAGCCATCACAGGCTACAGTGCAGCCACCAGAGACACCAACCACCGCAGCACTGCAACAGCAACCGGACCAACCTCAAGAGGCACAAGCATCCTTACAGCAATTGCAGCAGAAGATGGCGCGGACTAACAACAAGAGCAAGATCTTAAAGTACAGTCAGGAGTTAGCCCATGCGCTGCTTACCAGCTGTGGCCAGCGCTTAAGTAAGAACGAGCGCAAGAAACTGCAAAAGATAAAGCATGCCACCTTTGTCAACTTCTCTCAGAACTGGTTGTTGGATTTAACAAACAACATCCTACAAAGGGCAGAGCAAAAGCCAGCAGAGACTTCTGCAAATGCTGCTATAGCTGAGAACAGTAAGGAGCAGACTGTAAGCGCGACATCACCAGAGACAGTCTCTACTACAGCACCCGCCCCAGAGAGCCAGAGTGCTATGGAGAGCAGCGCCAGCACTACTGTTGACGACAACGATGTCTTGGCAGCTATCTTTGACGATGATGCTGATGACATCGCTGCTACTGCTACTGCTGCTTACGACCCTACTGCTAAGACGGATCGCTATAGTCTGTCCTCACCGTACACCCCATCGGCACTTACCACAGGCACCAACACAGCCTCATGGTATCAGCAAGTAGAGTACAGTGACGTCCACAACGGCATAGCCAAGCTGTGTGAGCTCTTAATGCAGACACAGAACCGGCGCATTGCTGGTACTTACGCCCAGCGTCTTAGTCACCTGCTTTTAGAGCATGGCCAGCTGATCTTAAGTCCAATCGAGCGGGAGCGCTTGCAGCAACAAGAGCAAACGCCATTTTTGCTGTTATCCCGTGAGTTTCTCCACAAGCTCACCAGCAAGATGCTGGAGTGGACAGCTTTCTACGTTCAGCGCATTGCGACACCACAAAACGGCATCACCATGTCCAGCAACGACACTGTCACCGCCAGCTTACAAGAGTTAGCGGCCGAGTTCTTAAGCGCCAGCCCAACACAGACCTCGCCACAGGGTATCTTTGAGCTCAAGAACTACACTGAAGCGCGAGCTCAGGCCTTAGCGCAGATTGAGTCGCACTTACAAAAGAAGTTGCAGCCACACCCTGAGGCGATCAGCGAAAGTGAGCAGCGGCGCTTACGTTTAGGTGTCATTATTGACCTCATTGCTGCGCGTCGTACCGTACAGGATGTGCTGACCTTGGTGTATGTGCAGCAGCTGTGCTCCTCTCTCTTAGAGTTTTACACCACCGCTCTATCCCCGCGTGACCGCCAGCTCTTAAAGCGAGCCCAACAGTCTAAGCGCCATATTCTGTCGGTAACGTGGCTGTGCTCTTTGGCCCGTGATCTCTTAGAAAAAGGAGCACAGACTCTGCCCCAGAGTCCCCTTGCTACTGCAAAGGTAGCAACTGCCACCGCCAGCGCTCCGCACACCGCCGCAAATGCAGCAGATTCTGTCCCAGCCCAAGCCCCTGAAGCCGCCTTTTCGGCTGTAGTTAAGACCACTGTTCAGAGTGAAATCTCTCCTGAGGATGAGGCCACTCAGGACAAGGAACAATCCAGCTTAGAAAAGCTGCCGCCATCTGACGAATTACGGCAATTACATCTCCTAGCGGAGCTGGTAAAGACCGAGCAAGATGATGTGCGCTGTCAGCAGTATGGCCATGACTTAGCCGTGGCCTTACTGAGTTTCTTTAGTGAGTACTTACAAAGTAGTGAGCAAGCCTTATTGACCTTAGCGCGTGACTTAAACAGCGTCGCGGTGCCACCAAGCATGATCTGCAAAACTGCCCTAAAGGTCATCGAACGGCAGCAACAGGGCATCAAGCCACAAGAGCAGGAAAAGGCCGAGCACGCTCAGGAGCAAGCAGCAGCGGCAGCGGCCGCAGCCGAGGCAGCGGCTAAACATGTCGCAGCTTCTGTCGGCGCAACCGCCGCTATGCACAGACCAACACCCGCCTCTTATGTTGGCTCGGGGATACGACCACAGGCGCCTTGGGCACAGCCGCCACAGCCCCAGCAGCAGATGCCAATGCGCGAAGTAGCTCCTGCCCGCTCCGTGGCGCGCATTGAGCAGGATATGGTGGACTCACTGCCACTGTTTGCAGCTACCACTGTTGTCGAGCCACCAGCCACTTCGCAGCCTTGTCCGCAAAGCTCTCATATCCACCAAAGAACCCAGAGCACCCCCAGCGCTCAGAGCACCCAACAGGTTGCAGCCACACTGGAGCCAAGCTCCGGCCTTGCCCCTGCGATCTCGGGTCTGACGTGGCACAATCCCGCTCTTAAGAGCAAGGGAGCCCAAGTTACACCACAGCAGCGTGCTACTCTCACCGCTCCTGCCCCGATGCACGCAGCGCATAAAGCGGCAGCGGGGCTGTCAGCACCAGCGGCGGCACTAGCAACACAGCGTCCTCAGACAGCACCTACAAGTAGCTTGCACTCAGGGGAGAACGTGCCAGCTCAAGGCACAGGACATCACCCAGCGGCACAGCAGCCAGCTGCAACCTTAACTGACATGGGCAGCAGCGTCAGTAGTGACAGTGGCATTGGCAACGCCATGATGCGCCCTGTAAGTAGTGGACTGACGCCAGCAGCACCGGCGGCTATGCGTCCTGTAAGCAGTGGCCAAACTGCCGCCACAGCCCAAGCAGCTCTGTTTGCCTCAGACGCTGCGTTGAGCGCAGAGCCAGAAAATACAGCTGCTTATGATTATGACTTAGAGGAGCTGACGACAAACACGGCCGTGGAGAGCACCACAGCATGCAGCAAACCTCTGGAGAGCGTACCGTTGCGCTCAGCACCTGCTGCCGCTGCGGCACCGGCTCATGAGGAGATGATGTTCTCTGCTGCTGATCGCTCTGCAGAAACAGACTTAGCACAGACAGCAAAGAGCAGTGCCCCGCACGTTGCAGTCAGTACCATTGCCCCGCAAAGAAACACCGAAGCCACTCCTACCGCCGAGCAAAGCGCCAGCTATTACTTTGAGTCATTGTGGAACGCTACCCCGCAACCAGAGAAGCCGTTCTCAGCACCTGAGAAGTTACCACCTCACTCTGACCGCAGTGAGCACAGGGCCGCTCAGAGCAGTGACTACTCGTACTTTACGGATGACATGCTCAACGCCATTGTCAGCAATATCCGTCCGCAACCAAAGCAGCATGCTTCCCCAGATCCTGTAGCAGCCAAGCCACGCAGCACTACTGGGAATACCACAGGTAGTTCCACCGGCAATAAGCCTGCGAGCACAGCTACAGGGACAGGCAACAGCTCTACGCTCACCATGATGCTGCAACACCAACAGCAATTACTGCTACAAGAGGCGACGGCGCGCCTTGAGAAGCACTTTGCGCTGGGGATGCCAGCGCCGCTCTCGCCATTTAAGGAGCGCAGTCAGGCCTTAGCGCAAGACATCCTGACGCAGTATGACTCGCTCTTGACGGCAGCAGCAAAAGCGGTATTACAGCAGGCGGTACACCATGGCTGTAGTGACATGCAGCTGCTCCTGCACATGCAGGATATCCTTGTGGTTTTAGCACAGCAGAGCTAAGAGCGGCAACGCAACACAGGTGTCAGCTCTCGCAGGCCTGTCTTTGCGCTCACAGCTGAGGTCACGCCAGAGATCACTTTAGCTCACTCTTCCGTGCAGCAGACAGGGATTAGAGATTACTAGTAAGGCTCTATCCCCTGAAGCAGGAGAGGTCACTACTTCCGAAGCCACTTCCTCAGAGGTTGGCTGGCTGTATGAACTCGGCCATACACCTCTTAATGGCAGCATTGTCCAGCCCTCACCCCCTTGAAGTGGGGGAGGGGGACTTAAATATTGTAATTTTTGCGCTAACTCACCAAGCCCTTAAATAAGCTGTTTTTGCTCATGCCAACTTGTAGTGTGGCGGCAATTATCTTTGGCGTTGAGATAATGGAGCGCTGACAGCAAAAAGCGCTGGTCTTACTCGTAGACTGTGGATAACGCGATTGAGCCCCTCTCTTTTCCTG
Organism: Candidatus Anaerobiospirillum pullicola; assembly: GCA_018884035.1. Taxonomy (GTDB): domain Bacteria; phylum Pseudomonadota; class Gammaproteobacteria; order Enterobacterales; family Succinivibrionaceae; genus Anaerobiospirillum; species Anaerobiospirillum pullicola. Next base: position 33,921 of record JAHLFE010000193.1, read on the forward strand.
CGAGGATAACAGCACTACTGCGCCTCTGCGCCATGCTCATGGCCACTTGGCACAAGGCTACCTGTCTCATTGGCCCCCAGTGGCCACTACCGAGGCCCAGCAAGCACCAAGACATCCATACAGGAGACAAGTGGGAGCAAAACCTCAAGTGACTCTACCCACGCAGACGTAGAGTCGCGCTATAAGGTGATCGCTTCTTTGTCTACTTGGAGATTGTCTATGTTGCAGCACCAACTTGCTACCGTTTCCATTTCCGCCACTGCTGCGACCACGCCTGAACCTTTTGCCAGTGACCTCACTACCGCTGGCACAGACGCTAACACTACTAAGACCAAGCTCATGCGCAAGCTGCGCAATGAGAGCAACCGACTCTTTAGCCAGCTGTTCTCACTGTGTGGAAAAGAGCAGGATGCGCTTGTTACCTTTATGCAGTGCGAGTCCAGCCAAATGGCGCAGGTGATTATCTTCAACTTTGAGCCCTTACTTGAGGAGCGTCAGTTGGACTTGCTGCACTACATTTCCGCTCATGGCTGCTCCAAGCCTTTATTGCTGCGGCGTCTGTGCACGGTATTACGTCAGCGTGCTTTTTTAGAGAACTGTTCTATCTTTCGCAGTGCAAGCAGCTCCGACAATTAGAACAGCTGTTGCGTAGAGCAGCTGTTGCGCTGTGGACTTTAGCGCCAAGGCTCTGCAAAAGTCGCAGCGAACAGTCCGCAGCCTGCTGTGACAACGATCTCGGCCAAGGCTCTTGGCTATTGTCAGAGAACAGAGCTCTGCTAAGTTGCTGACCATTATCAGGGTGACGTCTTTTCAGGAAACTACCTTAAAGCAACCACACAAGGCCCACGCGAAGCAGCAGAAGTCGTCTCAAGCACCCCTGAGCAAGTTATTCTTCTTCTCACTTCAGAACCACGGACACGAACATGACTTCAATTACAGTCAAAAACAGCACCCTGCACCAGAACCAGACACAAGCTCCCGCTATCCCCTTGTTTTACGGCCTGCCGTCGCCCTGAGCACCTGTCATCTCCCCCACCATATCAACCAGAGCAAACCTTTTCTGCTCCAAACATTTTTGTTTCCAAAGCTATTGACAACAAACTTAGCTGCTGCCAATATTTGCCTCAAGACCACCTCTTTTCCGGCTTATTTAAGCGCGAAAATTAGGTGCGGACAAAATCTAAGCTTTATGATAAAATAAAGCTATTGAGCAGGCTCTCCTTAAGCTTCCTGTGTTATCTATTGATCACTTTATGACCGGAATTATGACCGGATATAGGTACTATCTTGTCTTGTCTGTCAGTAAAGCAAAAGTTCACAGAGAAATACAGCAAAAGCTCAGAGCCGCTAGCGCCAAGCGAGCCGTCAGGGTGTCCATGCCGCCACTGCTCCGCTTAGCTTAGCGCCATCCTTACCCCAACTATAGAGTTATAGAATCCACTCATAGCATGAGGGTACAAGACTACACTTCATGGAGTCATGAAGCGCAGTATTGCTTGCAAGGCAGCTTTGTTTTTGTTGCTCTTGAGGATCGTGGATCTCTTTGTTCTTTTCCCTGATATCCACCACTAGCAAGAGCGATAACCCTGCTACAGACCAGACCAGCACTCTGTGACGCAAGCACCAAACAATGTAAGAACGCAAAGAGTAGTCTTGCTCTTGATGAGTTTGAGCTGGCTTTGCAGCATAGCTTGTTGTACTGCAATTACCTCTGATGCCGCCAAGACAAGAACTAAAGCCAAGCTAAATAGCCTGTATGCCTCGCTTTAGCGCCTTGTGACCCAACTCTCTTAGCGTCACCACACAACCTCTTTGCATCATACTCAAAGCCTAAAGGCTGCTATGACGCAGTTCTCTAAAGAAAGATCATTCTTTAGAGAACAAGCTCTGCTATTTGCCCTCGCTGTGCAGATAGAGACGCGCCATAGCAGCGGAGAAGTTAGTTATGACTGCTTATAACAATCCGCAGGCGGAGCAAGCCTTTAATGGACTTGTGCAGACTCTGCTGTTGCACTTTCCTAGTTTTATTACTCCACAAGAAAATCAAACACTGCAACAACTTATACCGCTAGCATCCAATCCTTCTTTCCTGCCAAACTTGTTGCCACAAGTGTTGCAGATTGCCGCCACTGTTAAGCTGCGCTCACAACAGTCTTTTGAGCACACAATGTCTTTATTAAACCAAGGCATTGAATCCCTGCAACAGCTGGCTGTCAATCCAAATGCTACTGTAAATCAAGTAACCCCTACTGCGCCTTTAGCCACTGCCTCTCCTCTGACGGGCTTTATGGGTGGTGTGGGGGCAGCACCTATGACAGCTACCAACGCCATGGGTATGGGCATGGCAGCGATGTCTACTGCTCCAGCCATGGGTATGGGCACACCAATGGGCGGCAATGCCATGGGCAATATGGGCTCTATGCCTCCTGCCGCAGCTGACGCTAATACTGCTTTTTCCTCGGCACAGCCAGACACTGTTGTCCAAACTCCAGCAGAAAAAGCTGCACATAATGCTCTCTTTGGTGTCTCCGCATCTAAAACTACTGCCACATTACAGGGCAAAGAGACCAAGGGCAATACCGAAGAACGCACCTACAGCGTCGAAATGGAGAAGGCCAGACTGCGTAGTATGGAGCAGGCTAAAGAAATCCTTGAGAGGTTTAGACCGCTCTTAGATGAGGATGACATCCACTATCTGCAGAGAAAGGTTATTGCTGTTGGTGGCACTACCTACCAAAAGCAAATCCAAAGAATCATTGACAAGGTCAAAGCCGTCTATCCTGACTACAAGCCTATTGGTACCCGTAGTCGCCGTATGGAGTATACGGTGCCAACTACCGATGCCAACGGTCATAAGCTCAACTCTTCTGAGCGTAACCGTTTACAGACCAAGGAGATCGCCAAGAATCTGCTGCAGAAGTTTGATCCTTGGCTGAATTTAGAGCAGCGTCTTTACCTGAGCAAGGTAGCCGACAAGGGCGTGACCTACTTAGAAAAGATCAGAGCCATTGAGAGCGAGCTCGAGAATGCTCCTTTTGCGGCGCAAGCAAAAAAAGAGCTGCTCAACAAGGTCACAGCAGGCAATGACGCGGACGATACCACCGGCAAATCAACGGTGATTAAGGCTGGGGAGCAACAGCAATCCCACGCGGCGGTGTACATGTCGCGCTCCGAGAACAACACCGCTGCCCCTGCTCAGGCCACAGCTCCTGTTAGTGCTACTACTGGCGCAAAGTCCGTTAGCGAGTCGGCATGGGCACCAAGCAAGAACAAGGTTAAGGACATCAACGAATCTCGTCCTACCTTTATCCCTCGCATTGACACCACCAACCCAGGTACAGTCGCCGACACCCGCCGCGCCGCGCAAAGACTGTTTCGTGTTTACAAGGAGCGCCTCACCCCTGAGGAGCGCGAGACAGTAGAGCGCATTCTCGCTAACAACGAGGCTAACGGCCCTTACATCGAGCACCTCTTCCAAGAGTGCGCCTTACGTCCCGCTCCAGCTGCGACCCAACGTGAGAGCAAATACAAGCCGTACCAGCAAGGGCCGCAACAGGAACAGGCCACTACGGTCTACACCTCCGGCTCAACCACGGGCTCTGAGGGCAACTCTGGCATTGGCAGCTTAGGTGCGATCTTACGCGATGCTTTTAATCAAAAGGGCACCCCAAGCACCAACGCTGCTACTGCTAAGCCACAAGCGGGCAACAGCAACAGAGCGTGGAATACGCCCTCGCGCGTCAATCAGGTTTCGGTAGGCCCAGCCGCCAGCACGCCTGCCTCCGGTGAAGCCGCTCCCACCGCCAGCGCTGAGAACAAGACGGCCATTAGTGCTAGCTTAAAAGCGCAGAGCAAGCGCTTAGCCCGCGATCTGATCGAGAACCACTCGGCTGAGATTCGTGACCACGAGGTCACCTTCCTCACCACCATGATGCGTCTGGGCTGCGATGACATGGAGTCCTTCCACAAGCTCAATGACATGGCTAAGCTCATCACCTCGCGCTCACGCATGATTTCGCGCTAAAGCTAAGAGCTTAGCTTAGCTTAGATCGCTTAGGCTTCGCTTCTTTTAGCTTAGCTTATGTTCTGCTTAGAGCTTCTGCTCTAATCTAGAGCGCCACGCACAGGCGCTAAGTAAGGCCAAGTGGCTTGCTGTGATTAAAACTCAGGATGCTACCTACCCTCTATCTTAGTTGCCTGTTGCCCTTCATATTTCCGCGTAAACACTCTCAGAGGCTATCTTCGCTCCGCGACGATAGCCTTTTTTCATTGCAGCGTAGGTAGCTACAAAACGCCCTTTAACGGCAGGTAAGAACGCGCACGCAAGCTTTTATTTAGTTGCTGACAGTGCACAGCGTGCACACAGGGCATAACGCATGTTATGATTATCACACGATGTTAAGCGTAACATGGCGTTGCATTGCGCTGCATAGCGCTTTATCCACATCTAGCAGCCAATATTCCGTCCGTGAGGGCGGGGTACGGCCACAGTAGGACGTGCTCGCACTGTGGCTATGCGAGCAAGAAGAACCGTAGACCGCAGGCTGTATTTGTTTGTTTGTGTGCACTGCGGTTACAGCAATAATGCTGACATTAACGCCGCAATCAACATCAAGAATCGTTTCCTTGACTCACTCGAGGCTGGAAGTGAAAAAGGGCAGGACATGCCCAGATGGCCCAGAGGCAACTCAAATCAGACCAAAAGTCTAAGTAGTTGAGCTGCCAGAGCTAACTGATTAAAGCTTAAGCCCTAAGGACTCGTCTGATAAAGCTTAAGCTCAGTCGACAACAGGAACCCGCCGGAACATCAGAGGAGAGCAGTCTCACCTTAATTAAACAGGCGAGCTTGTGCATTTAAGGACTCTGATGCGGAAGGAATCCCCAATCGTCAGAGCGGGGAGGATGTCAATTGGCGCACGAAGCCATCTAAAATACGGATGACGTCGCCATAGTTGTGGCTGCGCCACTATCGTGACATGAGTTATGTTACGGATACGCCATGATCCCTCCTACGGGGCGCACTTGGCGCAGGTTAACTTGAGCAAGGTTTTACTAATATGGTTAAGGCACCTGCTGATAGCACCATTAGCTGGTTTGTAAGTCAGTGTCACATCCACAAGCACCCGCAGAAGAGTACCATTATCCACGCAGGTGAAAAGGCTGACACCCTTTATTACATTGTAAAGGGCACGGTGGTGGTCTTAATCAAGGATCACGATGGCCATGAGATGATCCTCACCTACCTCAACCAAGGTGATTTCATTGGCGAGTTAGGTCTGTTTAACGACACCGAGGAGAACCCAACGCGTACAGCGTGGGTCAAGGCCAAGACGAGCTGTGAGATTGCTGAGGTCTCCTACAACAAGTTCAAGCAGCTAGTGCAGGTTAACCCAGAGATTCTGATGCGTCTGGCTGGTCAGATGGCGGCGCGCTTAACTGACACTTCGCGCAAAGTAGGCAACTTAGCCTTCTTAGACGTGACGGGCCGCATTGCCAAGACCTTGCTGAACTTATCGCATCAACCAGAGGCGATGACCCACCCTGATGGCATGCAGATTAAGATCACGCGTCAAGAGATTGGTCAGATTGTGGGCTGCTCTCGTGAGACGGTGGGGCGCATTCTGAAGATGATGGAAGAGAACCATCTAATTCACGCCCACGGCAAGACCATTGTCGTCTTTGGCACGCGCTAGGCTGCGTAAAAGCAGCGTTTCCACAGCAGCCATCAGAGGTGGCGGCTGGTGGTAAGGAAAAGACCCAACTCGCTTGCGAGCTGGGTTTTTCTTTATCTGGAGCCCCACCAAAGCGCCATGGCCTTGTCCTTAGCCTGTGGCCAAAATGAGAGGTGACGCCTGCTCTGTACTCAAGATGCTGCTTGAGAACACCTTACATCAGCTCTACCTTAGCTCAAAGGCAACCGCAGGCACCACCTCATATAAGTGCCCCTTATCTGTGTCCGGTTAGCCTGTGATGGTATTGCCCCTCAGGGTAAAGTATTGACAGCTTCCTGCAGCACCACAGCTCCCAAAGCGCTACTGCTGCCTTATTTCCCTACATCGCTAAACTCCTACGCCTCTATCTTCTTAAATACCTTCCCCCAAAGGCCTCGTAACTTGCCATGGCTATACCGCCATTTCTAGGGCAGGCGCGTTACAAAATTGTGCAGTACAGCCAATCCCTTTTGCCACTATCCCCCGCAAAGGGCCCGTCACTATCGGCTTTTTGCCCTTAATACGCTCCATTCTAGAGCCCCACCCTCACAGCCCCTTTTTGCAGCGTCACCTCTTTAATAAAGCCGATAAAATTGCGCTTTTGCTGCCCCCATTGTACGATTTAGCTATGACAAAACTTTCATACTATCGCAATGTGGTTACTCAGATCTCATACCTCATTGTCTGCTGTACCAAATACGGTAGTCCACTCCTCAGAGATCCCGAGCACAGTATCTTTTTATCCACTCAGCTACAAGAGCTGTGTGCCCAACATGGCTATGAGCTGCAATCTTTTCAGGTTCACAACAGCTACGTCATCATGCACCTGCAGCTGTCTCCGAACGAGGCCATTGGCAATGCCATGCGCACGATTAAGGGCACCTTAGGGCGGAAGATGCTAAAGCAGTTTCCTGATCTGCGCTTAGAAATGGTTGATGGCAACTTTTGGGCACCAACCTACTTTGTTGCTACGGAGGGGGAAGTCAGCACCGAAACGATTCAGGACTTTATCGCGTTTGCCTCGCAAACGAAGAAGCGCCGCTAAGGCCACCGCCTAACACTAACAGCGCCACAAGAGGCCGCAGCTTTAACCTTACAAACACACACAGCATGACGCGCTTACAGCGCACGTCTTAGCATCACACTTTTCCAAGAGACTCTTACCTCAATAGCTGGCTTGTCCAGCTATTTTTATGCGCCCCATATCCCTTGTGCCCATGCTCAAGCTAGCATTGTGCCTGCCTTTTCCCTACATATTTACGCCAAATGGCTGTGCACCTAGAGAAAAGTGCGAGAAAAGGCTGCTCTTTTCCCACTTAGTCACGGCAAAATGCCCCCTGTCACCTTTTAATCCTGTAAAATAGCCCCCATAGTCACTACTGCTGGTAGTGCGCACTTCTTCGACCCGTGGCATCGATGGGCTGTTTTGCAACGTGGGCCCGCGTTTCAGCCATCCTGGGCAAGCATTTTCAGGAGTTAAGCATGGCCTCGCTGCTTGAACAAGGCATCCATTCCTTTAGCAAAGAAGATCTCTTAGCCTGCTCGCGTGGAGAGTTATTTGGCCCTGGTAACAGCCAATTACCTGCTCCAAACATGCTGATGTTCGACCGCATCACCTCGATTCGTGCTGACAATGGCTCGCACAACTTAGGTCAAATCACCGCTGAGCTCGACATTACCCCTGATCTGTGGTTCTTTGCTTGCCACTTCCCAGGCGATCCGGTGATGCCAGGCTGTTTAGGCTTAGATGCGATGTGGCAGTTAGTGGGCTTCTTCTTAGGCTGGCGTGGTGGCCCTGGTAAGGGCCGTGCGTTAGGCGTGAAGAACGTCAAGTTCAAGGGCGAAGTGCTGCCAACTTGCAAGAAGGTCACTTACGTCATCGACATCACCCGTGTGATCGAGCGCGGTCGTTTAATTATGGGCGTGGCCAATGGTCAGGTATTAGCTGATGACAAGCTTATCTACACCGCCGAAGACCTGCAAGTGGGCTTAATTCCACCAACTGCCAACAAGTAAGAACACGTCAAGGCAGCATCCATAGCTGCATTTAGCGCTGTGTTTAACCTGAGCAGGTCGACTGCGGCCTGCTTGGGAACGCTTCTATCTCTGCTTTTCCTGTCAATCCTGCTGCTGCGCCCTTTACGGCGCATACAGCGCATAGCCGCTGTCCCTCTTCTCTCTTTGCCTCGTTTCCTAGCACCTTTTCCCGCAACATTTGCAGCTGTCTGTACGCACAGTCCTGTTGCCTATAATCCTCTATATCTCGGCGCTGTTTCCTTACTGCTCTTCCCTATACTAAGCCTCATGTCGTGGTCGCCGTCTATCTGCATAATGGCTCTCGGCGCTTAGCCTCTGGAGTTGTGCTCTAAAGCATTGAGCTTACTTAATGGTAGGAAACTGCATCGTGGTTCCTCACCGAGGACGGGCAAAGTATACGTGAACGCCAGAGTCAGGGCAATAACGGCAACAGCGTCTTACGGCGCCTGCATCATAAGCGTAGGATCCAGCCAACACCAACTCTTTGCGTTTTGGCGTTTTCTCGTTGGCTAACAGCTAAGCGCACGCTGGTGCTGGTGGCGTTGCTGCTTATGATGAGTCGGAGCTTGCGGTGATGAGGTGCTAATGGCAGGGGGCGGCCACATAGCCAGCCGCTAAAACGTGAGAAGTGCAGCAGAGAAAGAAAGAAAGAAAGAAAAAAAGAAGCTATCCATGGCTATCCACGGCGGGATGGCAAGGAACCGTAATTTGTTGCGGCACCGCACACAAATGCAGCGCGCAGATACAAAAAAAGCACCCGTAGGTGCTCTTTTGTGGAGATTGGTCGGTGATGTAGGATTCGAACCTACGACCCACTGGTCCCAAACCAGTTGCGCTACCGGACTGCGCTAATCACCGATCAGCTGTTACAAACTCGCTTGTTTGGTCGGTGATGTAGGATTCGAACCTACGACCCACTGGTCCCAAACCAGTTGCGCTACCGGACTGCGCTAATCACCGCTCGCTGTAACAAACTCGCTTGTTTTGGTCGGTGATGTAGGATTCGAACCTACGACCCACTGGTCCCAAACCAGTTGCGCTACCGGACTGCGCTAATC
>JAHLFE010000194.1 GCA_018884035.1 Candidatus Anaerobiospirillum pullicola
TCAGAGTTTGGTGGATAGGGCACCAACACTACTCCAAAGTTGGTCACGCAAAACGCCATCACATGGGGGGCCATGCTTGATCGCAGGGCGCTGCTGCTTTTTGGTATCCACCAAACTCTGAGTAGAGCCGACTTTTTGGGGATAGGGCTGTCTTCAAGGTGCAGCAGCTCGCTTCAGCGGCTGCTGCTGACAAGCTGCGCCGCACAGCGCGTCGGGCGCGGACACTTAGCGCAAAGTAGACCATGCGTAGCGCGCTCTCTGATGTGCTGACGGCGTCTTACAGTCTCTGGCTGCGGTTTGCTGTGACGTGCTGCCGCTTTCTGTGTGGGGCAAAGCTCTGCTTGCTGTGCAGTGCATGCAGTGCGCGCGGTAGAGCGCGGCGCGGGGAAGGGCCAATTCGGTTTCCTCATAGGGTGGTGGATAAAGCTCCCAGACTACTCTTAGGCGGCTCACAGTAAACGCCACCACCACCACCACCACCACCACGTCTCAGGTGCCTGCCTCAAGGTGTGAGGCTACGTGGTTGTAGCCACAAAACTATCTTGAATCTCAGCACAGAGCAGGCGGTACGGTGCAGCCCATGCTTCCAGCAACAAGCTGATGTTTAGCGGCGTTATTGCCATGTGGTAGCAATAGCTCTGCGACCCGCACTTTATCCTGATGCGGTGTGCTTGCTAGCAAGCTCAGAGCCTCTCCAAGGTCGGTCACGCAAATGCCGTCATATGGGCATCCAATCATGCATGCTTGCAGTGCATGCTGCTTTGTGGCCTCCCCAAGCTTGAGGCGAGACGACGTTGGGTAAGTGCCAGCGTACTGCTTACTATATGAGGCAGATGCCCCACGAAACATGCCCTGCTTTTCTTTGCTGTTATAATGGGGCTTGGGTTTTTTGGAACGGTCACAACATGCAAGTGCAAAACATTTGGCCTCTACTGCAATATCCTTTTAAGGCTATCATCTCCCGCCGCTTCTACTACAATGTCATGTTCGACATGAAGGGCGTGGGCTTAGCCTATCTGTTTATGCTCTGCATCGTCTTGGCTCTTCCTTGTACTGTGCAGATGCAGCGCTATTTTACTAACTGGCAGCAGCTGGAATTAAGCCGCGTCGTGGCGCAAATTCCACCCAGCACCATCTCCTCAAGCGGACGCTTAGGTGCCGTTAACCCTGCTGATGAAGCCCAGCCCAAGCTGATTTACAACTCTCATCAGCAATTGGTGGTGGCCTATAACGTTCATGACATGCCGCTGCCTGCAGGCGCGCCTACGCCTTTAGTGATGCTCACCGCCGATGGTATGACCTTCCATCTTAAAGATAGCGTCGTGCATTTGCGCTGGTCAGATCTCTACGGTAACGAGGCGGTAAGCTTTGAGCCGTTACAGATTGCGCAGCTTTTTGAGAAGATGTTCCATTCCTCATTCTTTTCTATCTGGAGTGTACTGACGCTGTGGCTCTTTACCAGCTTAGGCTTTGTCGCCTTAGTCGGTGCCCTCTTTACTAAGGTCTTAGGCTTGATCTTAATGAAGATGCGCATCTCCTTTGGCCTGTCCTTACGCTTAAGTGCCTTTGGTTCGACCTTAGTGGCTGTGTTATTGGCGGTGCAGTTCTTCTTTCCTCTGGTCTTATCGACTTTGGTGCTGTGCGCCATTCCTATCATCTACACCATGGCCTTTTTAGCTCATGTGCGGGGCGTGTTAGATCACAGCTTAAAAGACCCAAAGTACGCCCTGAGTTTACAGAACCCGTTCTATAAGTGGTTTGAGCGCCAGAGCCGTGTGCGTCCTGATAACACCATTATTCAAGGCCCTGATTACCACGAGCTTGATCCTGAGCAGCAAGCCGAGCGTGAGAGCAATCTCTCCCGCGTGATTAACATCTCGATGGAGCAGTGGCTGACGGCCTATCAGCAGTGGTTTAAAGAGCGCGCCGAGCAAGGCTTATCGCGTGATATCCATGAGGTGACCCCACCGCCACCTCCAGAGGAGCCACCACTTGATATCCCTGACGATCCGGAGCGGAAACCACGCTTTATGGATCTCGACTCGGACGATCCCAACTCCACGCAACCAGATCGCTTCTATCACCCTGAGCAGGATCCAACCAATTCGCCGCAACAGCAGCAAAACGAGCACCAGCAGACACAGTCTACTGCTGCGCCGTCAGCAGGCTCAGATGCCCAACAAAATCAGCAAGCCTCACTTCAAGGCGCCACGCCACAAGGGTCAAATGCGCCGCAAAATAATGCGGCCTCTCATGTTCAGCGTGGGGCTAAGGGTGAAGACAGCCGCTTTATGCCTTAGTCTGCTGCAAGGCAGACTACTGCAAGGCAGAGCGTGGGGCTAAGCACCACCCTCACCACCCTCACCACCACTGGTAGTAGTGGTGAGGGTAGAGCTAAAAACAGTTGCAGGCTGTGGAGAGTTTTCCGATGCTAAAGAAGATCGTGTCCGTGCTGACCGTATGTGCAGCCGCAGTGAGTTTTCAAGTCCAAGCTTTAACCTTGGAGTGTAAGAATCTGGCCAATGTCCCGATTGCGGTGGCGGTTTCTTACTTAGACTACGACGGTAAGACGTGGCTGGTGGAGGGCTGGTATAACTTTGAGCCAGGCGAGCGCGCTAACATCGAGCTCGATAGTTCCAATGACATCTTTTACATCTTTGGTGAGTTTTCCAATGGCAGTGAAGTGGCCGGTGGTAGTGGCAGTCTGACCTTGCCGATTTACTACCGTACTTTTAAGTACGTGCAGGGGCAGGTGAGCTTGCCTCCTGATCGCTCTGCGTCCTTTGTGCGCGGCGTGGCCTCAAAGGGGGTAGCGCAGATCTCCTTTGGCCCACTATAATTGCCCTTGTGTGGTTGCTGGGGGATATCCTGCTGCAACCATTGCCACGATTACGCTGCTGCTTAGAGCCGAGATTAGGGGCTACTCCGTTGTAGAGATAGTGAGAGCGTTTTCCCACGGGGGGCGGCAGAGTGTTTTGCCCTCTGTTATTGGCTCAAAAGCGGCCTTTAAGTTGGGGAAAGCCCCTTGAGACAGAAAATTGATAGGGAGCAGCAAACATCGCTCGCTACCGCGACGCATCGCTGAGGTAGGTTAATGGCAAGCAGCTCTGCTCACCCAAGGGGAAACGCTCGCGAGCTGGTGCGTGGGAAAGAGTATGGGCGGGGTGTGGGAGAAAGTGCGGCGCTGCGCGTAGCCAGAGGTTGGTGCTGATCAGAGGAAGGTGCGGGGCAGTGCGGAGTAGGGCGACAAAGGCAAGCGGAGCGCTCTGTGTGCAGCGCTCCGTGCCCTGAGGGCTTAATCGCTGGCAGGCTCGCCGTCAGCTAACCACTTCTTAGCCATCTCCATAACGGTGTCAAACTCTAAGGCACCGCCCGTAAAGCCTGCACGGTGGATAAAGATGGTGCCGTTTAAGCCCGTCACCGCGTCAAGATCCTTATCGTTTAAGCCGCGCCATGCCACAGGGGCATTGAGCTTGTTCTTAAAGCGCTCGGCCGTGGAGTAAGGCAGCGACTGAATACGCCAGCCACGCTTGCGGTCGGGGTAAATTGCCAGCTTGCAATCAGTAAAGCGGTCAAAATTCGAGAGCACCGCCTGTGTCCACGGCAGTTTCTCGTGCATGATAAGAAGCGGGCCGCCATCGTATAAGGCTAATACCTTAAGTACCCCAGCCTCGGTGCTTAAGGCATTGATGGCCACATTGATGAGCATGGACTTGAGATACTTTACGGTGTTCATAAAGTTCTTGTCTTGCTCTTCACCCGTGACGTTTGGCAGGTTTTGCATCGCCACGAGGTAAGGGATGTCTGGGGTGTTGCGGTAAAACTCGTTTAACGCATCCATGATCTGCTGCTCACCATCGTTGTGGACAGGGATGGTCTCACGCAGATAGGAGTTAAGCTGGCCATTGTCGTTCAGATCGACGGCATACATGACCTCACGATCAATACGCTCTAAAGCGCCCTGTAAGACCGCGTCGTTAATGTCCTTACGCAGGGGAAAGGCGATATACTGCTGGGTGATCTTCTTGAGGTACTTGAGCCCAAACTTTTGCCACATGAGGCCGGCGGTAGCGTAGTTGATACCGTTAGGACGGCGTAAATTAAAGGCAGGCGAGTGGTGGTCGAAGTGCTTGTCATCATTGAGGCCAGAGACGTCAATTACGATATCAGCGGTTTCAAGAAGCTGTGGGTCGCGCGTGCGAATCACTTCCGTGTTGTCAAACACGTAAGAGATAATGGCACAAGCAAGGGTTTCATCAGCGTGGAAACTGCCGTCGTGGGTTGCAACTAACAAAGGACATCCCCTTCTACAAAGAACCAAGCATCCAAGCACTGGCTGGAGCGTTAAGTGCGTAGCGTCATTCAGGAAAGCAAAGACGCAACTGCGCGAAATTATAACCCTAAGCATGAGCTCTCGGCGTTACAGCGACGAAGATTGCGATAAAAAAGCGCAAACTGGCAACTTACAGTGAAGGGCGCCAGTTACAGCAAGAGAACATACACATGACAACAGCAGGTGCCCGCGTGTTGTTATCTTGAGCCCCGATCGTGGCTTAAGCTTCTTTGTGAGATAGGGCGCCGTCAGGGGATGGTGCTCTTGCCTTGAGAAGCTGATCCTTGTCTGTATGCGGCCTTTGGTGCTTTGCAGAGGCTTGCGGTACAATGAGCAGCCTTTTGGCAGCGGCTGCAGCCGCTGGCCTCACCTCTCAAGAGTGACCATCGTGGAGGTCGTACTCTTTGTTGTGCGTTTTCCTCCATAGGGCGGCCATGAGGTCAGAGAGTTCTCTTTCGCAAGGGCTAACCACAGAGTGCCACTCTGAGAGCGAGGTAACACACCCCAGACACGGCATAGTGCGCCGGAGTGGTACGTAGCCTGCGGGCTCTGACTGTGACGTAGCTGAGGCTGCAAGTAGCGATATTTGCTCTTGTGTCCTGTTCCCTCCTGCTTGATGAGGGGCGGACGCGCTGGCGCCAGCAGCTCCCTGAGGCTTCATTCCAGAGGCTGATACAGAGGCTGGTGCTTGCTGCTCTTTTCTTCTTCTTCTTCTTCTTTTGCTGTCTTGCTTTTCTTTGGTGTTGGTGCGCGATGTCTAACTTAGAGAAAGTCTATTTAGCCCCAATGGATGGGGTGTGCGATCCCCCAATGCGCAAAGTACTCACCCACTACGGTAAGTACGATGAGTGCTTCTCTGAGTTTATCCGCGTTACTACCGAGGTCTTACCTTACAAGACGCTGCTGCGTGAGGTGCCAGAGCTGCACAACGACTGTTGCACTGACTATGGCTGCCTGTGCCGTGTGCAATTGTTAGGAGACGAGCCAGAGCCTGTGGCGCAAACAGCCTTACGCGCTGTGGAGTTAGGGGCTAAGGGCATCGACTTAAACTTTGGCTGCCCTTCGCGCTTTGTCCATCACGGCGGTGCCATGCTTTTAAAAGAGCCAGAGCTGATGCACGAGATTGTGGCCCGTACCCGTGAGGTCTTGGATGACTCGATCTTTTTGTCCGTCAAATTCCGCTTGGGCTTCCTCTCGGCCGATGAGCTGCCAGAGATTGTCAAAGCAGTGGCGGTACCCGGTGTTAATGAGCTCATTATCCACGCGCGCACCCGTAAGGATCTCTACAAAAAGGACGCCTTAAACTGGCCTGCGATCGCCACAGTAGTGGATAGTGATCTGGCCTTGCATATCCCTGTAGTGGCTAATGGTGACATTATCTCATTTACTTCCTCACAAGAGTGCTTCTTGCAGACCGGCGCTAAGCGGCAAATGATCGGTCGTGCTGCGATTGCGACGCCTAATCTGCCACAGGTGCTGCGTGAGCAGGAGGAGCCCATGCCGCTGCCAGAGGTTTTAGCAGTGGCTTTAGAGTTTGCCACGGAGCTGCAAAGCCGTAAGGTACCAGAGAAGTCGGTGCTCGATCGCCTCAAGCAGTTTATGGGCTATGCCCATAAGTACGATGAGCGACTCAGTGAGTTTTTCAAGGTCTTCTGCCGCTCCCAACAACTGTTAGAGGCACAGAATTTGCTGGAAAAAGCGCAGCGCGAAATGGCTTAAATTAGGTCTTTATGCCCGCTTGCTTAGTGGCCTGAGGGTTAGTGTGTTGTGCTTTTGGGTATGGTGCACGCAAAGATCACGGGACGTTAAGAGCAAAGGGCTGGCTGTTTAAGCTACGCGAGGGTGTGCTCTGCTCTTGTTAATGGTTTAGGGTAGGGTGTAGAGAAGAAACCGGTTTTGCCTGCGACTTCTAAGTTGGTGGTGTTAGTCACATGATTAAATCATTACGTAAGTATGCCTCCCTTGGCTCTAAGCTGTTATTGCTGTCGGCTTTATGCTGTGGTGGCATGCAGCAGCTGGCTACAGCCGCTGAAGAAGCTCCAGCAGCACCTGCGGCAAATGGCTCTGCTGCACCAGCAAGCCCACTGCTGGCTCTGACGCCAGAGGAAAAGGCCCGTAACGACGCTTACATGCGCAATATTGTCCCTGTGTATTTCCCAGCGGTGCCTTTTGGCTGGAATGTGCTGGTGCAGGACAATACGGTCAGTTACCTCTACGATCGCAACGAAAACACAGAAATACCGAGCAAGGTTGATCCGGAGAACCCTCGGGCTACGACTACGATTCGCATGCAGTACACCCGCAAGACCATGCATAAGGATGCGGCAGCGGTGATGGACGAGTATGTGTCTACTAACGCCTGCAATCCAAAGGTTAAAGAGGGGACGGGCTTTTACACCGCGTCCTGTTTAGGTATTAACACCTACGCCATTGTCATTGGTGAGGCCGACAATCTCTACTTAATTGAGCTTACCGGTGAGTACAACAACGCCGCGCGTGCCATTATCGAGAGCTATGTGGGTAACATCATTAGCGGTAAACGCGTCTTTGCTGACCGCAACATTGGTGACATGACCGATCGCGATTCAATGTAAAGCATGCTATCAGCAACTTTACATCAGCACAGCAGCAGTGCCGCGCCTGCTGCGGGCGCACTGCTGTGCTGTTATGGCCATGTATGCCTGACTGCGCTGGAGCTGGCTGAGCTTGTGGTGCTCAGCCGTTTGTGGGAGTGCAGGAGCGACCTTGGGTAGCGCTCCGTAACTGTCAGGTAGAGCCGCTCACACCTGTAGTATAATGAGGGCAGTTTGCAACAAATTCACAGGGGTTTGTGGGTGTTTTTGTTGTATCTATAAAATGAATAAAAGATGATATTTAAGCCATTTTGGCATAGGGCTTGAAAAAAAAAAAAAATCACTACAATGGGCTCTAGGAAGTTGCGGTGCTGCATAGGCGTCGGAGCCCTTTGTAAGTTGCAGGCGGTTTGCTGCTGACTAATTATGTTAATTTAGCCTAACTATAGGTTACATGGGGCCGAGAAGGGCAAGCTTGCTCAAAGCACGTGCTGTGGTACCAGAAGTCCGAGATCTTTAGTGGAGCTCTTGTTTTTCATGGTAACCACATTAGTTGCTGGCCAAAATCTCGTTGTGCCAACCTGCAAAACCCACATTGCTATTAGGGTTGAAGGTGGTCAATGCGTTGTCTACGCGCTGAGGGTAGCAAGCTCTGGTCACATGCGCAGTGCTGATGATCTTGTGTCAGCACTGCACCATAGCTGCGCAGACGGGAGTGTGCAGTATAGAGGTACTGCTAGTGCGGGACTGCAGGCGCAATTTGCTATTGATCTGGAGCAGGTCCCAACTGATGTGGAAAAAGTGGTGATCCTGCTCTCCACCTTTAACCACAGAATATCTGCATTCAGCTTTATTTCTGTGGCTGCTGAAACAGTAGATCAGCTCAATGGATCGCATTTGTTTCAGGCTAACATCACCACACAGAAGCGCACTGAAAGTGCTCTGATCCTAGGTGAGTTTTACCGCTACAAGGAGCAATGGAAGTTTCGCCTTGTAGATCAGGGGTCTAATGAGGGCTTACAGTCTTTGCTGGCACAATATGCCCCTCAAGATGGGCAACTGTTACTTGATGAAGATGAGGTGCGCCGCGTACAGGCTGCTCAACGTGAGGCTGCAGCTCCTTCCGCTGCTTCTACCTCCTCCTCTTCTGGCTCTACCTCAGCCGCACGCGTCAATCTCAAAAAGGTTTCGCTTACCAAAGCTCAGCCTAAGGTTAACTTAGGTAAGGTGCATCACCTTGAGCGTGGTGATGGCATTTATCGCGTGAATCTCAACTGGTCGCGTACCGCTGCCCATAACAGCTCGTCTCTCTTGTCTCGTCTTTTTAGCTCTGCTTCTAACAATGATCCTGTCGACCTTGATTTAGGAGCTTATGTGCGCTTTTTCAACGGTGCACAGACCATCGTGCAAGCGTTGGGCAATGCTTTTGGTAGTTTCCTTACCCCGCCTTTTGTTGAGCTCCAAGGTGATGATCGCACTGGTGATCAAGCCGATGGTGAGTGGCTTTACATCAACAGCGAGTATATCGAGCTCTTCTCCGAGATCGTGATCTTTGCCTTTATTTACGATGGTGTGGCGCAGTGGTCGGACTCAGATGCGGTTGTAACTGTGGACATCCCAGGGCTGCCTAAGGTGGAGACACGTCTTTATGAGACCGCAGGTGTAGCTAATACCAAGAGACTGTGCGCTATTGCGCGTATTCGTATTGAGGACGACACCATCTCTATTGAGCGCATTGAGAAGTACTTCGCTGACCAAGAGCAAATGGATAAGTACTTTGGCTGGGGGTTTAAGTGGAAACCTGGACGTAAATAGCAAGACCAATGCGTCTGTACCGTTGTTAGCGCCAGTTCTGCGCTGGCCGCGCTCTGCTATCAGTTCTGGTGTATTTACTGGGATTATCGGCTCTGGTAGCAGCAGTTGCTGCCTCCCTGCCGGTTTGAGGTCAACTTTTTTCTTCTTCTTCTTCTTCTTCTTCTTTCACTTGTAAACCATGGAACATTTAGGCTTTCCTCTGGAGACAGTGATCCTGCTTTGTGTCATTGTCGTTGTGTCCTTGCTCATAGACCTCTACGCACACCGTGCCGATAAGGAGATCTCCTTTAAGAGTGCAGCTTTGTGGTCGTGCTTCTGGATCGCTATCTCTATCGCCTTTGGTGGCTATATCTACTACCACCATGGTGCTGCAATGGCCAGCTTGTACTACACCGGCTATGTGCTAGAGAAGGTGCTGTCGGTCGATAACCTGTTTGTCATGATGGCGATCTTCTCGTGGTTTAGCGTACCAAACCGTTTCCGCCACCGTGTGCTGTACTGGGGTGTAATTGGCGCTTTTGTCTTCCGTGGCATCTTTGTGGCGATCGGTACTGGCCTGTTGCTGTTTGGCCCTTACGTCGAGATGCTCTTTGCGCTAATCGTTGCCTACACCGCTGTCATGATGCTGCGGGGCGGTGATGATGACGAGGAGATGGAAGACTACTCTGGTCACGTTGCCTACCGCTTTGTAAAGCGAATTTTCCCTGTGTGGCCACGTTTACACGGGCATGATTTCTTTATCACTCGTACGCACGCTAAGGAAGAAGCCAAAAAGCTCAATATCAGCATCGAAGGCATGGCGCATAAGACTGCCGTGGTGGCAACCCCACTGTTCTTGTGCTTAGCCGTGATTGAGGTGAGCGATGTGATGTTTGCCTTTGACTCGGTGCCAGCCGTGATTGCCGTTAGCCGTGAGCCGCTCATCATTTACTCGGCCATGATCTTCGCCATCTTAGGCTTACGTAGTCTTTACTTTGTGTTAGAGAGCCTGCGCAAGTATCTCGTGCACTTAGAGAAAGCAGTGATTGTGCTGCTGTTCTTCATTGCTGCCAAGCTGTTCTTAGGGGCCTCTTACCATCAATTTGGCGTTGGTATCGATATCGATCCAATTACCTCGCTCATTATCGTGCTCGTGGTGCTCTCTTGTGGTGTGATTGCCTCTTTTGTCTTCCCTGACAAAGGCGATGATAACGATAAGGATGATGCCGCAAGCAGCACTACGCAGGAAGTAGCTACCACCACCGCCGAAGTCGCTACCAGCAAAGTTGAAGCGAGTGCTGTCGAGCCTAGCGTCGATGCGGATAAGGCCGCTGCTAGTGCTCCCGCACCAGCTGATAACAAGGTCGATAAGAGCTAAGTTATCGCGCTCACATCAGGGGCGGGCGCTGCTTAATATAGCCCACAAGCATTTTGACGCAATCTGTCCATAGGCCTAAAAGCGGTGCTGTGTAGTGCTAAGAAGGCACAGCACTCAGCTTTGCGGCTTTGCATAGACTTAGATCGGGATGATGTTGTTATGGCCGTTAAGTTGGTCAAAGGTGGCAATGTTTCATTGACGCAGCTGGCTCCTGATACAGATGAGTTTAATGTTGTGCTGGGCTGGAGGTTGCGTCGTGAGTTGCGGCTAGATGCTTTCTGTTTCATGCTCGCAGCCGATGGCAAAGTGTGCAGCGATCAATATGCGGTGTATTACGCTCATCTGCTATCAGATGACTCGGCGGTGTGGTACTTAGGAACTACTTCCGTCTCTACCACCGCAGTGTCTCTTACTGCTCAGGGTTTTCGGGTGGGATTGTCTGATATCAGCTCTGATGTAACAAGGCTGGTCTTTGCTGTGGGTATTTACGATCAGCAGGGATCGACAGAGGTATACAACTTTACGCAGGTGGCTTATTGCAACGTTTTCGTTGCCGATACGTCCAGTAACCAGCTGGTGTCTTTTGAGCTCAGCGATACTATGCCTGCATATAAAGCCATGATTTTAGGTGAGTTATATCGCTACAAAGGCCAGTGGAAATTTAGAGCCCTTGGTGATGGATTCAATGATGGTGTCAGCGCGATGTTTGCCACTTATGGGGCGGATTTACTCATCACTGAAGTTGCAGACATAGTACGCGAATTCGGTTTGACAGCGCCAGCACTCGCGGCGGTACATAAAGATTCCTCATCATCTGTAGTGGATGAAGATGAATCAGCAAACGCAGCATCATCTAATCGCAGAAAATCAAGTGTATCCCATCAAGCAGCACCCAGACCGGTACTATCACCAGCAACATCAGTTGATTCAGTGGCACATCAGGACGATAGGGCGTCTTTAAGTGCAGCAAGCACCTCCAAATCACCAAGCTCTGATCATAGTCTGTATGGGGGACTGTCGATTGTCTACTTATTCTTACGCAGACTAATCGTGTTTTGCGTGTTTGTCTTGTTGCTGTTGTCGCCAATCATACTAATAGTGTGGCTTGTGTGAGCCTGCTTGTGTTTGGAAAAGTTGGCACATGGCTCTTGCCTGCTGACGGCTAAAGTAGCGGCCACATGCCCATCACTTTTCATCAAGGTCGATTACGTCCACGGCTGGCGTATGAGTTTGTTGAGTGCTCTGCACAGAGGATTTAGTATGGCTGTATCTCTCAAGAAAGGTGGCAATGTTTCCTTGACGCAGCTGGCTCCTGAGACTGATGTGTTCGATGTGCTGCTGGGCTGGAAAGCTCGTAGTGAGTTGTGGTTTAGCGCTTTCTGTTTCATGCTCACTACCGATGGCAAAGTTTTACGCAAAAGATACAAGTTACCAGAGGAATTCAAGGATCTGAAGGCTCTGGAAAAGGACAAGGAGCAATCGGTGTGCTCATCATATCAGTCATCAATTGACAATGCGGTGCAGTACTTAGGCTCGTTATCAGACTACAAGGCGAAGCGGTACTTAGGTCCAGAGTTATCAGGTGCACCGGGTGGTCCGATAACAGAGGACGATATTATTCGGTACTACAATGCTTTATCAGCTATCACCGAATCGCCTTTTGTTGCTGTTGAGGATTTTAGGGTGGATCTGTCTTTGGTCAGCCCTGATGTGACAAAGCTGGTATTTGCTTTGGGGGTTTACCCAACGCGTGAATACAACTTTGCGCAGGTGTCATCTTGCCACATGATTGTTGCCGACGACAGCAACAATAAGCTGGCGTCATTTGAGCTCAGCGATATGCCTTCATATAAAGCCATGGTTTTAGGGGAGCTCTATCGCTACAAAGGCCAATGGAAATTTAGAGCCATTGGTGATGGCTTCAATGATGATATCAGAGCTATGTTTAAGGCTTATGGGGCCGAAGACTTATTATCTTGGACAACGTTTAAAATTGCACTGCATGGGAGCAAATCAGGTCTGCAATTTGATCCAACACCGGCACCATCATCAGACTCAGGGCCAAAGCAGGACAATCATGACGATAAGGCTTTAAACGCCTCAAGTACAGCTCAAACTTCTGATCATAGTCTGTGTGTGGCAGTGATTGGGAGTTTAGCGGTTGTCTACATCTTCTTGCTCAGACTAATCGAGATTGGCTTATTGGTTATGTTTCTTCTGTCGCCAATCATACTGGTAGTGTGGCTTATCTGAGCTATTTGTGATTTGGGAAAGAGAGCACAAGGCTTTTTCCTGCTGACGGCTAAAGTAGCGTCTCCATGACCATCACTTTTCATCAAGGTCGATTACGTCCACGGCTGGCGTATGAGTTTGTCTAGTGTTCAGCACAGAGGTTTTGGTATGTCTGTATCTCTCAAGAAAGGCGGCAACGTCTCTTTAACCAAAGAGGCGCCAGGTATCGAGAAGCTTAAGGTGGGATTGGGCTGGGATGTGCGTACTACCAGTGGCGATGATTTTGACTTGGATGCCAGCTGCTTCCTGCTCACCGCCACTGGCAAGGCACGTAACAACCAAGATCTGGTGTTCTATAACCGCTTAGAGTCAGCTGATCTAGCTGTCATTCACACTGGAGACAATCTCACCGGTGGTAGCGATGGCGATGATGAGGTCATTTTAGTAGACCTCACCAAAGTCAGCCCAGAGATCCAAAAGCTGGTTTTTACGGTCACTATCTACAAGGCTGAAGAGCGCAAGCAGAACTTTGGTCAGGTATCAAATGCTTACATCCATATCGTGGATGTGAAGAGTGAGCGTGAGTTAGCGCGTTTCGATCTTACGGAGGATGCCAGCCTATGCCGCTCCATGATTTTTGGTGAGCTCTATCGCCACAACGGAGAGTGGAAGTTTCGGGCTATTGGCCAAGGCTTTGAGGATACCTTGGTGCCATTAGCTGCGCGCTTTGGGGTGAGCTTCAAAAAGAGTAGGTAAGCATGTGCGCTGGGCTATCTTGTGAGGTTGCTGCGCATGCTCCAGTTGTTAATTTGCGTTGATCAAACAGGAAGGAAGAAAAATGGCTGTTTCTCTGAAAAAGGGCGGTAACGTCTCGCTGTCTAAAGAGGCACCAGGCGTTGAGAAGATCATGGTGGGCTTAGGCTGGGACGAGCGCGCCACTGATGGTGCTGATTTCGACCTTGATGCCAGCTGCTTTATGCTCAACTCTTTGGGCAAAGTCCGTAACGACCAAGATTTCATCTTCTACAACAACCTCTTATCGACCGATGGTGCAGTACAGCACACCGGTGACAACCGTACTGGTGATAGTGAGGGCGATGATGAGGTCATCAATGTCGATTTAACCAAGATTGCCCCTAACGTGGAGCGCTTGGCTTTTACCGTCACCATTTATGAGGCGGATGAGCGTCGTCAGAACTTTGGTCAGGTATCAAATGCCTATATTCGCATTGTCGATCTCAAGTCGGGCAAAGAGATCGCGCGCTTTGATTTGAGTGAGGATGCCTGCACCAACACAGCCATGATCTTTGGTGAGCTCTATCGCCGTGATGGTGAGTGGCGCTTCCGTGCTGTGGGGCAGGGCTTTGATGGCGGTTTGGGGCCATTAGCCAAGAGCTATGGTGTCAACGTCTAAAGGCAGTGACTTATGTCGGAGCTTAAAGCAGCAACCTTGGTGTTGCAAAGCAGATAAAAGGCTCACGTGGGCTATGCAATTTCAGGGCGGCTTATCGCATAAATAAGCCGTCTGCTTGGAAGAAGGGGGCACTGACATCAGCAGGGGTGCTGTGTTTGCATTAAATTGGTGAAATAACAAAGATCATAACAAATCTTTGACCGCTTCCTCATTGGCCGTCACTAGTCTTGTGTCAAAGGAGAGCTCTTATGTCTTGGCTGATTGGTTTTGTGATCATTCTGTTTATTTGGAATCTGCTCAAGCCAGCGGATCACACAACCTTGAGCAACACAACAAAGAGCCAAAAGCAAAATGACTGGCTCAAAGACCTCACTGGTACTCAAGAGATAAAGCCGACCACAACGTCTCGGTCTGTGGGTAAGGTAAAGCCAAGCAGTAGCGCTACCTTGTCTCAAGGCCGAGAAAAGACCACAACGTCTAGCTCTGTGGGTTCGACAAAGCCAAACAATAGCATTGCTTGGACAAATACCAGCAGTATTGACTGGACAAATCCCAGCAAGAGCACACTGGGTACCCAGCATAGTCAATCTCGCCATACCTCTGTTTACGATCGTGCACAGCCATCTACGCTGCGAACTGTAGAAGCCTATGATGATCAGGTAGACGGCTTTTTGGCAACCATGATCTCTGCGCATGTCTTTCATCGCAAGTCACGTTTGGTTACCGACTATGAGCTTAAGTACCTCAACAACCTTCGCAGCTGGTTTGGCAGCAGCTTCGACATACTGTCGCAGGTCAGCTTCAGTGCCCTGCTCTCCATTGACACCAACCTCATGGATCAAGACGAGAGCAATGTATCCCAAAAACTCCAAAGAATGATAGTGGATTTTGTGGTGGTCAATAAGAGCACAGAAAACGTTGTCTGTATTATCGAGCTGGACGATGCGACGCATGGGAGAGAGGAGCGACAACGACGTGATCGCCGCTTAGATGCCGTGTGTTTGGCCATTAAGCTGCCGATTTTCCACGTGACCAATCTGCAGCAGAGGCCTGATATCATGACCTTAGTAGGCTGGAGAACGGGGGCACCAGCAGGTCACAGCATGATTAGCCCAGCACGCAATACATCTTTCTACGACTATCTGCATACCTACGAAGATGATCTTGACGATACTCTGGCAACCATGCTTTCCGCGCGAGCTTTTCATCGCAAGCAGCGCTTGGTTACAGACTACGAGCTTAAGTACCTTAACAACCTCCGCCGTTGGTTCGGCAGCGACTGCTATATCCTGCCGCAGGTCAGCTTCAGTGCTCTCTTGTCCTATAACATAGACTCAGATAGCAAACTCAGTACTGCAGATAAGCTCAAGGTAGCCCAGAAAATCCACAGCCTTGTCATGGACTTTGTGGTGGTGAGTAAGCTTACGGAAAACGTTGTCTGCATCATCGAGCTGGATGATGCGTCATATAAGCTGAATGAAGATCAGCAGCGCCGTCAGCATCGTATTGATGCCTTGTGTTTAGCTATGAAGCTGCCGGTTTTTCACGTAATCCAGCTTCAGCAGAAGCCAGACATTATGACCCTAGTGAAGTCTGTTGGGAAGCAAGTAAAAAACCAGATTGCGGACAGCCGCTTAAATTACAACCATACTTACGGCGAGCAGAAAAAACAATGGAGTAGCGCGAACTGGAGTAAGAACAAGTACTCCGGCACGAGCAAGCGCACTTACAACAGTGCTTATGGTGCGAGAAAGCAATGGAGCGGCGCGGACGAAAATAAGAGCAAGGATACGGGCTCTACAAAGTATGGCAAGAGCAATTACAGCAAAGCTTACTGGCAGAAGAAGCAGGTGAGCGGTGCGAGTGAGAGTAAGAGCAGTAAGAGCAAGGGCACGAGCTCGGCTAACTTCGGCAAGCGCAACTACAAAAGTGCTGACTGGCAGAAAAAGCCATGGAGAAGCGTGGACGATGATAAGAGCAAAGCCACAAGCACATCAAAGTACGGCAAGCGTACCTACAACAACGCTTACCAGCAGGGCGAAGATGATGACGATATTTCCTTTTGATTTCATCAATCAGATGGCTTGTTTAAGCGGTTTTTTGGGGCGGGCGCTGTATTAAAAGTGGCAGGAGAGCTTGCGCGTCTGTTGGCCTGTAAGCCAACTTGCTTTCTGCTAGCTACCAAGGTGTAACACAAACTTAAAGTGGGTGGTGACCCCCTTGTAAATAAGCCAACCCTCATTTTGCTTAACAATCAACAATCCCATAAATATGGGGTTTATACCGACAGCTTTTGTTGGCTTGGGGCCAACTTTGTAGATCTGAGCTGGCTGCCTTGCCTTTGCCTTGGTTTCAGGGCTAAGTGGCTACAAGGGTGGCGGTTTTTCACGCTCAAAAACGTGATAAACAAAATGGCGTCACCGGCCACAACTTAAAAGCCGGATAAGAGAACATGCTCTTGATCCGGTTTTTGCGCTTGAGCAGTGCTCTTGGCTATAAGCCTACCTGCATCTCCGCGTTGCTTTGCGTATCTTGCAGCACGGTGTTGATATCCTCACCGGCTAAGACACGCTGTACCGCTTCCGTCACTAAGCTCTCAATAGCACGCGTATGTGGGCCATAGTTGACGCTTGGCACATCCTGCATCCACTGCGAGTAGAGCGAGTAGATCTTTTGGCCCCCAAAGAAGGCGTTGCTCACATCGTAGTTTGACAGCTTTGAGGTGTCCTTCCACGTCGTCACTAAGGAGATCTTTGGTACCAGCTCGTTAATCAGCTCCGCATCCGAGGCAAAGGTCTCTTTGAGGAAGTCGACGGCCAGATCAGACTGTGCCGACTGGGCGTTAACATACCACTGCGAGCCGCCTAAGTTGGAATAGTGGGTTGCACCCTCGACATTGCTGAGCTTTGGAATTGGAGCTAAGCGCCACAGGCCAGACTTTTCTTTATCGGCCTCTACAGTAGGGGTAAGCCAGCAGCCTTGCACAATGGAGGCAACGTGGCCTTGCTGGAAGCTGGCTAAAAGTGGCATCCAGCCTTGGTAGTAGAACACCAGATCTTCATCTTGGAGGCGCTTTAATAGGCGTAAGCCCTCTTTTAATGCGGGGTTGTTAGCCACGGTCACTTTAGTGGCATCTGGGTTGGTGTACCACACCCCTGCAGACTGCATCATGGCGTGCAGCAGGAACATGTCATTTGGGTCATAGCCAATGAGGTAGGCACCAGTGGCTTCCTTGACCTTTTTGCCCATGTCGATGAACTGATCCCACGTGATGTCTTGGAAGTCCTCCAACTTGTAACCGGCCTTTTCAAACATATCCATACGCAGGAAGGTGGCGGTTACGCCAGAGTCGAAAGGCACACCGTAGTGCTGCCCCTTGGCATTGGAGGAGGCTTTAACCTTGTAGTCGACGAAATTGCTGAAGTCGATGTCCTTGGTGATGTCGCGTAAGAAGTTAGGATAGCCGATGAGGAAGTTCTGGACGCGGTAGTCCTCGATTAAGACCACATCTGGCAGTGAGCGGGTGTTGTTAGCACCTAAGGCGGCATTGAGACGCTGCATGAGGTCGTCTTGAGCAATGGATTCGACCTTAATGGTGACCTCAGGATGCTTGGCTTGATAGTGCTCGGCGGCTAAGCGGGCGGCAGGCACATTAAAGTTGTCATCCCAGCACCAGACTTTGAGTTCATTATCAGCAGCATTAGCGGTAGCTGCACCTAAGAGCAGAGTGCCACCAACAGCAGAGAGCAAAGCTTTCTTTAACTTCACGACAAACTCCTTACGAAAAGGCTCTGGCTGCGCGTGCTGCTCTCAGCAAGGCTAAGTCAGCGCTTATGAGCAATCCGTGGATACACGCGACGGTAGCAGAGCATGCGGTACTGTGCATGATAGCAAAAAGGGCAAAGCAGCAAGATCTCTTGAGTGTATAGAATGCGATCCCTGTCGCGTTTGAAAACGTTTACATGCAAGGCGTGCACGACTGTGGTTAGGGTGCAAAGCAGGCTAAGAATAAACTCAAAGGAGTATCTTGGCCGCAACAGAGCAGCTGGGTACAACAGTAGGGGGTGACGTCAACTCCTGCTAGCCTGCTAGGTGTTGGTAAGAGCTGTAAGGAATTATTACCAGAAGTAATACCACCATTGAGTAGGGGGTTTTGGCCAGATACTTAACCATGGAAAAGGTGCGATGGTGGCTGCATAACATCATGTGAAAGCGCGCTTTTTTGGGCCATTTCCCGTTTTTACTTCAGAGAGTGGCCGAGCAGAGAGTGATCCTTAAAAGGGGAGTAAGACTTTTGGTAATATGGCGACCAAGTCATGTTTTTGACTTGGTCGTGGTTTGAGGGTGAGTGGTAGACACGAGTGCACAAGAATGCTCTTTAACCACTTCGCTTTTCTGGGAAAAAGTACTAGATCAATACGGAAGCACCGGGCTGGGCAAACGCTGCTGCTGCTGCTGCTGCTGCTGCTGCTTTTGGTTGTATAACTAGTAATCGGCAAATTTCTTGCGAAAAAATCGCGTAATGTAGGTGTAAAGCAAGTCCAGTGTAGGTGGTGCTGCAACGTCATAAGGTCTTACTGACGTAGTTGTTTGCGCATCACACTGAGCTTGGTGCCTTGCTGTTTAGGGGCAGAGATAGCCTCTGAGCGCCACTCCACATCACTCTCTGTCATTGCCTGCTAATGAGCAACCTCCTGCTTTTGTTGCTCCAGCAAGGTCTCGTTTGCCCATATCGTTGAGCCATGCCCTTGGTGCTGGTTCTTGCCAACCGGTTCACTGCTATGAAGTCTAGCCAAAACGCCTTAACCTTCCTCACAGCGCAATACCGCGCTATTTACGGTCGTGCTTACGTCAAGGGCCTCGCTTCGGCTATGGTGCTGACCACGGCTATGGTTGGTACTTATGCGCACGCGGCTACCATCGAAGGTGGTGAGTCTTGGGATGCGGCCGAAGATTTCACTGACAGTGTCAATGGATATGATACTGAGGACATCTTAGAGGGCGGCTATTACAACAATATCAATGCTGACAAATCGGGCGACACCCTGCGCACGGAATCGATCAACCTCAAAGGCACCATGTCGATTGTCTCAGGGGCTACTGTCAGCATTACTGATAATGGCAGCGGTGCAGGTAGAAAACTGTATGGTTGGGATCATTACACCCAAACCTCAGACACCGCTACCGGCTCTTTAAAAAACAATGGTGTATTTAACGTCGGTCGTGACGGCGAAAAAGAAACAAATGCCGTTTCTGCGCAGGCGAATTTCCATAAGATTCATCTCGGTGCTGACTCGGAGACGGGAATCCGTGGTATCACCGACGCTGATCAATATATCAAAGATTACACCACCATGGCCGGTGGCTATGGCAGTAGTGGTGCTGTTACGGCGGATTCTGGTTCTATTGTTCATCTCAAGAACAACAGCCAGTTATTAGTAGCCCAAGGTGCCTCGGGTTCTATTGATGGTACTGTAAACTTCGTTCCAAACCAGAGTGGCACCAATGCCATTGTGCGCGGCGAGGACAACTTCGATGGCAGTGCTTTTGGCAGTGGCACAAGTGCGAGTTTAGAGTTTGGCGTTAACTCCGCAGTCAATGTCTATGGTAATGCCAATGGGGTTGGCAACTCGGGAGTTGCCTCTGGTACCGCTGGTATTTACGCGGCTAATGTCACCTTTAAAGGTGATGTCAATGTGTCTGGTAAAGGCACACTGCGCCTTGATGGTGATTTCCTCGATACCAACAAGAGCGCTGCAGAGGCTGGCCACGGTACGGGTTACTTCAAAGCCAATAACCAAGCCAAATTTAATATTGCCGAGGGCGCAAAGATTGTGGTGGGTAATGGCTCCTATGGGCAGGACAATGCTGCTACCACCGATATCAATGAGGCAGGGGCGACTACTCTTGATTTAACGCAGTTGCGTGATGGTGCTCTTGCCGGTGAAGGTACCCTTGAGGTGCAGGGCACCACGATCTTAACCGAGTCCGTGCTTGATGGCTTAGTGCAGCCTAGTGCTCAAGCCTACGCCAACGACCCAAGCAATAGCACTGAGTGGACTAAGGGCGGTAAGGTGGCCTTAAATGATGGCACCTTAGAGGTTAAGACCGATAACGATCAAGCCTTTAACCTCAATAAGTACATCTTACGCGACACAGAAACAGCTGGCTCTGACATTGTCATTGGCTCTGGCGACAACCTCATTAAGACGGCCAATCTGGAGATTGATCGCCTTGAAGCTACTAATGCCAAAGAACATCTCTCCTTTGAAGCCGATAAGCTGACCTTAGGAGGCGATACCACCTCTAAATTTGGTTTTAAGCAAGCCTTAGTGCATGATGAGGTGAACTTCAAAGAGCC
>JAHLFE010000195.1 GCA_018884035.1 Candidatus Anaerobiospirillum pullicola
TATATAAGGGATTATTGGATGAACCGTCGAGTCTAGGTGTTTCCAGTCTGGAAACATCTTCCTGCGCGATTAAGTGGCTTGTAAACGCCACTTTCTCACACCCAAGCGAACCACTAACTTAACGCCCATGCTTTTTATCAGAGCAAAGCAAGAGGCGGCGTACAGCAGCGTGCACCGCCTCTTAAGATTAGGGTGAGGGCAGAGGCATAACCGCGAACCTAAGAGTAGACAGCGCTACCCATCATGTCATAACCACAGCCCTCAAGATGATGCAAAAGCGCCAAACCAGCAGGTAGCTCTTGAGCTTAACTTGCAGCACTCATCCCTAGGGGAAAGTGACGCTCCCACGCGCACCATAAAGCCATGGTGGGCTTAAGTCCGTAGGCATTGGGCAGAAGTGACAGCCCTTCCCCGAATTAACAGCCCCCGCCCCTGTAACATCGTACCAGCCCTACTACGGCGCCATTCTGCGACAGTGGAGCGCCACACTCCCTACTACCTACTTCCTACCTACTACTTACTCTGCTCCGTAGCTGTGCCATGCTGTGGCTTTCTAAAGAGGAACGAACCTCCCAGCACAATGCAAATGGCCATGAGCGGAATAAAGAACGCTCGCTCTAAACCAAAGTGCGACGCCACATAGCCTAAGACTGGTGGAATCACCAGCATACCGCTATAGGCCAGCATGGAGATCACTGTAGAGGCTAAAGCTGGACGTACACCAGGATAGCGTCCGGCACGACTGAGGATAATCGGCATCACTGGCGCTAACCCCACGCCCATAAAGGCAAAGGCCACTAAACAAACGTAAGGGTTATCGATATTAATCACAACCAGCTCACAGCACAGAGCCAGCAGTAAGCTGCCAAACAAGAGCTGGAAATCACCCAAGTAACGCTTGATGACATTGCTACTAAAACGGGCGGTGGCCATAAAGAGCGAGAAGCAACCATAGACCAGAGCCGCAACGCCCTCAGAAGCAGACTTTTCGGTGGTCATGAGTAAGACGCCCCACTCTGCGACCACACCCTCGGCACAGTAAGCACAGAGCGACAAAAAGCCACAGACAACAATAAAGAGCGGAATGCCGCGACGTACTGTAGAGGCCTGTTTCGCAATCAGTGTGGTGTTGTCATCATGCAGGCGGGCATCGTTTTTACGGTAGGTGTGTACACCCTCTTCCGTCTCAGCAGTGGTCGCAGTGTCCTCACCTAAAGAGGCTGCGTCTGTCTCTTTAGCTTGAGCAGGTACTTGGTCATTGTTCTGATCGTCAATGAGATTTTGGCCAATGAGCACAAAAAGCACAAAGAGCAGCACCATAGCCGCAATAAAGTTGGTGCCCAGTGCTACCCCAGCAAAGGCAAAGGCAGAGCCCAACAACGAGCCAGAGAGTGCCCCCACGCTAAAGGTAGCGTGCATGCTGGCTAAATAGGAGCGGTTGTAGGCAATCTCGAGATTGATAGCCTGAGTGTTACTGGCTACTTCCAACCACGAAAAGCCTAAGCCCATGAGCGCAAAGCTGCCACACATCCAAAACAGGTTAGAGGCAAAGGTCAGTAAGACCAAGACGCCTAACAACGCCACTAACGCCACACGGATTAAGTGCTTGGACTGCACATAGCGTGAGACAAAACCAATGGTAACGAAGCCGACAATAGCACCACAGCCCAGCGAGAGTAAGGCCATACCAATACCAGTCTCGTCGATGCCGGTTTGTGCCTTAATTGCAGGCATACGCGCCATAATCTGCGAGTAGATAAGGCCAGCACACAGAAAGTAGAACAAGCAAGCCACTGTTTGTGGTCGTAAGCCGCAAATAGTTTTCATTTCCTATCCTACCGATACTTAGCACCCTCAGCTTCAGCCAAGCGCTGCTCACAAGGGAAAAAGCACCGTCTCCTTCATTGAAATACAGCATATTGCTGTGGTTGTTGGGCCACACAAAGAGAGCAACTGCAGCACTGTTACCACTGCGTGGTATAGGCGCACCTCAGCTACACCAAGAAAGGATGGAAAAGAGAAAAGATCTGACGCCAAGTAACACACGAGCAAAGTTTCCTCTGCAAGCTTACACTCTCATAGCTGCGCGGCAGCGCACAGAGATGCCCCAGTAATGCCTTAGCATCTTACAGCGAAGCACCAGCTTACAGCTGAGCTTAACGTCCTCTACATCCTGTCCCGTTCTTGCTTGTATGCGAGCTCTCTTTGTGCCCCGCATGACCATCAGCTATTCCCGTCTAGCTAACCCCGCGTATTCAAAACTCTTATCAACACCGCGCTTAGTGTTAGCTCTTGTATTGTGGCGGCTATCATAGCGACTAAAATGCGCAAAAGCAATGGCCAAAGAGCTGTCACCGACTTACAATAGCTGCGCCTATAATGGCGCTTTTGCGTAGTGTTGCCACTGAGCGTTTACCAACTTTAAGGTAAGGATGTTGGCCCTCATGCTCTCCTGCCTCAGCCCTCCATGATGTAACACCTGTGCGTGCGCTCAAACCTTAATTGTGACCACCTACGCTTGCTCTCCCCAAGATTCTTCTTCTCTTTTCCCTCTTGGGCTTGTCCGTATGAGGTCTCTGTTCTATGGCGCTGCCACCATCTGCCACCTATCCACGCCGCTTAGAATTACTGGCTCCCGCCAAGAACCTTGCGGTAGGCCAAGCCGCCTTGCTTGCTGGTGCTGATGCCATCTACATTGGCGGCCCCAGCTTTGGAGCCCGTGCCGCTGCCGGTAACTCCATTGAGGACATCACCGCCTTATGCTCCATGGCTCACCTCTTAGGTGCCCGCGTCTACCTCACAGTTAACACTCTGCTCTATGATACTGAGCTTAGTGCGGTCGAGGCGCTGTTAGCACAAGCCCGTGTGGCAGGTGTTGATGCCCTCATTGTGCAGGATCTGGCCTTACTAAGCATGAGCACGCTGCAAGATATGGAGATTCACGCCAGCACGCAGATGAACATCGATACCTTAGAAAAGGTCGAGTTCTGTCGTCAGCTGCACTTTAGTCAGGTAGTCCTGCCACGAGAGTTTTCCTTAGAACAGATTCGCAGCTTCTGTCAGGCTTTTCCAGATACGCGCTTTGAGGTCTTTGTCTCCGGAGCCATGTGCGTGAGCGTCTCTGGTATCTGCTACATCTCAGAGATGATGACCGGCCGTAGCGCTAATCGTGGGGCATGTGCGCAAATCTGCCGCTTACCCATGACGCTCTACAAAAAGCAGGGCACCGAGTTAGATCCCAAGGTGGACACGGAGATTGCCAGTGGGCACTTGCTCTCCATGAAAGACAACCTGCGCTTAAACCAGCTTGAGGACTTAGTGGCAGCAGGTGCATCCTCCTTTAAGATCGAGGGCCGCCTCAAAGACCATGATTATGTGGTCAATCAAGTCGCAGCTTTTCGTGAGCGCTTAGATAAGATCATTGCCCAAAATCCAGAGCTTTATAGGCGTGCCTCTTTAGGCATGGCCTATCATGACTTTACGCCTAACCTCTTTAAGACCTTTAACCGTGGCTTTACCAGCTCCTATTTGCAAGGCAGCAATGACGCGCTGGTCGATAGCCGTACCCCCAAGAGTTTTGGAGAGGAATTAGGTCAGGTGGTGGCTGTATCCACCACAGGCAGTCCTCAGCGCCAGCAGCACTTTGTCCTTAAGCGTCAGCAAGGCAAGCTTGCGCCACAGACACGACAGCAGCAACAGCAACCACAACGCGGTGCTAACTTTAGTGCTGCAGGCGGCATGGTGGTAACGCTGCGCCTGAGGCAGGGCTGCACTCTCAGTAATGGCGACAGCTTTACCTTTTTTAGTCCTGATGGTGAGCTCACGGGCTTCAGAGTTAATCGCATCAGCGTCGCACCACCTGCTCCTAATGGCCATGGCGGCACTAAAGGCTACAGTGCTAAAAATCAAGGTAGCGCCAAGAGCCAAAACGCTAAGGGTAAGGGCACTGCCAAGGCGCCTGCCGAGAATGCAAACAGTGGCACCATTACTTGTAGTCGTGGTGAGAAGGTGTACTTACACCTACCAAAAAAGGTCGCGCTCTTAGAGGCGGGTATGACCCTATACCGCAATGTCGACACGCTCTTTATTAAGAGCATTAACCTACCACAGGCCTTAAGCCGTAAGGTCGCTCTTACAGCGCAGGTAGAGGTTACGCCTACAGCACTGACGATTAGCTTTACGGATGCGTGGGGACGACAGGGAACGGCCGCAGTGGCTCTGCCTTACAGAGCTAAAAGCGCTACAGAGGCCCAAGGCAGTAATGGTGATGTTGCAGGGAGCGCGGGTAGCGGTGGCGTTATCACAACGCCACTTAAAGCGGAGGTAATGCGCGCCAAGCTGCTAAAGCTAGGCAATACCCTCCTCAGCCTCGAGAACAGTGACGTTACCCTAAGTGGTAAGCTCGATGCGGCCCTACTGCCACTGTCAGCTTTTAATGCGCTGCGCCGTGAGGCTCTCGCACAATATGAGACTCACGCGACCTTAAGCCGCGTGGAGTGTCGCGCACAAGATCTGCCTTACTTAGATGAGGACAAGAGTGGTGAGTACAGTAAGCTGTTCACACCACCTACTGCGGAGGAACTGGCACAGGTGGTGTTTCCTGAGAGCTACGTCGATCCGCGCCTTATTACCAATGAGCGCAGCCGTGCTTTTTATCAGAGCATGCTGGCAACCCACGCTGCTGAGGCTAAAGCGAGCACGAACCATGATGTCAGCACGCAGGTCACTACCAGTGCGCAGGATAATGCTGGTAAGCAGAGTGACACGATCTTAGATGCGGACTATTTGCCACCGCCTCCAGCGCTGATACGCCAAGCCGTTATGACCTGTCGTAACTGCCTGATTAAAAACCACGCACTCTGTCGTAAAGAGGGCGGCAGCACGACCGGATTTTACCTGCGCATTGGCAAGGGCAACTTCCCGCTGATTACGGATTGTCGTCGCTGCCTGATGTATTTGCTGCCGGAGAAGTAAGACTAAGCTCAGACCGCTGGAGAGGGCATCATTCCAAAGACAAACGCCACAGCGTCGTGCTGGCTGGGAAGAGCTTAGAGTGGGACTCCGTGTTCCTGCGGCGCTTAGCTTACTGTTCGCCCTCGCGCTCCAGTAGCTTCTGCCTTTTGCTCCCCTGAGAACGGCGCGCCTTGCTCTGCGGCGCTACTACTGACGTCGCAGCTGACGCTGGTTCAGCATCAACCGGCGTTAACAGCTGTAACTGTTCCATGAGCACAAAAGCCTCAAACGTCTGCATATTGAGGCTAGTCCACGTGCCATCGTTACGGCTCGCCTCACGGAGTGGAGCATCATCACGGCGCAAAACCTCAGTGAGCAGCAGCATACGCTCTTGGTAGCTCATCACACCGTAGCTTTGGCTCAGCTGAGAAAACTTGTGAGCAAGCCGCCACTGAATACTCAGAGCCAGCACATTCAGAAACTCATTGCCCATTAGAGCGAAAGAGTACAGCTCATCACTCTTATCTAAATCCGGCGTATCTGGGAAAGCAGCAAAGAGGGACTCCAGCTCACAGCGATTAGCGTAGTGCTCCCAGATGGTTGCCACGGGTAGATCACAGTCCGAGACAAACACAAGGGTGCCACAGTGCTTCTCTTGGGCGAAAAAATCCTTGACTTCCAGCAACTTGGCACGCACGAGTTCAAAGTTGCGGCTTATATCTTGTTCTGCCCGCTCAGGGCTCTTATAGGCGTAGTAGAAGAGATCAGGGGCAACCTGAACCTTCCTGGCAAAAACTCCCCGTTCGCCAACAGTAAAAAACTGATCAAAGGCCAAAAGTTCAAGCTGCTTGACCACCTCACTATCACGCGCTACTGGCGCAAGGTAGTGCAAGTCAGGATTGGCTTCAAGGAGCGGTTTTAGCTCCTGCACCGCAAAGTCCTTGTCTGCGACGATGACTCCTTGGCTAACCTTTTGGTTCCACAAGAAAAAGTTGTAGGCCGAGGCATTCACGTCATCTTGGAGAAAAGTCACCGCCCCCAAAAGATCTTTACTCTCTACATCAGAGACGTACATCACCACTCTATTGGTATGAGAGTTAAGGTCGTGTTGAAACAGCACCAGCTCGAGTGGGTCACTGCTGCTAATGCTAGGCAGCAAGAAGCCGTCGATCATAATATGATGCGAGGCCGCAGCAGCATTGTTAAGCAGATCTGCAAACACCATCTGGAAACAATCTGGCCTCATACCGAGGTGAGTTACAAATTTCTTTGCAACCTTAGGTGAGAGTTTGGCGTAGGGCCAAAACTTAGAAACCCAGCTGCTGAGGTACTGCGTTTGGTAGTTGTTGAGAGCTAAGCCAGGCCTGATGATCCGCAAAGCCACCATTGCCATAATGGTTTCGTAGTCTTCGATGGCATAGACCTTCAGGAGCGCGTCCGCTATATCCTTTTGCACCTCATGGATTAAAGCGGCGCACCATAAGCCCAAAGCGCCTGAGGAGCACGCTCGGCGACACCGTCCATGGCGGAAGCGGCATCATCCAGAGACCAAAACTCATGTTGTTAGATATAGCCGATAACGGGGCCCTCAACAGGCACCAACCGACCACGCCGATTCTTTTTATAGCCCGACCGAGCGTGCGCGGCAGAACGAGTAAGGCCCTTGCCGACTTTGTTTTGTGCCCCCGTGTTTTGCGAACGGGATGCGCTTTTGCTCTCTGAAGAAACCATAAATCACCTTATGAGAAAACGCCCGTGATAGGCTTACCTACACCCTTTAATCTCGAAGTAGGGTGAGGCTGGTGCAGACATCAAGTGTAACCCATCATTGCTCGGATCTCCTCAGAGCTTGGTGGATAGGGCACCAACACTACTCCAAGGTTGGTCACGCCAAACGCTATCACATGGGCCCCAAGCTTGATCACAGGGGAGCTGCTGCTTTTTGGTATCCACCAAACTCTAAGTAGAGCCCATTGCTCACCTGCTGCTTGGTGACACCAAGAGACGTCCCTAAACTGAGGATAGCGCCAGTAACTGCATGGAGGAAGTAGCCTTAAAGCAGCAAAATATTGGTGGAGACTACAACCTCGTAGTGATGGTGGTAGTGGTCTGCTACCACCTTGCACGCCGTGTGACTTTTAGTAAACGCGCTACTAACGCCTACCCAAAGAGCAATAGCCCCACCGGCACGCTCTGCTTTTGCGAGGCACCTAACGCTTTACGCGGCGCAAACACGCTACTATGAGCAGTATCAGGCCTGCAATCGCCCAAGCGCGCTTTGCGCTTGGTGTTAAGCACGTCTTGGCTTGTCCCTACTCTCCACTCTCGCCACTACCCAAGAAGATACGATTATGAGCGGAACCATGGGCGTTAAGTTAGTGGTTTGCTTGGGTAGTGAAAAAGTGGCATTTACAAGCCACTTAATCGCGCAGGAAGATGTTTCCAGACTGGAAACACCTAGACTCGACGGTTCACCCAAGAATCCCTTATATA
>JAHLFE010000196.1 GCA_018884035.1 Candidatus Anaerobiospirillum pullicola
GGCCTAGGATATGTATGCGGCTCAGAAAAAGTGCTGGAATCAACGTAAGTTACCCCGTCACAGCCTTATAATCATTTCCAGTTTTACTGCTGTTGATCTAGACTACACTGCTAACTTAATGCCCATGATTAACTACCAAACTTTTTTCTCTGCCCTGCTCAGAGTATGGTGGGTAAAGCACCACCACCACCACTTCCTCAATTATGGTCACACCAAACGCCATAACACCTAGCACAAGCTTGATTGCATTGGCACGGCTGCGCTTTGGTATCCACCAACTCTGAAGCGAGCCAAAAACTTGTAGTTATTAGTTAATAGGTTCCTTAAGATCACCACCAAAAGCATCTAACGGCGCTATCGCGATCTAAAGTAGAGACCGTGAAGTGCTCTCTGCGATTGGTGGCTCAGCCCTCCCCAAAGCACTGTCAGCACCTCTCCCCCCAGACAAAAAGAGAGCAAGGCCCCAAGGACGTCCCCCACTCCTTCTTTTCTCTTTTTCCTCTGCTCTTTGGCTCTCTTGAGGCGGTCGGGGCCGTCCCTATGCTAAAGGCAACGCCCTACACCCCAGCCTTCAAGCCTTAGAAGATATAACGCACCTGCGCCGCGCCCGCCACGTCATTGCTGTGCGACGACGTCGTATACCCCACATTAAAGCCAAAGGCAATGTTGTCCGAAGCACCACTTAAGCCCACCGTCGCACCATACGTCAAGTGGTCTAAGATGTCCGTCTCGTACTTAAAGTCAGCACCGCTGATGCCGGAAAATACGGTCGTCGAATCCATGCTGGTATCACCCACATTCGCCGTCACCGTGAGATCAAAGGCTGGTCGTACCACCCAATTGTCCACACTAAAGTCACGGGCTAAGGTCACACCCACAGGAATCGAGACGATATGCATCGCCTCTGTCGAGCTTGAAGCCACGACCTTCTCATCGATCTTGACCTCATAGCTGTCTAAATCAAGCTTGCTAAAACGTAAGCCTACGTGTGGCGACACCTCTACCGCACGCGCATTAAAGGTGTACTGCGCTCCCACACCCACGCTCAGCTCTTGACTGTCAGCATTAGCCTCAATCTCATTCCAGTTCTTAAGCTGTGCCGCCGCACTTAAGTCGTTATCCGACACCGTGTAAGCGATGTCTGCACTTAAGGCCAGCTCAGAGGTTGGGTTGACACCTAAGTACGCACCAAAACCGTAGAAGTTAAAGTCATTGCTGATACCCGCAGCAACGTCCTTACCCTCAGCTTGACCAGCGCCCACATTCCACATGAGGCCAAAGCGGGCTTTGTTCTGCCAGCTGTAGTCAAGTCCCATGACCATGCCATAGAGCTCTAAGTCCGTGCCATATTCACGGCCCTGCGCTCCGAGGTCGGCCGCATTAAAGCTGCGGTACATTGGCGTAAACCACAGTGCCGAGCCTTGGGTATTATCAGAGATCGTGATGTTGCCCTTGCGATTGTTATTGACCGCCAAGGCCGCATTCACACCTACACCTAAGCGGCTGTGCATCGCCTCATAGGCTGTCGTGGAGACCATGTGTACGCCATGTAAGGCACCACCTAAGATCGCAAGGCGTGATACCTTTTCCACCACGTCACTGTGTACCGAGCCTAAGGCGTCAATCAGGAAGGCGTAGCCCACACTATCCTTTGCTACTACCACCTGCTGCCGTGAAGCGGCGCTCGCTTGTGCCTCGCTGGCGGCCGTGGCGCTACCGCTGCCATCGCCGCTACTGCCACCCGAGCCCGTAGCTGCCAGCGCACTATCAGCATCAGCAGTAGCATCGGTGCTCGCGCCATCCTCGCTCTCCAGAGAGTTCTCAGCAGCATCGATTGGCTCACCGGTATCCGTCACCGCACTCATCAGCGAGACATTAATGCTGTTGGAGGAGGCAGCATCGACCGCTGCGCCACTATCACCTGATCCCGTGCTGGTGCCCGTAGCATCAGCAGCTGAGCTCTCGGTGATGGAACTAACGTCGCTGCTGGCGCTGGTTAAGGCCGCGTCTACAGTGCTACTCGTAACGCTGTCTTGCACCGTGTTGGCAATGGAATTGGAGTTTGGCAGACTATTGCTGCTGCCCTCGAGGATAGTATTGGTAGCACCTCCGGCAATAGCATTGGAGTCACTGACAGACTGCACCTCCACCACAGGGCCATTGCTCAGGCTGTTAGTGCTGTCTTCTAAGCTATGAGTAGAGACGTTAAAGGTATCCAGCGAGTAAGTTTGCACTGGCGTGGTGATAATGCGCAGCGCCTGATCATACGTTGGCGTCGCCAGATTCAGGATGTCGTAAGCGTTGGCATTGAGATCAAAGACAAATGGCTTCTTACCCTGCAATTGCTCGCTCGAGGTAATGGTACCAGTCCACGCCCGATTCTCGGTGCTGACATTGATGACATCACCAGGACGTAAGATCACGCTGGTGCCAAAGATTCGCGCAAGGTCGCGGGACTTAGTGTTGACTGGCACAATGAGGCGTCCGCCTTGCGAGGCTATGACCTTACCGTCCATATCGCTAAAGACCGCCTGAGGATAGAAGCTGCCCCCCACGCTATAAGGGCTATAAGGGGTGAGCGCCGTGAGGTTCTTGGTCTTGAGGCCACCAGTCTGTGCCACGCCATAGAGCGCGCGGGAGCTCACCTCAAGGGCGGCATTCTGACCTAAGTAGATGCTATATGGGCTACGCAGCATCTTTTGTAAGAACGCTAAGCTCTCCGTGCCCATCACGATCTTGTGTTGCCCTAAGGCCACACCGGCACGATCAACATAGAGATAGGCACCAGGCTGGCCCTTGCTCTCTTGCTCAGCACTAAAGCGCTCGCGCGCCGCCGCAAAAGCAGCGTAGTCAGGGCCGATACCTAAAGCGCTATTGGCACCAATGATGACATTACCACTAAGCTTAGTGGTGCCATCACGGCGCGCGGCTGCCTTGCGCTTAGACTCTAAAGCATGCGTAAAGACCGAGACGTGCTCTTGCGGATCGGAGCTGTAGAGCTGTAATAAGCCACCATTGAGCTCAATGCTCTCACTGCGTAAGTTGGTGTTAAAGCCCGAGCCTTGATCACGCATAAAGGCAGTTGGATCAAAGAGGTTGAACGTCTCATCGCTCTCTTGAGTGGACTTAAACTTATAGCTATCAGCGCTTAATGGGGACTTGTTCTTAGCGGTAGTTGCAGATACTGCGGTCACCGCAGCGCCCGCAGTGGCCGCCGAGGCAGTAGCAGTAGCAGTGGCAGTGGCAGTAGCAGTGGCGTTGCTCACCCTACCCTTAGGGGCAGCGACTACGGAGCTATCACTGTGCGCAGCAAAGTCAGTGCTCCCCACCGCTAAGACGCCAGTGACGCCCTCTACAGTGTGCAGCTCGATATCCTGCACAAAAGCAGAGGTACCATGGCGGATACTAAGGTTATGCGCCGCTAAGTTTTGTGCCAGCAGTGAGCCACCCACGATGTGGGCTTGAGCGACACCAGTAAGGTCAATATGACGCGCCTGAATATCACTGTTAACCGCACTGAAGCTCCCCTGCTGGGCAGTGTTGCCTTGCTCCATTGCTGGAGCTGATTCAGATCCAGATACAGGCTGTGCTGACGACTCTGGCTTTTTCCCCGTAGTGGCAGGGCTCAGCGCACTACCGGAGATAGCCGCACCATGGGCATTACTCTCTTGTGCCCATTGTGGCCACTTCACCTCAGGCTGACCAATGATGAGGTTATCTGCATTGAGCGCAGCATTGTTAGCAGCAAAGTGCTCCGCCGCTAAGTCGCGTACCTGTAAGGAGGCGTTATGCAGAGACACCGCTTGCACCGCGACGTCAGCTCGCTCTCCCTGACGCGAGACGACCTGGACGTCAACAGCGCTAATTTCCACGCTACCTGGGCCCATGACAGCGCCAATCTTACCGGAGCCTTGCAGCTGTAAAGAGGAGTCCGCTCCTAACTGCACCCCCACAACCTCATCGGCTGTGGTGGAGAGCAGTAAAGAATTATCGCCCTTAGCATTACCACTTAAGCGCAATGTTGTCGCGGGATCGAGTTTGACCCAATCTAAGCTTGCGGCCGTTTGTAGGCTTGCAAAGTCACCGGCCACAGCACTGGTGGTAAAGCCCTGTTGTGGCTGGCCATCTTGATTAAAGCCAATGACAATGGTGTTTTCTGGAGTCGCGCGCACAAAGTTTACGACCATGTGCTGGCCATTATCGACCTTTTGCAGTGAAGAG
Organism: Candidatus Anaerobiospirillum pullicola; assembly: GCA_018884035.1. Taxonomy (GTDB): domain Bacteria; phylum Pseudomonadota; class Gammaproteobacteria; order Enterobacterales; family Succinivibrionaceae; genus Anaerobiospirillum; species Anaerobiospirillum pullicola. The sequence goes on from JAHLFE010000196.1 coordinate 4,222, forward strand.
AGTGGCACCGAGGCTTGTGCGGCGTTGACAGCGCTACCTGCGCTCAGCAGCGTCTCGGTGGCAGTGCTGTCATCACCCACTTGCGCGCTCAGAGCAGGAGACTGCTGCTTAATGTTAGCAGTAGCAGCATCTGCTGCTGTAGCAGGGGTGGTGCTCTCCGTTTGCTGCGCAAAAGCAGGCAGCGTGACTTGGGCGCCGACAATGCTTAACAGCTGCGAGGATTGATCACGGCTAATAGTCACCGGAGCTGTATCTGCAGCGTAAGAGACATCCGCCGTAGCAGCATTAGCTGCAGTAGTGGCAGCAGCAGTAGCAGTAGCATCCTGAGCCGTGTTCTCTGGCGTGGTGGCAATAGCAACCACGCGATCGTGCAGCTGCGACAGATCGAGCTCTACCTGCGTCTCGTCAGACACCATAAAGCGCACGCGACCGGCGTCAGCTAGCAAGGCCTCATCCGTAGCAGCCGTGCTTGGCTGTGCCGCTCCTTGCATTGCCATGTTAGGTGGCGCCATATGCGCCATGCTTGGCAGGCTGCTAGGGGCACTACCATTGCCCACCACTGGCACTGGTGTGGCTACAGTGGCACCGGTGTGCTGCGTGTTAGCATTAGCGTTAGTGCTAGCGTTAGCGTGGGCACCTACGGAGCCCTCTGGGGTGGTAAAGCTCAGGGCAATAGTAGGCTCGTGGGGACGTCTAATGTCCACTTGCACGGGCTGGGTGTTAACCGTGCTCTGCTCTAAGGCCGAGGCGGCAGCTGCAGCAGAAGAAGCAGTGGCCGTCACGGACGGCAGTGGCTGCGGCGCAAAGACACTGCTATGCCCCGCTTTTAAGGCTAACCATGGGGAGTTGTGCGCCCGCTGCTCCCCCAATACCGCTGCAACTTGATCGGCGCTAGGGACAAAGGTCGAGGCACTAGCACCGTGGAAAGCGTGGGAGGCTGGGGAGGCTGCCCACAAAGGACGAGCGCTATCCGGCCACATCTTGTCCTTTAAGGTGAGCTTAGTGTTGTCCCCTAACAGCAGGTCAAAGTTTAAGCGCTTTTGGCCATCAGCTGCTTGGACATAACGGGCATGCTCTAAATCTAAGACCGCCTGTGGCACTGCCTGAGCAGCAGCATTACTGACACCGGAGTCAGCACCAGCAAAGTCTGCTTGCAGCGCGTGGGTACTGACCATCACACTGCCATGAAAGCCACCTGTGGAGGCACCGGTAGCAGCAGCTAAAGGTGCACCGGTAGCGGCCTCTGGCAGTGGCGCTATGGCTCCCCATGAGTTAGCGGCACTGTCCCCCTGAGGCAAGAAAGGATTGAGACCTAAGCTATTGCTATTGCTATCCTGCGCACTGATATGCAGCTTACTAGGGTGTGCAGCCGTGCCTAATGCTGAGAGATCAAAAGTAAAGGCCACCGCCTCAGCATCGCTTAAGGCAATCTCATACTCTTGCGCTGGGTCTAATGTCACTTGCCACTGTGGCAACGACATCGCCGTAAAGCGGTGAGATGGGGCAGCAGTAGGAGCAATCTCGGCCGTGGCACTTAATGGTGGCGTAACCGTACCCACAGCCGTTGGCAGCGCTCTATCCTCAGGACTAGCCACCTCAGGTACAGCAGCAATGCGTAAGGCGGCACCGTCAGCAGTGTAAAACTCTAAAGAGCCATCCTCTGGCGTAACCACAGACTGCTGCGGCGCCCGTGGAGCAAACACCGAGGCTCGCACCGGTGCACACGGGGCAACAGCAGCAGACGCAGCGGTGGTCGCAGTAAAGCTTTGCGCCTCAGTGGCTGCTGTTAAAGCGACGGCTGGACGCGTGCTGCTGATCTGGGCTGGTAAGCCCTCGCGATTTAAGGCATAGAGAGTGCTGGCAAGAGGCTTTTGGTCGTCTTGTGGCTGCGGTAAAGCGGCATCACGGGCTTTACCGGCGGCGTTAAGCGCAGAAAAAGCACCCAGCTGTGGCAGGCGCACCTGCACGGGAGCAATAAAGCCAGGCAGAGGCGCCCCCTCGGCCCATGGAGAGAGCGACAGCGACTCTGAGACAAAGGCATGAGCAGCTAGTGCAGTAAAATCATCCCCGCTGCTGAGTAAAGCCGCGTCATTATCATCCTCATGCGGCACAACGCTGTACTCAGCACTGGTGGTGCCGCCTGCAAACAAACTATCACGCGCGGAGGTTGCAGCTACAGGGTTAGTAAAAGGCACTAACACCTGACTAAAGTCCGCTTCAGGATTAAGCGTCGCGGTGGGAGAGAGAGGGGAGTTGTGCTGCGCAGGTGTCGTTGGGGCAGAGAGATGGAGGCTAATTGGTGCTAAACTTGGTACGACAAAAGGACTGTCAAGGTCGCTCTGCACCGTAGGCAACGGCTGGACATTAAAAGGGGCTTCCTCAGCACTAATGAGGGTGATGCCATTACGGCGTGAGGCACCAGCACTAAGCGAGCGCTCGATGGCGGCGGAGGCGGACACAGCCTCATCATAGGCACTCTCCCGCCATGTGGCTTGCTCAGGGCTTAAGTTATCGCTGGTGGTAAGAACCTCTTGCGCGGCAAAGGCAGCAGCAACAGCAGGGTAAGCGTAGCCGTCAGCTCTACTGACAGTAAAGACGCTGTGGGCGCTATCGTAGGACTCACCATTAATGGTTGTGTTGAGGTAGCTGTAATCGGCACTAGAGGCGGCAAAAGTGGCCGCTTGCGTGGAAGCTGGGGTGGAGAGAGCAGACAACACCACACCTGCCGCTGTGCTTAAGGTGGCAGCAGCGCTCAAGCGCGCCCATGCGTGCTCTAAGATGGCACGATACTGCGCTTGCAGAAAGTTAATGGCGTTACGGGTCTGCTTCATCAGCAAAAAATGTCCTGATGGGCCAAAGAAGGCACTTAAGCGAGGATGCACCTAAGTGCAGAAGGAAGCAACGAAGCGAGCTTACAGAACTTGAAAAACGGGTTTTTTGACCGTTTGCGGGAACAAAAGTTCCAACGTGTAGAGAAAAACAACCCCAAGTACAAGAAACGTGCGAGCTATATGCCAAAAAGTCCTATTCACACCTAGTGGTGGCGCTAAGTGTGCCCCTGTAGGACAAGGCCGGTCGTAGCTCTTTTTGCGAGGCTGGGTATAGGTTCTAGTGTAGCACTTTGCAGGGGTGTTAGCACTTGCTAACAACAAAGAAAAAGGCTTTTTCCAAGGCGGGAGCGAGGTGCGGAAGATAGAATGCAGGCGGCAGCTAAGTCGCCAGCAACCACTTGAGAGCAATGATGCCATATGAGCAGCGCCCGCCCCTGTGTCCTGTTGTGGAGAATGGCTCTAGGCCAGTGCTGGGACTGGTCTTTTGCCCTCTAAGAACAGAGCAGCAGCTGTTATGGGAAATACGCACCCCTTGTGTTATCTGGCACCTTACAGTACCTTACCTTCAAGGTAGGGGCGATGAGCTTGCACGCTGGCATCCCCAATCAGCACGCAAGCACACCGAATCAGTAATGAATCGCTGGGCAGCAACAGCTTCAGCTTATTGCTAACACCGATAAACATCAGGTTTTTGCGGCTGCAGTGAGCAGCACTGAGCGCATGATCTGTGCTGGGATTCAAGATAGGTAAGCTCTAAAGCTCCTGACGGCATCTTATCTCGCAAGCGCGGCAACAGCAAACACCTACTCTCACTTCAAGATAAGGGCGGTACTATGGAGTTTGCACTTACCTACTGAGGCTATGGACACCTACAGCAAACACGATGCGGGCTTCTCCTAAGAGCAGCACGTACCTTTGCTCTTGGCGCTACTGGTGGTGCTATGGAGCTGACACCCTAAGGCCTGCGGCTCCTTACTTCCTACCCCCTACCCAACTCTACCCTACCCTTAAGCGCACAAGAGCACAGTCTCTCGGGTGTAGTGCGTAGCCTCCGCGCTTCTTGGCGTTCGCCCTCAAGGGTAGAATGATGGCACCATCCCCTACCACCAGACGAAGCCACTACGCCCATGCTTACCTACCAGCAACTGCGCCACAAGCTCCTGCAAAAATACCAGTCCAACAAGGGCTTTGCTGACCTCCTCAATCAAGACAGCTACCCGCGCGAGTTTAGCTTGCAACCACCTGCACTCACCCAAGCCACCATGGAGCAATTGCGGGAAATCAAACAGTGGCAGCAAAGCTTTGAGCAAAGCCCATTGCGCCCCTTTCTTATCAAAAAGCAAAAGGGCACCCGCAGTGGTGTTGGCCAGCAAAACATACTCTGTGCAGTAAGCTTTCCTCACAGGCAGGCTCTGGAGCACTTTATTGCGTCCCACTTATGTCCCCAAGCAACACCACCGCGCGCACAAGGCGCCCACCACCATCAGGGCTCTACTGAGCTGGGTGTCTTTAAGCTCCACTCCCCAGCTGGCTCCTTTGGGGCGTTTGATGAGATCTGTGAGTACGTTCTAGAGCCGCTCTACCCAGCTTTACGCAGTAACAGTGCCGCCTTGGCGCGGCGTCAAGAGGGACTCATTAGCTTTGTGCGACGCAAGCCATGGGATGTCAGCCTCTTAGGCACAGACTTTCTGTGCGCCATGTTTGTTGTGGACTATATGGCCTCACTGCCAGCTACGCCTCATGTCTATCTCCGGCAAGTGGCACTACCGCATCTTGACACCAAATTCATTGAGACGCACTACAGGCTGCTCGATGAACTCTTTAGTCTCTGTTTAGCGCCCGAGCGACGCCTTGTGACCGCACCTTTTATTGGTGGTGATGATGATAAAGATGCCAGCGTAGCGAGCGGAGCCACTGCTCAGCGTACCGTTACCATACCTGTAGGAGCAGCAACTGCTGCGAGCAATCCTGACACTAATGCTGCTGATGCTGATGCTAATGCTAAGCGCATCGTACTCAATGACGAAGCACACCCTAACACCATGGAACCTGCTCTAGCGCTACCGACCACACTACCACAGGAGCAAGGCCTGAGCGGCTTTACACGGCGCTGGGGCTTTCAAACCAAGCCCGAGATGGTGCGCTTACGCTTTTTGGACGAGCAACAGTTTACGGCACAGAGCAGTGCCTACTTAGCCCTAAGCCGCGAAATCGCGCTGGAAATCAACTCTTTAGAGCAGCTGCAGGTGCCATTTGCACATGTGATCATCTGCGAAAACGAAATGAGCTACTTATGCCTGCCGCCTATCAGTAACACCATTGCCATCTTTGGTAGTGGCTATGCGGTAGCACACTTGGGCCCGATTACGCGCTTACACCGCACTGACATCATTTACTGGGGGGATCTCGATACCCACGGCTTTGCCATCCTCAATGCGCTACGTCTGAGCATGCTGTGCGCACGGCTTATGGCTGGGGAAAAGGAGCTGCGTGTCACGCAGCTTAAGGTGCGCTCCATGCTGATGGATAGAGCCACCTTAAAGCGCCATCAGGAGTACGTGGTCACAGAAAAAGAGCAGCGCGTAACCGCTCTGCCCTGCTTACTTCAAGAGGAGCAGTGCTGCTATCAGGAGTTAATTGCCCAGAGGCATGGTCAGCATCTGCGCTTAGAGCAAGAGCGCATTCCCTATGATGAGGTACTACTGGCCTTACAGGCGCTGCTGCCAGAGGAGCACGTGGAGGTACCTGAGCACTTAAGGCGCGATGCGCTCTTTATGCGGGACATGCTGGCGCGGCAGCGGCAATAACTGACGCGGCAGTAAAGGGCAATGGAGCTTCCTCAAAGGCCACAGTGCGCAGCTTGTACCCGTAACACAGGATTATGACTTTGGGCCCCAGCCCTCACCTGAAGTCAGGCGCCTCTTTGCCTTGCGCTCCTCGCCAGCGTAAGCGTGATCCGTGGTAGCCGGTAGCCAGCCGCGCTCAGGCTACTTCTTGCGCTGCTTGTTCTTGCCATTGGTCTTGCGCTCTTTCTTGCGCTTTGAATTGTCGCCTACAACGCGCCTCACAGCTTTTACTGCTGACTCCAAGTACTCCATGCCACCATCATCTTCATCTATGTCTGGAAGCTGCGGGTAAATGACTTCCTTACTTTCTGGGACTGGTAGCTTCAAGTCAGGCTCATCGGAAAAGGCATAGCCGAGCGGCTTGCCATCATCCAAGTCCCCTTGATCCGGAACTACGCGCTGCGCCATAAAAGACAAGACAAACGGATACCGGCCTAAGCGATCACCTATCTTATCACGATGCGCCTCACAGGTACTCTGCACCACTTGGGTGAGCAGGCTGAGGATATTGACCCCTAAATAGGTATCCACAAAATTTACCGAGGTCAGCTTGCTAGACTCAAAAAGCTGGTGCATGCGCATAAGCAAATCGAGCTCCCCCTCATCAAAAAAACTAGTCGCCATAACTCTCGACGGGCCGATAAACAAGTTTGTGGAATCATCACCCTGAGGATCCTCAATGCGGATGCACGGCGCCACACATAAGTAGCAGACACGTACCTTTTCAAACTTCCCCTGCTCTTCAAAGCGCTTGAGCAGAGCTAACTCTGGCTCTTTGAGGTGAGCTAAAAAACCTTTTACATCAGCGTCGGTAATGATCTTTTCACCAATGTTCTTATCGATTACCGCAAACTCAGGCCCTTGGTGCCGTACTCTCGCCATTACTTTTTCCTTACGCAGCTACATGCAGATACTGAGATTGTCGGAGCAGGTTAGCACAAAAAGCGGCTACCACCGTCTCGGCTCTAGCCGCCTCTTCCATCGTGGCAGCGCTCAGAACCGATGCCGTGATTTCAAGCCATGCTATCAAGCTACTAAAAGTGAAACACCCCGCACCAGCGCTGCCGGTGCGAGGCGCTTAGCGACCTTGCTTAGTCCTCAGACTTCTTTTTGCGGCTGCGCTTGGCAGGCGTAGCCTTTTCCGTCTTGGTCTTAGTGGTCTGGGTGGCCTTGGTTGCCTTCGTTGCCTTGGTGCTCTTTACCACGCGGCTCTTGGCCGTGCTGGACTTAGCGTCAGTAGCAGGAGCCTGCTTCGCCGTAGCCTTAGCCTGAGCAGCCTTAGCAGCCTTAGCAGTGCTAGCCTTAGCCCCGCTGGCCTTAGCGCTTGGCTGCTTGAGCGGAGCCTTAGCCTCTGTGGTGGCAGTCTTAGCTCCTGCTTCTTTGGCTGGAGCCTTAGAAGAAGCCGCCTTAGTCTTACTCACTTTGGCCTTGCTGCTAGGAGCAGCCTTGGCAGAGGTGGTCTTGGTGGTCTTAGCGGTCTTGGCGGTCTTGGCGGTCTTAGTGACCGTAGCCTGACGCGCCGTGGTCTTGCTCACCTTAGCCTTAGTCTCAGAGGCAGGCACTTCAGGCACCGCCTCCGTAACCACCGCTTGAGTTGCAGTAGTAGCACGGGCACGCTTGCTTGCAGCGGGTGCTTTCTTACTGGCGCTCTTGCTGCCACCACCACGACGTGGTGTCGCGTCGCTGGACTGAACCTTAGCCGTGCTTGGTGCAGCCTTGGCCTTGCTGGCAGCCTTGCTTGCAGCCTTGCTGACCGTGGTCTTGGCAGGCTTTGCTTCCTCGGCATTGGTCGCTGCATCCTTAGCGTCTGCAGAGGCCGTAGCCGTGCTCTTACCCTGATCATCAAAGTGCTCAGCACGTGGCGCCTTATAACCCTGCTCCTCTAAGTGCTGCCGCACGCTTGGGAACAGCGTGTAAGCCACATCGCTGTAGATGTCAGCGTAGTAGAAGGTCACATTGCTGCGCACCTGCTCTGGAAGCTCCTTGACATCACCCTCGTTACCAATAGGGATAACAAGGTTAAACAGCCCCATACGCCGTGCCGCAATCACCTTTTCTCTAAGTCCGCCAATAGGCAGCACATGACCTGTCAGCGTTAGCTCACCGGTCATCGCAAAGCCCTCTTGTGGCGCCTCATTTAAAGCTAGCGACAAGAGCGAAGTGGCCATGGTCACACCCGCCGATGGGCCATCCTTAGGGATAGCCCCCTCCGGCACGTGTAAGTGCACCGTCTTTTTCTTAAAGAAGGTCATGTCACGCTTGAGCTTGCTGTAAAGCTCTAAGTGCGACTGCACAAAGCTGTAAGCAATGTTAGCCGACTCCTTCATCACGTCACCTAACGAGCCCGTCAGCTTAAAGCCCTGAGCATCGTGGTTGGTGACAATGGACTCCACTGGCAGCGTCACACCACCTGAGGCCGTCCACGCAAGGCCGGTCATAATGCCCACACCCTTGAGCATCTTTTCCCGCTTAAACGGCGCCGTACCTAAGTACTCCTCAAGGTCATCGGAGGTAATGACAACCTTTTTCGCGCCCTCGACCAACTTCACCGCTGCCTTGCGTATGAGCTTAGCAATGGCACGCTCCAGCGAGCGCACACCGCTTTCGCGCGCATAGCCCTCAATCAGCGTGGTCATGGTCTCATCAGAGATCTGGATGCTGCGCTTGCCCTTAATACCCGCCTCAGCTAACGCACGTGGCAGTAAGTGCTTTTGAGCAATGGCAAACTTCTCCTTGGCAATATAGCCCGAGAGACGGATTGGCTCCATACGGTCGAGCAATGGCAAGGAAATGGTGTCAGTGCTGTTAGCCGTGCAGATAAAGAGGCACTGCGACAGATCGATCTTCTCATCGAGATAGACGTCGAGGAAGTTCTTGTTCTGCTCTGGGTCTAAGGTCTCCAGTAAGGCCGAATCCGGATCACCATGATAAGAGCGACCTAACTTGTCGATCTCATCTAGCATAATCACAGGGTTCATCACCTTAGTCTCACGCAGCGCTGCCACGATCTTGCCAGGCATAGCACCCACGTAAGTCTTACGGTGGCCCTTAATCTCCGAGACGTCATCAATACCGCCTAAAGATAAACGATAGAACGGACGGTTTAAAGCACGCGCAATCGACTTACCAATGGAGGTCTTACCTACACCTGGAGGGCCAACAAAGAGCATGATCTGGCCTGCGGTTTGACCCTTTAAGGCGCCCACCGCTAAGAACTCAATGATGCGATCCTTGACGTCCTGTAAGCCCTCGTGATCCTCATCTAAGATCTTGCGGGCCCGCTCAAGGCTAATCGTGCTCTTGCCACTCTTCTTGTCGTGGGAGAACTTATCCTTGCTGGTCTTACCCCATGGAATAGAAGTCAGCACATCAAGGTAGCTGTGCGTCAGGCCATACTCAGGGCTAGAGGTTTCCAGCATGGAGAGCTTGGAGATCTCTTCATCAAAGCGCTTTTGAATGTGCTCTGGTACCGTCAGCTTCTTCATGCGCTCACGGAACTTTTCAATGTCGAGATCCTTCTCATCAGCAGATAAGCCCAGCTCCTTCTTGATCTCTTGCAGCTGCTCACGCAGGAAGAAATCCTTCTGGCGCTTTTGGATCTTCTCCGCCACCGAGAGCTTAATCTTGTCTTGCAGCTTGGCTGCCGACAGCTCACGGGTCACAAGCTCAAAGGACAGCTTTAAGCGTGGCAGGATCGGAATGGTGTCCAGCACCTCTTGCAGCTCTTCAGGCTTAGCCGCTGTAATCGCGGCCGAGCAGTCAGCCAGCACCGACGGATTGCTCATATCAAAGTGCGCTAAGTATTGGCGCATTTCATCGGTAATGAGCGGATTTAAAGGTAAGAGCTCCTGCAGCGCGGCAGTAATGCCTAAGCAGTACGCACGGGCTTCCACATCACGCTGAGCCCCTTCTTGCTGGTCATTTAAGGCACTCACACCAAAGATGACCTTACCGCCTAAGAGCTCGGCTAACTTACTGCGAATTAAGGCTGCACGTTGCAATGCGCCCCACTTGCCCGAGCGAGCGGCATCGGTGCCTTCAACGTTAAACTCAGAGGCGTCCTTGCCTTGCAGTAAGAAACCTAAGAACTGCTTTAAGTCCTCTGGCATCTTCTGATCGTCACTATCGATCAGAATGTTGGTCTCAAGGCCATTGCCATCAGGGCTTAAGTTGTCACCAATGAGCATGGTAGGATGCGTGCCATCCCCAGAGGAAATGACCTGATCCTCACCATTGATGCTGACACCTAAATCCGCTGTGGACGCGGTATCAGTGTTAGTGTCAGTATCAGTGCTCTGGTCGCCTTTTTTGCCCTTTTGCTTGAGCTTTTTATTGATCTCCGCTAAGCCCTTAACCGCTTCGATCCCCTCAGCGGCATTAGTCTGATTGCGCAGGTGCTGCTCATGCTCCTTTTGGATCTCATTTAAGCGCAGCAACAGCTCTTCAGAGGACTCATGACCTGGCACAAAGGTCACCACTGAGGTGTCTTCGTTGACAAAGCCAATGTTAGGGCCCTTTACCACTTCCTTTTGGCTGTCATCGGCATCACTTGGTGTGCTGGTGAGGATTTCCTTAACGGCAGCATCCTTAAAGCGCTCTTGTGCACGCTGTAAGGCGCGATCTTCCTCTTGGCCAATCTTGGCGATTAAGGCAAAGAGCTCATCGCGCTTCTTGCTCTGCTCTTCCTTTTGCTGCTCGCTCTGCTCTTCACCTACAGCACTGCTGTCAGCTTGTGGCTCCAGTAAGGATCCTAAGCGCTCTAAGAGCGCACGGTCAGCAGCATTTGGCTTGTCCTCGCTCTTAATGCGATAGGATTGGGTGTGATCGCTGTCGCCGATAAAGAACTCATCTTCATTACGACCGTCAGGCATGCCCGCAAAAAGGCCCATGTTTTTGGCATCTTGCATCAGCTGCGCAAGGGTCTTTTGCTCCTCAGGAGCGCTCACCTCATCAGGCTGCACCTCAGGCACACTCTCCCCTTGCTCAGATTGAGCTGCAGCAGTGGCGGCAGCCTTGGCAGCAGCGGCATCTGGGGTAGCAGGAGTGGCAGGAGTGGCTGAAGCTGAAGAGGCAGAAGATGGCGCCGCTTGCTTGTCATTGCTCGCAGCAGCCTCACCGGCAGTGACATTTTTGCCCTGTAAGAACGAGGAAAGCAGCTCCGTGGTCTTTGGCTCTAAGCGATCTAAGCTGGTGGTCAGCGAGTGACGACGCTCCTCACTTAAAGCTTGCGCCTCACGCGAAAACTCATTGAGCCTATCGATCTCCGCCGCTGTTGGCGTGGCAATAAAGATCGCCAGCTTATCGAGATCATGAGCCGTTAAGTTCTTGATGCCCAAGAACTCCAGCATGCTGGTGAGCTTTTTCAGCGAGATACGACCAATGGTATCGATGTCGTGATAGAGGTAGTAGTCAACCGCAAAATCATCGGCGTCAGGGTTGGTGTTGAGGCGTGGCTTGATGCGCACACCGATAGAGTGCGCATAATCACGCTGCTTTTGTAAGATCGCATGGAGCTTCTTATCAAACTCCATGGTCTTATCGATGACCTGACGTAAATCCGAGTTGTTGCTATCTAAGCGGTCGCGCAAGGTTGGGTGCGCTAAGCGATACTCAATTTCTGGATAGCGCACTTGCGCTAAGTTGAGCTTGGGATCAGCGACCTCAATCAGGCTAACGCGACGTAAGCCCTCACACATGATGTCGATCTCATCGGCGCTAGAGCGAGCCGAGAGTAAGCGCACCATGGTGCCTGTCTTGGGAAAGTCGCTTAAGGACATCTTATTGCGCTTTAAGTGCTCCTCACCTACGGCAAACATGGCAAAGGTGTGGTGAGAGGAGCTGATCACCTCGGTAATGATGTCCAGCCACTCAATGTTGAGTTGCACGGAAGTGATTTGGCTTGGCATTACAGGGCGGCCGAATAAAGGCACCACGTGTAATTTGTTTGGTAAGCGCTGGCCTTGCTCATCACGGTAGAGCGCGGTTTGGGCTAAAGGGTTATCGTTGTCATAGCCATCGGCGGCTTTGAGCTCATCTTCACTGTCCTCAGCTACAGTCGAGTTGACTTTACTCGACTTGAGCAGGGCAGCTAACATCATTTTGACGTCATCAATATGGGCCATAAAAGATCTCTTGTATCGTGAGTGGTAGCACTCAAGTCTTTAAGCCGTAACCTGTACCGTGTGTCACCCTAAAAAGGGCAGTAGGAGTGGAAAAACGCAAGCAAACGCAAGAAAAACGAAAAACAGTAAGGAGTGAGTGATCTAATAACTGACGGATGCAGGGGAAATGCTGGCAACAACCTACACCTCGAGATAAAGGGTGTTCTAGCATGAGCCTACCTAAAGTGAGGCCAGCATGATTGCCATAAATCTCGTCATCTATTAAGTAAGTTGTGCCTAAGTTGCAAGCAACAGCACCAACCTAGAGCGTGGCTCTAAAGTACGGGCCTTACTCGCTTAGAGCCGCCTCAGAACTGCTCTCAGCAGGAGCCATGTCCGCTGGCGCGGCGGCATCGAGCGCCGCTGCGGCGGTGATTTTGCTCTTAGTCGTCTTGGCAGCTTTAGTGGCTGTAGACGCAATCTTGCGCGTGGTAGTACGCGTGGTGCGCCGTGTGGTCTTGGGCTGGGCTTTGGCGGTGGCCTCAGTGGCGTCGGCGACCGCGTCAGCAGAAGATGCAGGCACCACAGGCACCACAGCCCCAGCGTCAGTAGCAGCATCATCACTAGCAGCATCATCACTAGTCGCAGCAGGAGCAACAGCAGCAGCCGTAGTGTCCTTGGTAGTGGTCTTACGGGTGGTACGCCGCGTGGTCTTTGGCTTCGCCGGAGCCTCAGTCTCCACAGCGGTAGCAGCCTCAGGGGTGGCTGCCGCGCTCTCAGCCGTGAGCGCCGCCGCTGTAGATGCAGCATCTTCAGCACTAGCAGCCGCTGTGGCGGCAGCTTTTGCTGCCTTAGTGGCAGTACTGGCCTTGGTAGTCTTAGTGGTTTTGGTAGCAGCCTTGCGCGTGGTGCGCTTGGTGGTAGCTTTAACTGAGGCTGGGGCAGCGGTCTGTACTTCTGCTGCAGAGTCTGCTTCAGCCTCTGCTGGAGCCACAGCCTCTGCTAAGGAAGCAGTCTGTGCTTCAGCAGTAGTGGCGGGCAACGCCGCGTCAGCAGTATCAGCTGTATCCGCTTCGTCAGTAGCGCCAGCAGCACTCTCTGGCGCCGCGTCCGCGCTACTAGCTGCTGCTACCTCGCTCTCGTGGTGTAAGAGCTGCGCCAGCTCCTGCTCAGCCCCAATCTCTAGATGAGGCTCATCTTTTCCCTCCCGCGAGGCCGACAGCAACGCCGCTGCGGTGGACGACAGTGATGAAGCCATAGTCGTAGCCACAGTAGAGACTACAGTTGGCGCTGTAGAAGCTATGCCTCTTGAGTTATCAGGATAGAGCAAGGCCGCTGCACGGTGTAAAGCACTGCTAGCAGTAGAGTTAGCGGCAGTAAAGACAGCGGTAGCTTGCTCTGGCTTTTTGAGCTGCGCCGCGACCACAGTCTGATCACCCCGTTGCAGCGCAATCTCGGTGACCACGCTACCATTACTATCATCTTTATCTCCAGTGATGTTGCTGGCCACAACCGTGGCTGCAGCCTCCTCCGAGGTACTGAGCGTCGTGGCGACACGCGGCGGCACAATGCGCTTACGGCGCACTACAACCTTAACCTCAGCTTTTGGCCCTGAGCTGCGGGCCTTGACGATGCCGCCACCCAGCGGATCGCTCTCCGCAAAAGGATCGTAGCTATAGCTATCTTGCAGGCGCGGCGCGTTAGCTTGCTCATTTTGCATGATGTCCTTAAAGCGCTGTAAGAGCGCGACATCATCCTCAAGCGAATGCTCGATCTCTGGTTTAGCCTCAAGCCTAGCACTCCGCGTGCGGGCATATGGCACTACCGTATCCTCGTGCGCATCAGTGGTGCGAGCATAGCGACTCTTAGTGGAGCTAGGACTCATGCTACGGCGCGACTTGCCTCTTACAGGGCGCTCTTGTTTCGGCGGAATCTCCTTGTAAATCTCGCGATTTACCTCGACCTCAGAAGAGGCTGTGGCACGTCCACTTGCAGCACGGGCTCTAGTTTTCGCATAGCTAGAAGCCTTACTGAGCTTGCCATAAACATCATCTGGGGTTGGCAGATCAGAGCTTGCGGCTGCAGTAGCAGCGCTTTTAGCCGCACTTTTCACGCTGGTGCTATAGACCTCGCTTGCGGCGATAGCAGCAGCCTCTTCCCGCGCGGAAGCGCGTCGTGCTCTGACTTTAGCAGCGTACTTACTGAGGTGACGCTCTTTTACTGGTGCCACGCTACTAGAGCTGGCATTGTGGCTATTGCTGCTACCACTGCTACCCCATGGGTTGACTTCAGCAATGCTGCTACCGGCAGCAGAGAAGGTATCAGCGGCCATGCCAGCGGCTGCCCCCTCATGAGCAGATGCTCCCCCCTGCGCTGCGCTCTCGTAGTTGGCATAGCGCCCACGGCCCCGTGGTCTACGGCTGGTACGCCCCACTGGGCCCAACTCATCCGCAGCCCCATAAGGGCTAGGGGCGGCAGATGCCGAGGCACTGGCACGGGCGTTGATTTTGACACTGGCAGCACTACCACGGGCGGTAGCACGACGGGAGCGACCGCGAGAACTACGCGCACTTAAGCCACGCTCGTAAGAAAAGCTGTCCTCAGTCCAATCCTCAGCACTATCACTTGCTGCTACGGTGTTAGCAGGCGTGGCGAAAACGGCACGTGAAGCTGGAGCTGGCGCTGGAGCTGGGGCTGTCACTGTAACTGGCACAGGAGCAGGGCTTGGGGTAGCTGCAGAACCTGCGACCACTACCCCTTGGCGTTTAGTTCTTTTGCGTACTGTGACTTGAGTGTTAAGGCCCACATCGACGGTGTTAATGGCGGTACTGTCCTCTTTACGGTCGACGTTGTTATTGTCAGCGGTGCTGGCACTGCTAGCGGTAGCCGGTGCAGCGTTATCACGATGCTGGAGTGAGCGTGCAGAGCGGGAGGCAACGTACTGTTGCTGCTCGCCGCTAAAGCCGCTGTGGCCACCACGGCTTGGCCGTGAGCGTGAGGAATCTGAGGAGGCGCCATAGACACCATGAGAGGCACTTACAGTGCGCTCCTCTGACGCTGAGTTAAAAGGGGCAGAAGTGGCGCGACCAGCGTGATTTTTGGCGCGAACCGCAGCAGAGGTGGCATGGCGTGACTTGCCACCTAGAGGCACTGATTTGTGATTAGCAGTCATAAATATCAGCTACAACACGCAAGCTAAATGGCCTTGCGCTTTCTTCACAACGGCTAAAACGGCGCAGGCGTGTGCTCAGTGTAGAGGCTTAAAGCTCTTTGGCACTGCACAGCATGTGGGCAGCTGGACGCTGCTTTGGCCTAACGCTTGATGAAACAAAGAAAGGAAACGAAGCTACGACCGTACACTTAGGCATCTAAAGCGCAGGTGGGTAGCCTCTTTGCGAGGTACCAAGCAGCCACATCAAGGTGACTTACTGGCGCGGCCAGCTTGCACAGCAGCCGCTTGTGGAGGAGGCACGCAAGAAAAGAGAAGCTTACGTGCAGGCCATTTCTTGAATGTTGTACTAACACCAACACCAAACAAATGGGGATGGCAGGAACGTTTTTCAAGAGCAGGCGTGAAAAACTTTGGTTACGGAGTACTTACATTTTTCTGGTTTTTCGGGGCAGAGTTTAGGGTAGAGCGGAGGCAAGCGCCATCAAGCGGATGCGCTTAAGATTCAGTCACGTGCACTATAGTCATGAACACCGCTTAGTGTCTTTGGGGTGCAGTGCTACTTGCTGCGGCAATTACGCCCGCACGCAAGCTCAGGGCGCATAAAGCCAAACACAGATAGCTGAGCGTATTTAGGACAAACAAAACTCACGATCAGGGGTGGTTTCAGGATTTGAAGCGCGCTGCTTGCGGCCGCTAAGAAATACTCCTGAGAAAAATACCGTTGCGTCTATTAGCGGCAGCTTGCTAGAGGTTTGCACTGATCTAAAGCAAAAGATCCCCACCAGCGTCGGCATCGGGCTCGGCCTATGGATGCGAAGCTACCATACAGCTTACAACACGGCGCGTTCAGGGCACAACCAAAGATTTCTGAAAAATACGGCCAACTCTCAGCCGTCACATGCGAACCACTCCTGAAGAGGAGTGTATGCCATGATTGCGCCACCAAGCAAGGTATACGCGTGAAAACAAGTGTAGCACAGAACACGAAGCAAACGGCGCAGCGGTGCGGAACTGACGCATCTTTTTGGGGAGGGAAATAGCGCACAAAGCAGACCATATGGGCACCATTGCGCTGATTATTACATCACAGCAGTTAAAGTGTGAGCTCTTGAGGTTGGTGCTGGGTGCTCGCGAGTATCCCAAAAAGTAAATTCCACAGGAGAGCCCAAAGGAGGTAACCGCCTACAATCAGGTGTTTTACCATGAGAGTAGGTGTTTGCTGCGGCGCTACTCTCGAGATAAGGCACCGTCAGGCGCTTTTTCAGTTACCTACGGGTGCTCTTACGGCCCTCAAAGATAAAAGCACGGTAGTGGCAGCAGGTGGCGTCAAGAGAGTGGGACCGTGGCATCATCACTGTAAGGATGGACTGACTTCAAAGATGACGAAGTTTAAGACAAGCTTGCGTGCTCCAACTGCAGATAGGCTCGCTCTCACCTGCATCAACCATCTTTACGGTGTGGGACATACCCTCACTTACCTCCTCACTTAACCATGCTGCCGACACTTTTAGATCACTCCTTCCGCAGCGTAGCGTAGCAGACTCCGCTATCTTTATCACCTCAATGATAAAGGGCGCTACTGCTACCTCTATCGGGATAGAGCTTGCTGATGCTACCCCTTGCGTAACCGCACAAAACTCTGGCTGCTGGTAGTGTTGGTTGTTGTTAATAGTGATGATGATGATGATGATGATGATGGCGGCTCAATGCCGCTATACTGGCACAGCATTGCTACTTGTGATAACTCCTAACGCAGTTGTCACAACCATCTCCGCTGTTTGAGTATAAGAGGTCATACCAGTGACGTCCCTGCCGGCCTGCCCACAACACAGGAAGCACTAGTGGCATCCGTGTCCGCGCCCAAGCTCTAATTTATACCACGCAACAGCTACTGCCTGCCGCCTTTTTTGTGCAAACTAGATATGGCTATTTTTTAGCCCCCTGCCTATTTCTGATATACTAACGATTCGTTGCATGCGGCATCATTGCCACGGGACGCTGTTTACGCCATTGTTGCCACTTTCATAGCTCTGGCCCAAAGCGCTACAAGCGCCAGTTTTGCACTCCCCAACGCTCTGTACTGCCTGCTACTCTGGTGTGAGGTCACCGTCTTAAGCGGACACGCTGGACACTCTCTCCTCACTCCCTAACACTCCACCGCCACTCCACGCCACTCCACGCCACTCCCTAACACTCCCAAACAGAGGTGACTACACCCGCAGAAAGAGGGACATGTTTTGTCATTTTTTAATAATCTTTGGTATGAGAAGTCACTCACTTCTTGCCTCCTGCAGCTCCCTTTGCTGCCTTTTTCTGTCATCTTTGGCTTACTAGCCGCTGCCAGACGCTCCTTATACGCCAATGGCTTTCGTCACACTGTCGGCCCTGTGGTGCCGGTAGTAGTCATCGGTGGTATTACCGTAGGTGGCACTGGCAAAACCCCGATTTGTGTAGCCCTAGTCAAAGAGCTCCAAGCTCGCGGCTTTACCCCAGGCGTGCTCACCCGTGGCTATAAGTCCCACTGCAATAGTTACCCCTGCCAAGTGCCTCTTGATGGCGATCCCTACGTCTACGGTGATGAGCCCAGCCTCATCCGTCGTGCAACTAAGGCTCCAGTAGTCATCGATCCCCAACGTACCCGTGGTGCCGACTACTTAGCAGGCTTAGGCGTGGACGTCATTATCACTGACGACGGCCTGCAGCACTACGCCTTAGAGCGTGATGTCGAGGTCTGCGTTCTCGATGGCAGTCGCATGTTAGGCAATGGCCACCTCTTACCTGCGGGCCCCTTACGTGAGGCCAAGTGGCGCTTAAAGACGGTGGACTCCATCGTGGTCTCCGGAGCGGTGGCGCATTTGGGCTACTACCCAATGATGCTCAAGCCAAGCTCGGTGGTACCTCTGAGCAACAACAGCCACGAAACGCTGCAACCACGCAGTGAGATTTGCGCTTTTTCTGGCATCGGCAATCCGTCGCGCTTTTACAAGACCCTCGAGGATTGCGGCTACGTCATCAAAAGCAAGGTCGATGTCGGTGACCACGGCAAGACCACGATTGAGAAGCTCAAGAAGTACGCGCTGCAATACCCTGTGGTCATGACGGCAAAGGACGCCATTAAGTACAAAGCTGAGGCCACAGAGCAGAACCTCGGCAACATCTTTGTGCTTAATGTACAGGCTAACTTAAGCAAGCTCTTCTACGAAGATGTGGTCAATAAGATCAAGCAGTCCACCTACAAGGTGGCCCAGCGGCGCAAAAAGCGTGAGGCGGCGGGCTACGTTCTCGAAAAGGTGGAAATGATCGATCACATCGAGCCAAATCCACTACCTGATGCTGACTACCGTCCAGCGACCAAGGCGGCCGCAAGCAGTGAGAGCAATGCTGCCAGCGCGCACAGCTTAAAGGAGCAAGCTCAGGAGCCAGAGCAACAGCAAGAACAGCAAGAAGCGGCCGCTACTGCAACGGCAGCAGCAAGCACTGCTACCGAGCAGGACGTAAGCCCTGACACCTCCACATCACCAGCACCCGCAAATGCTGACAGCACCCCAGAGGAATTAGCAGATACCCGCAACGACGCGACAGCTGCTGCTGATGATGAGACTGAGGCTGATGCCGCTGTTGATGCGGATGCAGATGCTGACACGGCGGCGGATGCTGACGACCGCGATGAGGATGACAGCAAGGCCAAGGACGAGGACAACTCTCCCGCCAAGCAAGCGGCGGCACAAGCGGCAGCTGCGGCGGCGGCCTCGTTTTTAGCTGACAGCTTTAGCTCTGACAAGAGCACGGAAGAGACCAAAGAGGACGGCAAGGCCAGCGCCCCAAAGGAAATAAAGACGCTCAAAAAGCAGGTCAAAGCTAAGAGCAAGACGGCTGCTGCTGACGCCAGCGCAGGCGCAAGCGAAAAAAACGACCTGCCACAATTGCTCAAGCGTAAGAGCTAAAGCGCAGCACAGCACCGCACAGCACCGCACAGCACAGCACCACACAGCATCGCGCTACAGCGAGCAGCGCCACTTACCATGAGCGGCGCGGAGCCGTCCGCAAAGTGGAGGGCTGTGCTCCGCATGCTGCGTGGACTCTGCGCTGGTACCACTTACCCTTACTCTGAGGAATGAGTGATCTCATAAATGACGGATGCAGAGGTGATTGCTGGCAACAACCTCCACCACGAGATCAAGGGTGCAAGTTAGCCTGAGCCTACCTTTAGGTGCGGCACACATGATTTCCTTAAAGTCCGTCATCTATTAAGTCAGTCGTTCCCTACTCTGAGGCCACCATAGCCTCAGCTCTTGCTCATAACATTCGCTCACACCACTTCCTGCCACTCTCTACCCTCTACCACGCGCGCCATACTCCCTCTAACTCCCCTACCTGCTGCTTTGCAAGGAGAAAACTATGAGCTCTCAGGTCAATTATGTAGTTGCTATCCCCGCCCGCTACGCCTCCACCCGCCTCGCCGGTAAACCTCTGGCGAGCGTCGCTGGTCAACCCATGATCGCTCAAGTCTGTCGCAAAGCCTTGCAGTCCTCGGCCCAAGAGGTTATTGCCTGTGTCGATCACCCCGCTGTAGTAGAGGCCCTTGAGCCACTGGCGCAAGAGAATCCACGCCTTAAGATCTGCATGACCTCCGATAAGCCTCGCTCAGGCACGGAACGCATCGCGGAAATGATCACCACCAGCGGTATGGATCCGCAAACCGTGGTGGTAAACGTCCAAGGTGACGAGCCCCTCATCACCAAAGATCACATTGATGCAGTGGCATCGCTGCTTATCAATAGTGGTGCCGACATGTCCACCCTCTGCGCCCCAATTACCCTGCCCCAAGACGTCTTGGATCCTAACTGCGTCAAGGTGGTCTTAAACGCCAAAAACTTTGCTCTTTACTTTAGCCGCGCTCCTATCCCTTACGAGCGTGATAATTTTAGCAAGTGGCAGCAAGAGCATGCCCAAGCTGGAGCAGGCAATTTCTCCTACCCTGAGCTTACCACCACGCACTACCACCACATTGGTATTTACGGCTATAAGGCGCAGACCATCTTAGATTACTTAAAGCTTAACCCTGCGCCAAGTGAGCAAGCAGAGAGCTTAGAGCAATTACGCCTGCTGCACTACGGCATGAGCATCGCCGTAGCGATCACTGACCGTCCACCTGAGGCGGGTGTGGATACGGCTGCTGACTTAGAGCGCGTCAACCGCATCTTAAGTGCGGAGCAGGGCAAGTAGCCAAAGGCACTTACCTCACAGGGAACAGCACATCGTAATGCCAATAACCTCGTACAAAGGAGCCTGCACACACCGGCCACCATTAGCTGCGGTATGCGGTAGCTCGGTATGCGGTAGCTGCGGTATGCGGTGGCGGCCGCCTAAGCCTTAAGTTCGCTGGTATGCGCTAGACTACCCGCAGCAAACAGTGCGGTTGACGCTCCTTGTACCACTGCAACTGTTGCTCACCCTCTGCTACCGTGGCAATCACCGGCACGCCATTACTCATGGCCTCAATCATGGCCAAATTATCGTGATACATAGGCTCATCACGGAAGTTATTGAGGATCACTCCCATCTGCTCTGGCTTATAGCCATACACCTGCATGCTGACCAGCGTTGTCAGCACGTCGTTAATCACACCTAAGCCCGCATTAGCCACCACAATTACCCGCAAAGCAAAAGCCTTATCGGCAGCCTGCATCCAATCCTGCACCAGCATCTGCTCTGGCTCCCCCTGCTCATTAAACGCCACCTTACGCTGTCCGAGTGCCGCCACAGCCACTACCTGCTCTTTATCTTTCAGCGGCTCTACCACTGGCCAGCTCAGAGGGCAAAAGATGCCACCGCTCCCCTCCATTACCGTTAAATGGTGATTAAACATCACCTCCATCATGTCATGAGCAATCACGTCCATCTTAATCGGCGTCTTGGTGTGCTTGGCCGCCAAATGTGGCGACACCGGCTCAGCAAACAAATACGAGGTGGAGCTGCTCAGCTTTTGGTACTGCGCTAGCTGTGCTTGATCGTACACATAGCCCGCATCTGACACTTCGAGGTTAGGAGCTCCACTAATGGCAATCTTGTAATAGCCAATCGTCTCCTGACTACCTACCATTTCTCGTAACGCACGAATCAGCAAAGCTGTGACGTAGGTTTTACCCACATCAGTACCCGTGCCCGTCACAAAGAGCGGAGCATAGGTGAACAACGACTTTTTACTGCCGCCACGCTGCACAAACTCAGCTTGCAACTTACCCGACAAAACATCCACAAGATCACACATCATCGTGACGCTCCTTGCTGTCTCTTTGGTGGTAGTGGTAATGGTCAGTACACGTTCAGCGCAGGGCGCTGCTATACGCACACGCACAGCACCGCCACAACACAGAGTACATGCTCAGCACGCATTGTACAGGCTATGTCAGTGCCTTAGCCGCACTAAAGTCTGACCTAATCTTCATCCGCCCCAACGGCCCTTTTTCTGCCCCATAACAGCCCCTTTTCCTTCACTTTGCACCAATTTAAGGAAAAAACACCATGCGCTTTGCACGCTATTTGTGCTATATGGTCTTTTTTAGTGCAAGTGACCTTTTTGTCCCCCGTGCCCTCTCTTAAGAGTTTATGATGAAATTACGAACAAGATTTTAGGATGCCCTGCGAACTACTGTCATGAGGATGTAGCTGCACGGAGCAACTCTATCGGCCCCGCTTCACGGGGGTGATGGCCAAAATCTAGGTCGCATAGCATTAGCGCCCAATCGTGGTTTACCTGCCACCTGCGGGTCAGACGCATCTGCTACTTCTTGATGCCAGTTAATGCTAACACTGCGGGGCTACCCCTTTTGCCTCGTCCTTGCTTTCTACGTGCTGACGTTGTGTGCAAGGACGCATGCGACGGGATAGCTATTTGTGTCAAGCAAGGCCCACCCCTACACCCAGCCTCTGGTCACGCAGACTGGTCTTTGCGGCCTGCCCCGAGTTGCCAAGAAAAGAGCCTTTTCCCGCCTTTTCTGCATCCTTATAAGGTTCCGTCTAAAGGTACTTTTTACAAAATGTCGAATTACTTTAACACCTTAAACTTACGTGAGAAGTTAGCCCAATTAGGCTGCTGCGAGTTAATGGACCGTTCCGAGTTTGCTAGCGGTTGCGACTTCTTAAAGGGCAAGAAGGTCGTAATCGTCGGCTGCGGCGCTCAAGGTTTAAACCAAGGCCTCAACCTGCGTGACTCTGGCCTTGATGTCTCCTTCGCCTTACGTCCAGCAGCTATCGCTGAAAAGCGTGCTTCTTACAAGCGTGCTACCGAGAACGGCTTCAAGGTCGGCACCTACGAGGAAGTAATTCCAACTGCTGATCTGGTCATCAACTTAACTCCAGATAAGCAACACTCCAACGTCGTTGAGAGCGTTATGCCTTTAATGAAGCAGGGCGCTGCCTTAGGCTACTCTCACGGCTTCAACATTGTTGAGGTAGGTCAGCAAATCCGTCCAGACATCACCGTGGTGATGGTCGCACCAAAGGCTCCTGGTACTGAGGTACGTGAGGAGTACAAGCGCGGCTTCGGCGTTCCTACCTTACTTGCTGTGCACCCAAATAACGATCCAGAGGGCAAGGGCTGGGATATCGCCAAGGCTTGGGCTGCTGGTACCGGTGCTGACCGTGCTGGCTGCTTACGCTCTTCCTTCGTGGCTGAGGTTAAGTCCGACCTCATGGGCGAGCAGACCATCTTATGCGGTGTGTTACAGGCTGCTACCATCCTGTCTTATGACCTGATGGTTTCTAAGGGCATGGACGCTGCCTACGCTTGCAAGCTCATCCAATACGGTTGGGAGACCATCTGCGAGGCCTTAAAGCAGGGCGGTATCACCAACATGATGAACCGTCTGTCCAACCCAGCTAAGCTGCGTGCTTGCGAGATCGCTGATACCTTAAAGGGTATGATGAAGGATCTCTACTTAAAGCACATGGATGACATCGAGTCCGGTGAGTTCTCCCGCGTCATGATGGAAGACTGGGCTAACGACGACATCAAGCTGCACACTTGGCGTGAGAACTACGCAAAGAGCGCCTTTGAGAACGCTCCACAGTGCGACACCCCAATCACCGAGCAAGAGTACTTCGATAAGGGCACCCTGTTAGTGGCCTTCTGCAAGGCTGGTATTGAGCTGGCTTTCGAGACCATGACTCACTCCGGCATCTACCCAGAGTCCGCTTACTACGAGTCCTTACACGAGCTGCCATTAATCGCTAACACCATTGCTCGTCGTCGCCTCTATGAGATGAACGTCGTCATCTCCGACACCGCTGAGTACGGCAACTACTTATTTGCCAACGCTGCCATCCCACTGCTGCGCGACTACATCAACAGCCTCGACTTAGATGTCATTGGCAAGGGCCTCGAGGGTGACAACTGCGTGGACAACGTGACCTTAATCAAGGTGAACGAGTCCATCTACAACCACCCAATCGAGGTGGTTGGCCGTCGTTTACGTGCTTACATGAGCGACATGAAGGAAATCACCGTGGGTGATAAGTAATCAGCAATTCATCGCTGCATGCCAAAGCTGAGGGCATCCCTAGCCCTTAGTACTGGTGTAAAAGCCTGCAGCGGTAATGCTGCGGGCTGACAAAAGGCCCGATTTCATCGGGTCTTTTTGTCTGCTACGCAGTACTGGTAATAGCTAAGACTGAATCTTTAGCTGCAATTTGCCGGTACTAATCTTGTCACGACTTCAATCAGTTTTGCTTGGCAAGAGTTGTAGCGCGACCGCATTTTTCTGTCACTACCAACAGCCCCATATGCTTACGGCTAAGCCTTAGCATCTGGTGCTGTACAGTTACCGCACCCCCAACCTGACCGCAAGGAGGCCCAGCTTAGCGCTGGCCTAATACCTGCGCCCTCGGCGCCAACAGCGCTCCACGGTAGCAGGCATTCACAGATACGCGATAACTGCAAAGTATAATCGCAGCAGCCTCTAAAAAAACGGAGGTGCTAAGACTTAGCTTTGCGCGGTAGGACAACACTATCTTAGAGGAGTCTCTATGTCTAAGATGTCTGGCGCCCAAATGTTGGTGCGCACCTTGGAAGACTTGGGTGTTGAGTATTTGTTCGGCTATCCTGGTGGTGCCGTCATCGATATTTACGATGCGCTGCAACACTCGGAGAAGATCAAGCACGTTCTTGCCCGCCACGAGCAGGGTGCTTGCCACATGGCCGATGGCTATGCCCGTACCACCGGTAAGGTCGGTTGTGCCTTAGTTACCTCAGGTCCTGGTGCCACCAATGCCGTTACCGCGATTGCGACCGCCTACATGGACTCCATTCCTATGGTGGTCTTAACTGGTCAGGTAGCCACCAACCTTATCGGTACCGACGCTTTCCAA
Source organism: Candidatus Anaerobiospirillum pullicola (assembly GCA_018884035.1). Taxonomy (GTDB): domain Bacteria; phylum Pseudomonadota; class Gammaproteobacteria; order Enterobacterales; family Succinivibrionaceae; genus Anaerobiospirillum; species Anaerobiospirillum pullicola. The sequence goes on from JAHLFE010000196.1 coordinate 28,541, forward strand.
GAGGTGGATACCATTGGTATCACCCGTCCTGTGGTGAAGCACTCTTTCCTCTGCAAGAGCCCACTGGATATTCCCAAGTACATCCGTCAGGCTTTCTACATTGCCTCGACTGGTAAGCCAGGCCCAGTGGTGGTGGACTTACCAAAGGATTGCGTGGGCTTTGCCTCTCAAGGTACCGACTTCCCTCCTTTAAAGGACGAGGACTTAGAGCTCGTTACCTACAAGCCAACCTTACAAGGCCACATGGGCCAGATTCGCCGCGCCGTCAAGCAAATCATGCGCGCCCACCGTCCAATCGTCTTAGTCGGTGGTGGTGCGATCGTCGGCGATGCTTGCGACAACTTATACAAGTTTGTTGATCGCTTTAACTTACCTGTGGTCTGCTCCTTAATGGGTATCGGTGCTTTCCCAAGCTCCGATCCACGCTTCTTAGGCATGCTGGGTATGCACGGCACCTATCAAGCCAATAACGCCATCAACAAGAGCGATTTAATCTTCGCCTTAGGCGTGCGCTTTGATGACCGTGTGACCAACAATGTCAAGAAATTCTGCCCAGATGCTAAGGTGATCCACATCGATGTGGATCCATCGGCGATCTCTAAGATCATCGAGGCTGACTTACCAATCGTGGGTGATGCTAAGACCGTCTTAGGGCAAATCCTCGACATGTCTGAGGAGATGCACGCTCAGGCAAACAACGAAGTGTTAAAGCCATGGTGGGATGAGATCAACGAGTTGAAGAAGTTCGATGGTCTTGCTTACACCCCAACTGAGGGTGTCTGCCACCCAGCGCAAGTGGTGCAGGCTCTGTACAAGGCTACTAAGGACCACGATGTGATCGTCTCCACGGATGTGGGTCAGCACCAGATGTTTGCCGCGCTGTACTACCCAATTGAGAAGCCACGCACCTTTATCACCTCGGGTGGTTTAGGCACTATGGGCTTTGGCTTCCCAGCCGCAATTGGTGCTAAGCTGGCGCACCCAGAGAAGGAAGTGATCCTCATCACTGGTGACGGCTCCTTCCAGATGAACATCCAAGAGTTATCGACCTGCTTGGAGTTCAATGTCCCAGTGAAGGTCTTCATTGTGGACAACCACACTTTAGGCATGGTGCGTCAATGGCAAACTCTGTTCTACCAAGGCCGCATCACCTCCACCAACTTAAACTACAATCCTGACTTTGTGAAGGTCGCCGAGGCTTATGGTCACGTGGGTTTACGTGTCGGTAAGCCAGAGGAGCTTGATGAGACTATCAACAAGGCCTTAGCGATGAAGGACAAGCTGGTGGTAGTTGACATCATGTGCAACACCAACACGCAAGTTCTGCCAATGCAGAAGACTGCTGGCGCAATGAACGAGATGATTCTCCCATCCGAGTACGAAAAAGAGCACCCAAGCAAGTAAGAGTGCGGCGTTCTTCAAGGCTGCTTCTACAGCAGTGCTATCTCAAGCATGTGAGCCGCAAGAGCAGTTTCAAAGAACCAGCCTTACTTGAGTTGTAGTCCCCTTTAGCTCAGGGGGCTGCCGCGACCTCTGCGCCCGTCTGCGCCCGTCTGTGCCCGTAGGTGCTGCGCAGAGGGATGGTGTGCGAAGAGAGATTTTCAAGGAGTTCTTATGCGTCATTTGATTTCGATTCTGTTAGAGAACGAGACTGGTGCTCTGTCACGTGTGGTGGGCTTATTTTCCCAGCGTGGTTACAACATCGAGACCTTAACGGTTGCGCCGACTGAAAACCCACACATGTCGCGTATGACCATCTCGACCATTGGCGACGACATTGACTTAGAGCAGATTAAGAAGCAGATTCACAAGCTCATTAACGTCAACACGGTGTCGACCTTAGAGGACGGCAAGGCTGAGGGCACGTTAGAGTTAGAGCTGATCTTCATCAAGGTGAAGGCCAACAGCAACATTCTGCGTGACAGCATCAAGCGCATTGCCGACATTTTTGACGCCAAGATTGTCGACGTGAGCTCGGAGTCTTACACGGTGTGCTTAAGTGCGGGCCGTAACAAGATCAACCGTCTGTTAAAGGCGGTGTCGGAGCAAGCGGAGATTTTAGAGACGGTGCGCTCTGGCGTGGTGGCGATTAGCCGTGGTGCTAAGGCTTTAGGCCACAAGTAACAACTTAGGCCACAAGTAACAACAATCTCAGACAAAACCCGTAAGGGCTCAATCAGTGCCTGTTAAGGGCCAAAAGCCACCACAGAGAGCTCCAGTGCAGCGAGCTTTCTGTGATGGCTTTTTTATTGTGTGTAGAGCATTTGCCCCTTGTTACTGCGAGGGCGTTTTCCTACGTGTGAGCACAGCCACTTGCCATTAACCTATCTTTGAAGTGCGACCTCGACGCAAGAGGACGCAAAGCTGTATCACCACAACCATCTTTAGGGGAAGTAACAGCTAACCCCTACCCTTAGCGCCTTAAGGGTTAGTTTGGGGCTTAGCCCCGCCATACCACTCAAGGCCGCCCATCCTCATACCGCCTCAAGGGCATGTCACCTCAAGGTTAGGCGGAGCCCTCGCGGTTGTTTTTTCCCCATTAGCAGAGCTTGTTGCTCTGTTCTACCAAACGCTGTAATGCCATGCCCTTGAGACAGTAGCCCCAACATGATGCTTATGAGATAAGGGCACCGTTGCCTTTATCTCAAGGTAAGCCTCCAGCAAAAGCCCTACTACCGCTCTGTTCTTAGACTAAACAACGCCCCACCACGCTCTAACCGACCGTGAGGAGGTCTAGTACAGGTTAACATTAATTCCTGCACCTCAAGGGTTACTTTACTTCAGGGTAAAGGAGCTTGAGCTTTATCCGAGCGTCGGTCGTGCTGAACTGCCAGTTAACATTATGAACTTCGCAGTTCCGCTGCTCAGTCCAAGCTTTAACCTCGCTCTGAACCTTGCTCAGCTCATCAATGCGCCCATTAAGGCACTGACGCTTCAAGACGCTGAGCTCAATCTCAGAGATATTGAGCCAGCTGCCATGCTTCGGAGTGAAGTGAATTTCAAAGCGTTGGGCCAATCTATGAGCCTCCTCCTGATCAAACGCCTCGTAAAAGAAGCCAATATCATGCGTGTTAAGGTTGTCCATCACAAGCACGATCTTCTTAGCCTCAGGGAACCAAACATCTGAGACTCCTTTCATGAAGTGAGCCCAGTCAGTTCTGGTTCGATTCTCCGTGACTTGGACGATTCGTTGTCCAATAAGAGGTGCAACAGCAAGGAAGATTTCAGCAACGCCTTTGCGTTCATACTCATCGTCAATCTTCAGAGTATGTCTAGGAGACATAGGGATTGGATCACGTACTCAGCAGCTTCGATTTTTCTTCTGAGGTTAGCGTTACTCTGTACCGTGGCATACCCCCTCCTCCAGTTACTTGTAACTATTTGGAATCATTATACCACCCTATGTGCAACAATTAATGATATCCTGTACTAGACCTCCTCACGGTCGGGTTGCTCGCCCCATTGATTCATTACTTATGTGGTGTGTTTGCTTGCAAGCACAGAGACAGTCTTAAGAAAAGCCGTATATTAGCGGTTTTTGGAAAATCACTCTCCATTCCTCGACGTCTGTGTACGAGGCTCTATATACGGTCGATATAGTGTAGTGTAGGGTAGAATGAAAGGTAGCTTGTGAGATTGCGTCATTGAGTAACTTGCTACTAGACCTGACGTCAAGGACGTTGCGGCTGACTCTTTCCAAAACCGCTAAGATACGGCTTTTACATCAGAGTTGATCTACTTACGACTAACAGTCAAAGGTAAGGCGCTAGCCTGCAAGCTGAGCGTTCCCCCATCTCAAGCTTCAGAGTGGTGGCTTTCGTTGAGAGGCGCACCGCAGATTACCTGCTTAAGATCGCTACATCACGAGGGGCAAAAACGGCACCACCACCAGAGGAGACGGACTACATGGCAAACCTGATAGGGAAAGATGAAGAAGCCCTAAATGCCTTACCAAACGTTCCACTTGGTGTTTCTAAGTGGGACGTGTTGCGGAACCGCAACTATTTGATCGTTGATAAAACCGCCAAACTTGCAAAGTTGGTGGAGTTTAACATGGTGTTCTTCGCCCGTCCTCGCCGCATGGGTAAATCTACCCTGTGCTCTATGCTGTATGAGCTGTTTGCCCATGGCACGGACAAATTCGTAGGCCAAAAGATTTATGATCTGTGGCCGGAGGAAAAAGGGCGTACCTATCCCGTCATCCGCTTGTCCTTTAACTCCATTCAAGGCAAAGATGCCAGCGATTTTGAGCAAGCACTCAAGGGGGCTGTGGCCAACGCTTTCTCCACGGCTGGCTTTACTGAAGTAAAAAGCTTTGACCAAACAAAGAGTCTAAGCGGCTTTCTCAGCCAATTCAATGTAATTGCCGATCAGCACTGGCTGGTATTCCTGATCGATGAGTGGGATCATCAGCTATCCAACAGCCTTGACAAAGAGGATGAT
>JAHLFE010000197.1 GCA_018884035.1 Candidatus Anaerobiospirillum pullicola
GGCCTAGGATATGTATGCGGCTCAGAAAAAGTGCTGGAATCAACGTAAGTTACCCCGTCACAGCCTTATAATCATTTCCAGTTTTACTGCTGTTGATCTAGACTACACTGCTAACTTAATGCCCATGATTACAAACTCAAGGGACAAAAGTGCTTCCTGCGAAGTGAGTGAAGATATAGCTCGTACTCCTGCAGGCGCAGGATGGTCTTTGCGGATCAAAGAGCGAGGTAGATAGGTAGGTAGGTATGTATGTATGTATGTAGCTGTGAGGGGCGGGCGTTGTGTTCTGAGAGCACTGCGTACTGTAACGGCGTCTATCTGTCAGTAAGGCCCGACATACAGCTGTAAAGGACAATACAGCATACGGCAACACGTTGTACTGCCGTGACACCTCGGCCGCTGCTAAGTAAGCAAGAGCAAAATTACCAGCTCAGAGACTAATCAGAGACTAAGCCGAAACCGAGTCCTCATTCTCGAGCACAAGGTGCAAGGCTTCCCTAATCTGCTGCTTTTGCTCAGCAGTACGTGGCAGACCATGGCTATCCTGATAAGACAGCCCCCACTCCACCATCGCACAGAGTACGATCTTGAGACTCTGGCCAGTAGGGGTAAGAGAGTACTCCACACGTGGTGGCACCTCAGGGTAGACCTTGCGCTCGACGAGGTTGCTTTGCTCCATTTCCCTAAGCTCAGCGGTAAGCACCTTTTGGGAAATGCCTTGCAGTGAACGCTTGAGATCAGAGAAGCGCTTGGTGCCACTAAAGAGATCACGCAAAATGAGCACTGCCCAGCGGCTACGGATCATTTGCAAAGTGGTCTCTACAGGACAAAGAGGCAGTGGCTTTGAGGTGGTAGAGATAGCGACGGAAGGGCTCTGCGTATTAGCCATTTTTGTTACCGGTGGTGCCTGCAAGCTGTGGCGCCTGTCGCTCACTAAGGTTTGCAAGCTTTTGTTGTTGCTGCTCACGCTTAAGACGATTTTTCTCGCGTCTGCGCATGGTCATAGTACTCTCGAAGTTATTGAGCACCGCACCAATGATGATGTTAATCAGCAAGAAGGCCGCAAGAATGTACCACAAGATGTGGAAGGACGTAACCAGAATTTCAGAGGCGTTGATGAGCTCTAAGCGCGAAGCCACGCACAGATTGTTACGGATATCAGACCAGCCATCACCACTCATGCATCTCACGAGGGTAAAGAGCGCTTCGCTGAGATTGCCATAAGGATCGTCGCGCAGCTCCGTAGGCCACCCCGCCATGACCTGAAATTCATAAAACTCCGCTCGTTTCTCGGGGCTCAGGGTGTCTGGATCATGGAGACGGAAGAAATAGGTGCCAGCAATTGCGAACATGTACAAGAAGATAAACATGACAAGGAGATTGTACGTCAAAGTACGCATGGAGCGTATAAGGACGGTCACAATCAGACGCAACTCTTCCATGGTGCGCAAAAGACGAAGCACACGCAGTAGACGAATGAGACGTAAGATCTCAATCAAGACGGCATGATCAGCGACGAGGCTTGGTGGAACATAACCGGCGAGGATGATCACCAGATCAAAGATGTTCCAGCGGTTGCTGAAGAATTCTTTGTTGGAGTAACGTGCCAGATAGCGCAACCACAGCTCGATGGTGAAGAGCAATAAGCAAGCGTAGTTGAGGTACATGAGAGCAGGAGATTCAAAGTACGTCTCTACACCAATGAGGATGCTGTTGAAAAAGATGATCACCATCGCAGAGTACTCGAAGCGCCGATTAATGACGATTCTGCGAATAACGTTGGTGGTTTCTGGCAGCATTATTTTTAACCTCCTTATTGGCAAGTGCACCTGAGGCCAGTCTTTACGAGGGTTCCTTATGGTAAGTATGCCCTGATGTGAGGGCTCGATATACCGACAGCGGTAGCTGTGCGCATAGCAAAGAAACCGCCAGATACGTTGGATACAGCCGAATTAATAGCAGCGCCCGCCCCTTGGGATAAACAGCAGAGCTGTGCTGTTTGGGGCAAAGTACCAACGGCGCCTGTAAGCATAGCTAAATTTAGAGAGAACCGGCGGCAATACTAGGGATAACCACAAAGTCAATCACAACACCCGCCCCTGTGGCTGTCGCCGACCTGTTTGCTAGGGAGCAACAAGGTAGCGGTAACGCGTCTTAATGAGGGAATCTGCTTGCATAGAGGGAAGTAAGGCTTGTGCGTCGACCACTGCCCCTGCCTTAGGGTAAGTTGTTTTGCTTAGCGGGTGGTGACACGGTGGCGATAATGGCTCTGGATCGAAGACAACAGCTGTTTGTGAGACAAGCAGCGCCAGAGAGCTTTCATGAGGGCTCGATTTGGCTGTGACGCGGGGCTATAAGAAGTGATTGCTCTGATGGATGAGGCTAAGGAGGTTAGCACACGTGTGTTTAGCGGGCACTAAATCTGTAAGAGCCTTTGTGTCAGCGCAGACTAACACCGTGGAAACGTTTCCACTGCAAGGTGAGGCTGTACGCGTTTAGTAACCAAATGGTGGTGAGCAAAGTCGAGCAAGCAAGAGCATGAGGCCATATTCCGGCAGAAAAGAAGCTACCTCTAGCATCTCGTAGGCTTCGCAGCGCATTGCAATACAGAGAACAGAGTGGGGCCCAGTTAAACCTAGGAGCAAGCTACGTGCGCCGCTTGGCTGAACAGCCCAAGCTCAGCATAGGGAGCCACAGACAACAATGCTGAGAACCGCTGCCATACTTATGAACATACAAAGCCGTGTTAGCTAAAGAACCTGTGCTTAGCGCGTAGGCGCTTAAGTGTTGTGACTACCATTAGGTGGGCTTTGCTCAGATTTTGGTGGATGCCTCAACGTAGTCTCATACCCTTAGGTAAGCACATGAGCCGTGATGATGACGTTTAATTTTGGCCACCTAAGATTGTATGGGGGTCACTCCACCAAACCTCTGAGAAGAACCCAAAGGTGCGCTCATAGCTGTGCCTGCCGCAGTCCTGCCCATGTAGTACCAAAAGCTTAGCGATCACTTTGGTCGCTTTCTTTGTCACTGTGGAGGTGGGCAAGCCGCTCCTGCTTTTTGGCCAGTTCCCGCTCAATATCTTGCTGCAACTCTCGCTTCTGCTTGTCTTTCTCCTTTTGGCGCATGGTGGTTTCAAAGTTGTTGAGCACCGCACCAATGATGATGTTGATCAGCAAAAAGGCCGCGAGAATGTACCAGATGATGTGAAAAGTAGTAACCGTTGCCTCAGAGGCTCTGATTAGTCCTAAACGCGAGGCTACGCACAGGTTGTTACGGATGTCAGACCAGCCATCACCGCTCATGCATCTGACCAATGTAAAGAGCGCCTCGCTCAAGTTGCCATAAGGTTCGTCCTCAAGCTCACTTGGCCACGAAGCTATTTCCTGCAACTGCTTAAAGGCGGCTTGTTGCTCGGGGGTAGCGGTATCTGGGTTAGGGAGGCGGAAGAGGTAGATGCCTGTAATGGCGAACATGTACAGGAAGATAAACATGACGATGAGATTGTAGGTCAGTGTACGCAAAGAGCGTATTAAGACAGTCACAATCAGGCGCAGCTCTTCCATGGTGCGCAAGAGACGAAGCACACGCAGGATACGAATGAGGCGAAGGAGCTCGATTAAGATGGTGTTATCAGCGACGAGGCTCGGTGGGATATAACCGGCGAAGATGATCACCATATCAAAGAGGTTCCAGCGGTTTTGGAAGAATTCTTTGTTGGAGTAGCGCGCCATAAAGCGCAGCCACAGCTCAATGGTAAAGAGTACCAGGCAGGCGTAATTGAGGTAATGGAGCACAGGCGAGGTAAAGTACGTTTCCACGCCAATGAGGATGCTATTGAAGATGATCACCGCCATGGCCGCATACTCGAAGCGCCGGTTGATGACGAGGCGGCGAATGACGTTGGTGGTTTCTGGGAGCATGATCTCTAAACTCCTCTTTTGAGAGTATCCGAGGCCAGTCTCTTTGCTGGTTCACTTTGCTGCAGTACCCTTGTGCTCAGAGAGTGTAGGCTGCTGCAACGCTTCAGGACTGCATACCATGGCACTACAAGTACTGCCAGCAAAGGCTCTCTGGGCTGTTGAGGAAACGCCCTCTACACAGTTGAGCGTATGAGCGTAGTTAAGCTTAGAGGCAGAGCGCTTGTGGCAATTAACCTGAGTTGTATGCAGGCATAGCTCCAATGCGCATTATAGCCAAAGAAAAGCCCAGAGCAGCGCCCGCCCCATGGCGAAAAACGCCCTATGGTGCTACGTGCAAAAGACTTTCAATAGAGGTTAGTAATCATGGGCGTTAAGTTAGTGGTTTGCTTGGGTAGTGAAAAAGTGGCATTTACAAGCCACTTAATCGCGCAGGAAGATGTTTCCAGACTGGAAACACCTAGACTCGACGGTTCACCCAAGAATCCCTTATATA
>JAHLFE010000198.1 GCA_018884035.1 Candidatus Anaerobiospirillum pullicola
TGGGAATGGTGCCAATACAGCAATTATTGAAAAGTACATTAGGAGCCAACAAAGGCCGATGTAACTCCCACGTTAGCCGCTTTCATCCCTACGCTTACGCATAGGGAATTTCGCGGCTGTTAGTTAAAAAAGGCGCTGGTAAGACCTTACGATCCTGCCAACGCCTTTGCGAGATGAGACTAATTCGTTAATAGCGGGTGTGTCGCTTTTAAGCCCGAGCGCCTCCTGCTTGTGCTCACCTTTGGACTAAGACTTTAGAGCAAAACAGGGGCCTCTGTGGCGCCGCCTATCTTACAGCACTTACGGTTGTGGACAGCAACCTTAGCGCTGCACAGCAGGCTGGCCTATCTTACCGGCATTTTGCCTGTAGTACAGGACTTTTACCTGCCGCAAGGGCATTTTGCCTTTGGCCTCAAGCGGGATCAGCACACCTGCTTACCTAGGGATAAAGCAGGAGTTTTCTTTACACTCACTGGCTAAGTGCACTTGAGGAGCTGTGCCCTGTAAGCTTATAGCTGTCTTTTACGTACTACGCAGTACCGTGGACATCGCTGCTTCATACTTAAGACGCAGGCCGGAACAAAAACCTCTGGCTACTTGCTTTGAGCTACAGCACTTTGCTCTGTTACTACAATGCTGCTTGCCTTTTCTCTCTGTCTGCTGCCTTGCTCTGGGCTGACGCCAGAGCCTACCATACAGAGGAAACAGCACTGCTCAGGGCCAGTGATGGTAAGAAACTCCGCTCTCAAATTGAGTTGAGTAAGTTACGTGGATTTACGTTGAGTTGAGTTGCGTTAAGTTGCATCAGCTCTTAGTTGTTGTAGCCGCGCTCACCGTGGAAGGTCAGGTCAAGACCAGCACGCTCATCATCACGCGACACACGTAAGGACTTGCAAAGCTTGCCCGCAACCGTAAAGACGATTACCGACACCACACCAGACCAAACAATAGCCACAATCACGCTGCCTAACTGACCTAAGAACTGGCTTAACATGCCGTCGTGATCCCCCTTAAAGCCCATACCGCCTAAGGATGGATCGCAGAAGATGCCAGTTAACAGTGCACCCACGATAGCACCTAAACCGTGAATACCAAACACGTCAAGGCTATCATCAACACCGGTTAAGCGCTTAAAGCCACGCACACCCCATAAGCACACACCGCCCGCAATTGCACCAATCACAATGGCACCTACAGGGCCGACAAAAGCACAAGCTGGGGTAATGGCAACTAAGCCTGCTAAGACACCGGAAGCCGAGCCTAACGAAGAGGTCTTGCCGTTTAAGCAACGCTCTAACACGGCCCACGCTAAGGCCGCAGCCGCTGGAGCAAAAACGGTGTTGGCAAACGCTAAAGCACTAACGCCATCAGGAGCTAACTCCGAACCGGCATTGAAACCAAACCAACCAATCCACAGTAAACCGCAGCCTAAGTAGGTCAGAGGTAAGCTGTGCGGTGGCATGGCCACACGGTGTAAATCAGTACGTGGGCCTAACAGCTTAGCGGCAATGATCGCCGCCACAGCAGCGTTAATGTGCACCACAGTACCACCGGCAAAGTCGTAAGCCGCAAACTCTTGCTCGATAAAGCCCTGCCCCCACACCATGTGTGCCAGTGGCACATAGGAGAAGATAGCCCATAAGACAATGGCTAACACTAAGGCACCAAAGCGCACACGCTCGGCAGTAGCACCTACGATTAAGCAGGCGGAAATAGCACAGAAGGCACCTTGGAAAACCACAAAGTTGAGCTCACTTAACGAGCCAGAGAGCGTGTCTGGGGTAATGCCCTGTAAGAAGAGGCGGTCTAAATTACCCACAAACAGAGAGAGCCCGCTTTGCTCCATGCTGGCGCCGCTAAAGGCCCATGTGTAGCCAATAACTACCCAAATCAGCATGCAGACACTGAAGACCACCAAGCACTGCTCTAAGATCGAAAGCACGTTCTTGGCGCGGACTAAGCCGCCGTAGAAGAGAGCCACACCTGGCACTGACATGGTGATCACTAAGATGGCGCAAATCAGCACAAAGGCGTTGCTGGCAGAATCTGGAGCTGGGGTAGCTTCAATGATCTCCACTACAGCTTCCTCTTCTTCCTCTTCGTCTACCGTTAAGACCGTAGCATCTTGGAGCTTAAACGCGGCAGACGCCATGGTGGTGGCGGCAGAGGAATCAGTGGTAACAGTAAGGGTGTGAGCAGCATTTGTCTCAGCCTCCACAGGGGTAGCCATGCTACTGGTTAGGGGACATAGAAGCAGCAGCGAAGTAGCCGCCGCGAAGAGAAAGGCACGCATTTGCGACACTCCTCAAGTCAGCAAAGTGTTAAACAAATCACAGTTTTATTGTTGAGCAGGCCGCCTTTGAACTCAAATTACCCCCTGTTTCTGCACAAAAAGTAACACCCTGCAATGAGGTTTTGCCTTGTCATGTGACAGGTTTTGCCACTTTGCGCAGCAAAAGCCGCACAGCACCCCATACACACGCCCCAAAAATGTGCGCAAGAATTGCAAAGCCACGCACACACCTCATAACAGCAACCATGTGTAGTTTTACCCTAACCTCTACCGCATAAAATCTGTTATTTATCTTATTTGTGTTTTTATAGGCAATTGACAAAAAGCTAACTGAGCATAGTTTCTTGCTAAAGGCAGAACAGAGATTTTGCTGCTTTGGCGCAGTCCATATTTAGGTGTAGCTCCAAATTAGCAGGCAGAAAACAAATTTCACTTATGGCTTTTACCTAGCTAAAAACCTATGTTTATCAGCTTTTATGGCTGTTTTTGCCTGTAAAAAAGTTTCAAAACCATGCTCTATTTGTAAGCAAAATTTTGTTGTAACTAGCATAAAAGCTGATAAATATCGTCTTTTGTGCGAAGTGGTCTGCTGACAGATGGCATGAGGTTCACTGTGGAGTGTGCGGTGAGGGATCACTACAGCGAGTAAGAACCTATACGTGGTAGTGCCTACTGTCCTACTGCTTTACAGCATGCATAGTGCGGCAGTGATCAGCTCTAAGGCGGGTTCCTGTGGTGAGGAGACACCGAACACTAAAGGCACCAGCGAGGGATTGGTGCTACTGATGTTGGTAGTAATGGTGGAGAGAATAGAGAAAGTGGAGAGAGTGCTGATGGTGCGGATGATAAGAGATAGGCTACAGGTGGTGTTGCCATTACCGCGAGAACTCTATAGCATTGCGAGCGGCGGAAGCTATGTCCTAATGATAATGATAAAGGCTCTAGCTCCTTGAGCTTCACGGCGCTGTGTTGGCTCTACTCAGAGTTTGGGGGCTACCACAACGCAACCTCACACCTGTAGGCAAGCACAGCGCCGTGGTTATGGCGTTTCATGTTGCCTCCTAAAAGTAGTGTGAGGGCGCTATCCACCAACCTTTAAGGAGATCCGCTGTATTTGCCCCCCAGCCTACCGCATCAGCACGCAAGCACACAGCAGCAGTAATGCAGCGCAATGCAGCGTAGGTAACCTAAAAAGCGCCTAACGGCGCCTTATCTCAGGGGCTATGAGCTTGCACGCTGGCATCTCCAATCAGCACGCAAGCACACCGAATCAGTAATGAATCGCTGGGCAGCAACAGCCTCATCTTATTGATAACGCCGATAAACATCAGGTTTTTGCGGCTGCACTGAGCAGCACTGAGCGCATGATCTGTGCTGAGATTCAAGATAGGGGCTATGAGCTTGCACGCTGGCATCCCCAATCAGCACGCAAGCACACCGCATCAGTAATGAATCGCTGGGCAGCAACAGCCTCATCTT
>JAHLFE010000199.1 GCA_018884035.1 Candidatus Anaerobiospirillum pullicola
CAGCGGTATTGCTCTGGGATGAGCGGAGTAAAGCCCATATCACAGCTTTCTTTGTCCATCTTCAAAAAGAGCAGGTAAGTAAGCTGAGTGAGATAGTCGGTGTAACCAATGCCCTGTGCAGCCAAGACATCTGCCATCTGCCAGACCTTTTTGCTCAGGTCTGTAGACGTGTTTTCTGAAGAGGTGGTCTGTGCAACCATAGCCAACCTTGTTCTGATTACTGTTAGGGGTTAATGAAGAGCTGACGTCGAGGAGTTGAGGCTGATTTGGACTGTCCCTGATTTTTCCCAAACCGCTAAGATAAAGTTTTTACCTGAGAGTGGCTCTACTTACGACTACCCATCAAGGGTAAGGCGCTAGCCTTAAAGCTGAACATGCCTCCATCTCAAGCTTTAGTGTGGAGGCTATCGTGTCGAGGCGTAAAGCAGAAACAGCTTATTTATCAGGAAAAATAAATACGTGCCAACTTCACGATGTCAGACAAGAGCCTGCCCCATGTGCTCAGACGCTAAGCGCGCCCGAGAAAGAAACGATTAAGGGCATCAAGTGGACGCTGCGCCTCTTGCTGGCCAAAGGCATCATAAAGCTTAGCAAACAGGTTCTTATCTAAATCATGGACATCATGATAACCAAGTGCGCCATTGGCCACGATGTACTGCGCTAAGGCACGGTACAGCTCAATAAGATCCTTATCCTGTGGCAGGTCGTTCTGCTTTTGACCGCACCACAGGTTAAAGAGCTGCTTGAAACGACCATCATTGGCCAAAGACACCAGCAGGTCAGTCTGTTGCCATGCAAAGCGCATGAGCTGCAACAAATTGGTCACAGCCTCGCGCTCATTATCAGTGGTCAGAGGCACTACGGTGCGTCCGCTGCCCTCTCTAATGTCATCTTGCGGCAGGGTCACACTCTGCTCTGACTCAGCGGCGCGCGCCAGAACGGCATAACTGTCCCAGATAGCCTCCACACTAAAGTTAGGAATCTTGTCTTTGAGGCTCTCCTGTAGATCTTCAAGCTGCGCAGCTGAGAGTAATGGGGCATCCTCCTTGTGATCGCGCAAGCGTTGCAGCACCTCATTGTCCGCCGCTAATTCAGCTACAGAGAGCTCAAAGCTCTGCACGCAATCCATAGCAGCATCCTGCGTAAACTCAGAGGCAATGACGTGATCCTGCTGTTGTGGCAACACTTTGAAATAGCCACGGGCAATCTCAACGAGCTTCTTGCGCACCTCCAAGTCATCAAGCAGCACCGCCAGCACCTGCTTACGCTCAAGATTAGGCTGGTTAAGCTCATATGGAGGCCAGCCATGGCTATCTCCGGAGAGTCCGTCCTTGATTGCTTGCGCTAAGTTCAGCAAATTAAGCTGTGGTGCCATGCGCTGCAGCTCAGAGAGCTCATCATGATCCCCCCGATTACTCAAGGTCGTGAGCTTTTGTGCAAGTAGCAGCATATTGTCATCAGTGAGCACACCGCGCGACAGCTCCTCTAACAGCCGCTCCAACGTCATATGGGGACAGGAATTGCGATCAAGGCGTGGGACAACCTTGTCACTTTGCGTCACCCCAACCGCATCAATCAACACACACCGATCTTTGTAATGAGCATTAGGGGTCACCTCACGCAGATGATCAGCGCTAATGGTGCGTACACCACGCCCTTTCATCTGCTGGTACAGCACTTTGGAGCGTACATCCGTGAGGAAGAGCAAGACCTCAAGCGCTGGCACGTCTGTACCTGTAGACACCAAGGTGACCGTAACCGCAATGCGAAAGTCCTTACTGTTCCTAAAGGCGCGAATGAGCTCATTAGGGTTATCCGCAGAGTACGTAATACGCTGCACATAGTGCGGATAGGTAGCCTCAGGGCGCTCAAAGACCTCACGTGCGATCTCTACAATGTGCTGGGCATGGCGCTCATTACGGGCAAAGATCAAGGTCTTAGGAAGGCTGTCGAAATCTTCCTTACGCTCAGGATAGAGCTTGGCAAAGACGACGTTCTTATACTCCTGCAAGATGGTGCGAATCTGCTCAGGGGCTTCAATGCAGCGATTGAGCTCTGATGCCGCAAAAGATTGCGGCTCTTGTGCGCTCTTCACCTTGGTGACACCGGTGTAGTTTGAGGTAACTTGAACCGTCTCTCCATGCTGGATCTGACCGCCATGAGCAGAGAGCTCCGTCTTGATGCTGTAGAAAAACGGCTGCACATTGATGTCATCAGCAATAGACTGCTCAAGGGTGTACTCAGCTACCTGATTCTTCGCAAAGAACTCTAAGGTCTCCTGCACCGGCGTTGCGGTCAGCCCCAACAGCAAAGCGTGCTCAGCAAAGTAGTCCAGCACCATGCGCCATTTGGTGTAAATGGAACGGTGGCACTCATCAATGATAATGAGATCAAAGGAATCAGCTGCCAACAGCTTGTGCTCAGGTAAAGCAACCAGTGCCTCTGGCTGGTACTCATCATCAGCGACATCAAAGAAGGCATGAGTTGCCGCCTGCTCTTTAGCGGCCCCCAAAACGGCGCCAGCGGTGCCAGCGTCGGCATATACCGTTACCGCCATCGGTGCAGACACGCTATCCTCTGACGTAACCTCTACGCTGTAGTCATCTTCTGGCGGCAGCTCTTGGCCCGAAAGAATGGAGTACAAGCGCTGAATCGTGCTGACATACACGGACGTGGAGTTGTCTTTGGCATTGAACGTGGCTGCTGACGTTAAGCGCTCCACGCCAAAGTTATGGGCGAAAGGCTGCTCGCCGTTAAGCTCAAAATTACTAAAAGCGCTAACAGCCGCCTCACCTAAATTGTTGCGGTCGACCAAAAACAGCACACGCCGCACTACGCCCGTATAGCGCAGCAGTCTGTACACCAGATGACAGGCAGTACGCGTCTTACCAGCGCCTGTGGCCAAAACGATTAAGGCACGACGCTGCCCCTCTTTAGCTTTGATGCTCTGCTCAAAGGCAGTAATAGCGCGGTACTGGCATTCACGCAGAATCTTCTTAGAAACTAGCTCAGGATCGAGCGGTGGTAACAACGCAAACGATCTACGATCAGAGAGGCTCGTAATACCGTAATCGACTAAAAGCCTATACACCTCATAAGGCCACATAAAGCGCCTTTCTACAGTAAAACCAGAGGCTGAAGCTGATGCTGATGCTGGCGTCTCCTCCTTTGAGGCAACACTTAATGGAGACTTAAAATCCTTGTGCAGCAAAATGTCTTTGCCATTGGCCAAATAGACCAGCGGCAATGGTGACTGCCATGCAGAGTACATTGGGTTGAGCAAATGAGCATAGGCGAGGGCTTGCTTCATATGCTCAGGTTTATCCAGAGTCTTGTCAGCTCTCTTGGCTTCAATGACACCCACGGCGCGACCATGGAGCAGCAACAAGTAATCGGCCTCATGATTACCTTGCATCAGCTCCTCACGAATGGCGACCGCGCCATAGCTTGGCAGAACCTCATCACGGTTAACCACAACCCAGCCAGCATCTTTCAGCTTCTGATCAATGTGTTGCCGTGCTTTCTCTTCGGGTTTCATTTGGCCCTGCCTTGGGACATGCCCTCGTTCTATTGCCAGTACAATGGCCTTGCTGCAGCGAGAGCAACGCTTACAATAACGGCAAACTTAAGCTACGCGCACCAGCCAAACCATGGATTTTGTCGGTCTACATTTTACCATCATGCGTACTGCTATACAGCTTATATGTACTGCTTTCTCGGCACAACATGGCAAGTCTATAAGGGGGTTGTGTTGCGCCACGGCAATGGCTCTTTAGAGCCCCATAAAGCCCGACGCTTGCTGTGCTGCCGCTTAATTACTGCACGCAATTGCTGCTCTCCAGCAATGCGCTATAGCGCCTGCACTCAGCCGTCCAAGATCACCGGCCCGACTCCTCAGTTTTACTGACAGATCCAAGCTTTTTGTAGGATGTAACTACACAAAATGTGGTACATTATGGCGCCCTTGAGCAAAAGCCCTCTGCTCTGCTTTGCAGCCAGCTTTTCCCTTGCAGATCCTTGTCCTTTGTTTTGTGTTTCTTACTTCCTCTCCCGTCTTAGCCATTGGTGCGGTGTCTTCTATGTGCAACCACACAGCAAACGTCTCTACTTCAGCTTCCTCTCTTGACGCCCTTACCACTGCCACCGCAGCCTCTACGCCTTACTCTTCTTCTTCTTCTTCTTCTGCTTCTGCTCGTGCCCACTCATGGCTTAACCGCGTCTCTTTAGGTGTCATTGCTCTTAGCGCCATCTTGAGCGCAGGTAGCGCTACGCTGTTAAGTACCCCAGAGGCACAAGCGGCTCTGCTCTACGATCAAAACGGCTCGCAATTCTCTGTCTTTGGTCAGGTGCAGGCGGCCTTTGTCAATGAGTATGCCTATCAGGACATGGCTTACACCACTGACAGCAGTGATAACAACATCTACGCTCGTGCCCGTATCGGTCTTGCCGGTCGTACCCAGATTACGAACGGTTTAGACGCCATCATGATGGCACAGTGGAATACCTCCAGCAGCAACGAAAAGGAAGACCTGCCTCTTGACCGCACCGAGTACATGTTTGCTGGTATCGATGCCTACCAATACGGCACTTTAATCATGGGCCGTGGTGATGGTGCCTACTACACCGTAGCTGGTGCTACCGACATCTTTAACATCATTGAAGGCCACGCCAGCGATTACTACATCTTAGGCGATCAGCGCCCAAGTCAGATCATGTACTCGCTGCGCGCTTTAAGCTGGGATTTAAAGCTCTCCTACATGTTTGCCACCAACGCCTTAGGTGACACGCCTTTACGCGCTAAGAGAGGCATGGGAGCCTCGGTCTCGACCAAGTTTGGCGAAAACATCACCTTTGCCTACGGTATTGACTACACCGACTTCCGCTACGCTGACGATAACCGTGCCGCCAGTGAGCACTTCTTTGCGCCAATGCTGCAAGCTGACAATCGCACTTACCATGATGCTTTAGCCAAAGCTCAGAGTCAGCACGTCGGTGATAAGACGGAGTATGGAGCCGCCCTCTCCTATGGTGTCTTAGGTCAAGGCTTCTATGGCGCCTTAGTGGTGGGGGCTACCAAGTATGCCTACATGAACCACCACCTGTACACCGTAGACAGCGCGCTTAACTACACCTTTGCCAATGGCATGGGCGTCTCCTTAGGCTATGGCTACAAGGGCTATGATGGCCAGAGTGTTATCTCTGAGCTCAGCTGTGGTGCTTCGTACCAAATTAATGCAGCCTTTAAGGTCTTTGCCGAGGCCCAATGGGATCTTAACGGCCATGCCGCTGAGTTTTACGGTGAGACGATGGCCCGTGAGCTCAACCTCGGTGAAAACAAGTACGTGCTTGGTGCTGAATTTAACTTCTAAATTAGCTAAGATATGGCCTAAAGCCAAGCAATTGGCTCATGGAAAGGGTGTGAGCAGACTCCCTTTTGGCCTGCTTTACCTGTCAGCTTTTTTCCTGCTTTAGAGAAACGCGAATTATGTCCAAACTTGGTACATTTCTCAAAATCAGTGCCTTAGGTGCTGCTGTTGCCCTGATTGCACAAGCTAATGCTGCTACTTTTAAGGTACCAGTCAACTACTCTTTAGAGTTAGTTGATGGTCAGGATTCGGGTTTCAACTACAGCAGAATGAGCCGTAACCTTGAGTTAAGTGCAGGTCGCCACCAGATCGTACTGCTCTTTGAAGGCAACTTCGGTAACAGCGACCGTGCGCACTTAGTGCAGGCGGCCAACCCAATCGTGGTTGAGATTCCAAACATGCCTGCTGATGCTAATTACACCTTTGAATATCAGGTGCCAACCGATCAAGATGAAGCCGAGAAGTACGCCCGCGAGCAGCGTATTTCCTTAATCAATGGCAACACCAAGGCACCATTAAACGCGTCCGAGGCCAACTACTACATCCTGACCTCAGATTCTGGTTTTGCTATCTTACGCAACTACCGTGATGACTTAGCCTCGGTGGGCCGCCTCTATGCTCCAGCACCAGTAATGGCGCAAATGAACAACCCACAATCACGTGAGGGTGTAAATGAGCAAGGCGTGCAATTTGTGCAGGCACGTTCTGGCAATCCAAACTCTTACAACACCGGCGCGGCTGTAGGCATGTCCGCTACTGTGGGCGCCGCTGCGGCCGCCAATCAAGCTGACGCCCAAGCTGCCGCTGCTGGCCAGCCACAGCAAGTGCAGTCCTTCTCCTCGCCACAAGCAGCTGCTACCTACAATCAGTTAATCCAGCTTTACAACAGCGCTGATGACAACACCAAGCTGCAATTTGTGAAGTACGTGATGTCTCACTAAGACAGCCCTCTCTCAGGCAATACTTACGCAACACGCTTGAGAAAAGCTTAGCGGTGGCCTCAGAGCAGGCTGCCGCTTAACCACTTATACCAGCGCTCTGCGGCGCAGACCCTTCCCTGTCTTTTTCCTCTTCGCTTCTCCCTTATACCCTTCTCTTCTGCCCTGCTCCACGCAGCAACTACCTCTTATCAGCTTAGCCGCTCACAATCCAATCCCTGAAAAGCCACTGATCCTAAGCTTGAACCTCTGTGAGTATCCCAAAAAGCAAATCTCAAAGGAGGTAACAGCCTGCAATCAAGGTTTTCCCCTGAGAGTAGGATTTGCTAAGGCGCTACTCTCGAGATAAGACGCCGTCAGACGCTTTGAGGTTATCTACGAAACTCTAGCTAGCCTAATCCCTAAGGGTAATGCAGGATCACCCCCTGCCACGCTCTCCCTACCGAAAAGCGCCCACCGTCACACACTCTCTCTGTCTGTCATCGTAGTCCCGCCCCTGTCACGTCCCGCCCAGCACCGCGCTGCCAGCTATCCCACCAATCCCAACACGCCTCCCCAACACTGCGCGCACTTGGAACAATTATTGCTGACTGGCGCCCTTCTTTTCTCCTACCCCTAAGCCTCACCACCTGCAGGCCCCAAGCTTCTATACCCATAGTTTTTGCCCGCTCTCGCGCTCCTTTCCCTTATTTAAGCCGTTTTTGCCTAGTCTGTATAGAAAAGCAGACCGTGATTGCAGCACAGCTGCACAACAAAAAAATTTTGCCAAAAGCTTGCGATCAATAGCGTGTATTTTTCGCCCAAAATTTTTCTATTTTGGTCAGTATAGCGTAGTTTTGCTCTAGCCTTACGGGTGGTTAACCTACGCATATCAAGATCAATACGGTCATCTTTTAGTAAAACCACATCAAGGGCATGTAACAAAGTATACGTATTTTGCGGCATGCCTTTAACTGGGCTTGCACCGCATATTTATGGGAGTGAAGAGCGTTTGATTGTGTTTTGACGTCACTTTTGAGGGGGTTTTGGGCAGAGGGCAGGGAGTACTGTATTACTCAACAGGCGCGCATCGCGTCATTCCTGACTCACTCCCTGTTATTGGTGAGGTTTTCCTAATGCCTAACTCCAACTTACTAACCAACAACCACGGTACCCCTGACCGAGCCTCTCAGACCTCAACCTTACGACCACTGGTACACTGGCCGGAGGTGTGCCCAAAAAACCCAGTGCTGGCGGTTCTGGCGCTGCTGGTGATGGTGGTAATCACCATTTGCGGCAGCATTGCTACCGCTGCTACCGC
>JAHLFE010000200.1 GCA_018884035.1 Candidatus Anaerobiospirillum pullicola
CACTGCTTTTTTCTAGTAGCGAGCCGCTATCTGATCTTCTGATGTAGATTGCGGATCACTACGGGCTTGTCCACAAAGCCCCCATCAAGTAGGGACAAAATGTCCTTTCTTGAGTTCTTGGGAACATTATACCATATGCTGGTATTGGCCGCTTACATCCCTACGCTTACGCATAGGGAATTACGCGGCTTCGTTAATCGGCAATGAGGGTTCCCTCATCACCTCCGGTAGCGGCTGTGAGTAAGGCACCTTCTTTTACCATCGAGAACACACGGATCTTCATGTGATGGTCACGCGATAAGGCAAAAGCCGTTAAGTCCATCACCTTAAGTTCCTTGGTGATCACCTCTTGGTAAGTGAGGTTCTTGTACAGCGTCGCCTGCGGATCCTTCATTGGATCTGCGCTGTACACACCGTCCACCTTGGTGCCTTTTAAAACTTCGTCACAGTGCAATTCTACAGCTCTTAAGACAGCTGCGGTGTCAGTGGTAAAAAACGGTGAACCCGTACCACCGGCAACAATTAACACTGAACCTTGCTCTAAAACTTCACGTCCCTGCTGCGCAGCATATTGCGTGGTGATAGAAGGAATGCCATAAGCTGACATCAAGACGCAAGGGCAACCTTGACGTAAGAGCTCATCGCGCATGGCCAAACCGTTAATCACGGTAGCCAGCATTCCCATTTGATCACCGATCGTGCGATCCATGCCTGCCTGTTGCAGCGCGGCGCCACGGAAGATGTTACCACCACCAATCACCAATGCTACTTGGACGCCTTGGTTTTTGATAGCGATCACATTGGCGGCCATCTCCTTTAAGATTTCAGGCTCGATACCAAATTGGGTCTCACCACCTAAAGCCTCACCGGAGAGCTTGAGCAGAATACGACGTGCAGATTTAGAAGACGAAGCCATGCTCATGCCCTCTTACTTCTTAGAAGCGGCGATCTGAGCCTGCACCTCAGCAGCGAAGTCGTCAGCCTTTTTCTCGATGCCCTCGCCCACCTCTAAGCGCACAAAGGCCTCAGCGTCAGCACCCTTGGACTTTAACATTTCGCCCACGGTCACGTTTGGATCCATCACGAATGGCTGACCAGTTAAGGACACCTCACCGGTGAACTTCTTCATACGGCCAGCAACCATCTTCTCCGCGATCTCCTTTGGCTTACCGGAGTTCACAGCGATTTCGATCTGGATTTGACGCTCGTGCTCAACGACGTCAGCAGAGACGTCCTCTGGGTGGACGAAGTCTGGCTTAGAAGCGCAGACGTGCATAGCCACGTTCTTAGCAGTCTCGGCATCAGCACCCTTTAAGGCGACGATCACACCGATGTGCTTGTTAGAGTGGACATAAACACCTAAGTTGTCACCCTGCATGCGCACGATACGGCGGACGTTTAAGTTCTCACCGATCTTAGCGATTAAAGCGGTTAAGGCCTCAGCGACGGTTTGCTTGTCATCGTACTTAGCAGCCTTTAAAGCCTCGATGTCAGCGATGTCGTTGTCTAAAGCGATCTGAGCGACCTTGTTGGCAAAGTCGACGAACTCGGCGTTCTTCGCGGCGAAATCAGTCTCAGAGTTCACTTCAACCATCACAGCCACGTTGTCCTTACGGGCGCAGGCGATGATGCCTTCAGCGGCAGTACGCGAAGCCTTCTTGGCGGCCTTTAAAGCACCGGACTTTCTCATCTCTTCGATAGCAGCCTCGATGTTGCCATCGGTGGCCAGTAAGGCCTTCTTGCAGTCCATGAAGCCAGCGCCGGTGATGTCGCGTAACTCTTTAACTAACTTGGCGTCAACGTTAGCCATTATTTTTTCCTACAGTAAATCCGGAAAAGGCAGGATGAATCCTGCCTTTTGCTTAATGCCCCGTTTCGCTTTTACCTTTGGCCTGAAGAGCTTTAGGCTCTCGTCTATGCCACATGACACACGTCCTTGGGGCGCGGTGCAGAGGTTAGAGCGAAACGGCGATAGGAGTTAACCTATCTTTTTGTCAGAGCGTTGTAGAGACCACAGTCCACAGCCAACAGCTCACAGCGTGTAGTGTGCCTCATGCGGCATGAGGTGTGCGCCATGCGGCGTGTGGCGGTCTTGAGCTCTGTGCGCGTCGTGAAGACTACTGCGCGTCGGCCTGAGCCTCGGTCTCAGAGACAGCATCCTCAGAGACAGGAGCATCCTCGCTCTCAATAGGCTGCTCAGCCTCGGCACGGGACATCTCAGCGCGGGCGGCATTGATAGCCTCAACCACACCCTTTAAGTACAGGTCGATGGCACGGATAGCGTCGTCGTTACCTGGGATGACGTACTGGATGCCATCTGGGGAGGAGTTGGTATCAACCACAGCCACCACGTCGATGCCTAAGTTGTTGGCTTCCTTGATGGCGATGTGCTCGACCTCAGCGTCGATGACGAATAAGGCGTCTGGTAAGCCGCCCATGTCCTTAATGCCACCTAAGGAGCGGTTTAACTTCTCCATCTCGCGGGTGCGCATTAAAGCTTCTTTCTTAGTGAGCTTATCAAAGGTGCCGTCGGTGGCCTGGATCTCCAGCTCCTTTAAGCGCTTGATGGACTGACGGACGGTCTTCCAGTTGGTGAGCATGCCACCTAACCAGCGGTGGTCGACGTAGTACTGATCGCAAGCCTTAGCAGCTGGGCCGATCTTATCGGCAGCGGCGCGCTTGGTGCCGACGAATAAGATCTTACCCTTGTGAGCAACGGTCGAGGATAAGAAGTTTAAGGCGTCGTCGAAGCACTGCACGGTCTTCTCGAGGTTGATGATGTGCACGCCATTACGGGCACCGTAGATGTACTGCTTCATCTTAGGGTTCCAGTAACGGGTTTGGTGACCGAAGTGGACACCGGCCTGCAGCATATCGCGCATGGAAATAGAAGACATGGTAATTTCCTTAATGGGTTGGGCCTCCACTGTTCCTCTGCCATCACCAAATGCTTAGAGATCAAGCGTTCCTCTGCTTCCTCACGGTTAAGGGTAGGCCTTAACTAAGGACTCAAGCCAGGTTAGCCCTGTCAAACTCCGCCGCGCACGAGGTGCCATGTGCACCTTAAGCGGTCTTACACTTATGACTGATCTCTAATCTCAAGGTAGGTATTCGTCAGACTAAGCGCGATAGCGGCAATGGGTAACCCACGAGGCTATCGTAGAAGGCGTGGTGACGCCGTGCGTCTTAGCTCAAGTTACGCGCTAGGGTCAAAACCTCAGGACGAGGCTAGGGTCAAAGCTGTAGTAACAGAATTTGCTGCGGGAGCTTCCCTGCAAACCTATCTTTTCTCATCTGGCACCCTGATGCAGCGTTACTGAACAGTGTGTGAGTTGAGGAGCATGCGCTCCCAGTAAACAAACAGGATGCATAGCAGCTTGCAGACACAAGCTGCTAAAAGGCATGCTATTTTAACACAGGGAAAGTGCAATGGGCGAAAATAAGGCAAATACTTTGTGAAGAGGTGCGGGCACGGCGGGGGTAAGGGCTGGCGCATACAGCGCTTTGCTGAAGGAGGGCAAAATCATCTCTTATGGTAGACCACTATGCGCGAGTGTGGTGCTGTGCTAAGAGCAGAGATAAGCGGAGTGGAGCGGAGCGGAGTGGAGCGGAGTATAGTGGAGCTTTGCTCGCTTAGCGCAACACAGAGATGAAGGCTTTGCTGTAGCGATTCAGCTGCTTATCCCAATCACCTAAGGCTGGGGCTTGAGCCTATACCCACAGATTCTGTGGAGAGCCACTTTTTCGCGTTATAGCCCATTAAGTAGCGCTCAAGAAGAAGATCAAACTCTTTGCCTACCTCGTGGTTAGGAACCACGCAGTTATAGCAGCGCTCTTGTGGGGCAAGCTCAACCTCGGAGTCAGCAACAATGTCCTGCAAGGCGAAATATCCCGCCTGCACCAACAGCACCTTAAAGCTTACAGGGCCACAGAGTGGAGCAAGGTTGAGTTCCTCATAGGACAATGTGAACTTATGCTGCACCAGCTGCAAGAGCTCTTCATGCTCCAGAGGATACTGTTGCAAGTAAGCTTCTAACGCCGCTTTGGTGTTAGCACTGCACTTCCAGTAATACCCAAAGTACGGTTCTTTGCTCTGTAAGGTGACTGCGGCAAAGAAGTGGTTAACTGAGTAAGGGCAATAGAGCTTGACTGCAGCATCTTCATCGAAGCACAAGCCACCATAAAGCAGCTTGAGCTTATGCAAAAGCGCCTCAGTGGAGATAGCCTGCCTGTGGGCAGCTAAGCCTATGTAAGGAGCAAAGACGGTCTCCATCTCCTCTTGGGTATAACCAAGCAGCGCCACCACATCAGGATCCATGCTCAGATCTTGGAAAGAAATCCCCTCCAAGACAGTGGCTGTTTCGCGGTAGTGCATGGTACCAGTCACCAACACAAAACGCAGATTTGGCATTTCACCTAACCACACATAGAAGCTTCTGAGCTTAGCAGTGATAAGAGCAAATGCGTCTTGATCGCCAAAGCTTTGGGACAGTGGATAATCCCAATCATCAATTAGCACCACCAGCCGGTGCTGAAGCGCGATCTTCTCAAATTTGCCCAAGAATCCACTGAAGATTTCGCTGCGATCAAAGTGCATCACCTCAGGAAATCCAGCTGCAAAGAACGCATTGCTCACTGCCGCCTTAAGTGACGCCTCAAACTCACTGGCATGGGCCCCAACAAAGATGTGCTTAAAAGACAAGCTGATCACGGGATAGCATTGCTTTTCTGGCCAATCTGCATACACAGCTGCATTAGCCTCAGCAAGGTAGCGCCCGCCGTGCGTAAATAGCTCATACAGCGCAGAGCACATGGTGCTTTTGCCCATACCGTGCGGGCGGGCAATGAAAACATTATCGTAAGCAGACACCAGCTCCCAGAGCTTGGCAGTCTTATCTACGATCAACATGTTCCCCTTGCTTAAGCGGCTCCAATCAGAAATTCCCAGAGGCATTGGTGGTAATGCTTGCTGCAGTTGTGCAGTTTGGCACAGCCCTACCCTCCCTTAAAAGCACGGATTGCATCTCAAAGATCCTCAGGGGATCTTACCAAGTTCTACGCTGTGGTTATGCTGCGGCTACTGCTATTAGTGAAACCTCTACCTCAATCAAGGATCCACCTATCTGAGAGATGGATCCTCATAAGACTTGTACAACCAGTATTGCTCTTTGAGTCTCAGCACTACATTTGCCCCCACACCTATGCCATAGAGCCCCACATACATGCCAATAGCAGTGCCAATGCCCAAATCCCATCCATGGGCATAACCAATAATGCTCAGAACCGCGCCAATAATAGGCAGAGGAGCAGTCACTAAGGTGGCAATGATGCAAATTATGAAGTGCCACTCTAAGTACTCGTGGTAAAACGACCACGTACCAAAATATTGCAAAGCCATAATGGCAATGATCGCCAGCCACCATATGGCTTTAAACAGCATGACCTGACATCGGGGAGTTGCCTTGTATTTATTTTTCCTGATAAAAAAGCCGTTTCTGCTTTACAACTCTAAACGATCTCAAGCATACTGACTGCTTTAGATGTGCTATCGCCAAGTTTTGAGGCTACATCCT
>JAHLFE010000201.1 GCA_018884035.1 Candidatus Anaerobiospirillum pullicola
GAATCTGATTGAGCTCCCCTCTACGGTGCATCCCCCAGCGCATTACAGTGAGCCAAGCAGCTCACTCCCCATGTTAGCCGCTTTCATCCCTACGCTTACGCATAGGGAATTTCGCGGCTGTTCGTTAAAAGAGGTCTGCGCAATCAGATTAAGATCAACTCCGGCAAAAGGAACAGCATCTTTGCCCCCCAGCTGCACAAGGCGATACTGTGGTAACTCCTGCTTAAGCAGAGCGATAAACTCCTCGGCTAAGGCTACAGGGATAAGTCGTGTTGCTTTCTGCCGCCACTGTAGCTTTTGTTCTGCAGTCAGCTGCTCTTCCTGAGGAAGAGGAATAAAGCCCACTGAGGATCCCACCACAATAAAGGGCTGCTCTAAGCCAAACTTAGCACGTGTCTGCTGCACCCGATCCTGATCGACACTAAAAAAGGAGGGGCTATGGCGATCAAAGGGGATGAGGCCATTCAACCCCAGCAAATCAAAGTAGTTGTAATGAGCAAGCTCGAGCAAATGCATCAGCTTAAAGTACTGCTCTTGCGTTCTAAAAGGACGCCATGCGGCAACATGCGGCTGCGCCTGCTTAAGATCACGCAACAGCTGCGGAGCATATTTGTTAAGCGCAGCCTCATCGTGAATCTGAAAGTCGATGCATCTAAAACAATAAAAGCTCAGATGGGCCCAATAATGGCGACAAAAGTCATCAAGCTCACACAGGCGTGTAATGTGCGGGTAGTCCTTGGTCATCTCGTGGACAAAATCGACCTTGTCAGTGACTAAGATCGTGCACACCTCAAGCTCTTGGGCGACCAGATGATCAATAAAAGCTTTCACCCATTGAAACTCTTGGCATTGATCGCCCACGCCCTCCTGCAAGAAAAAGGCGATATTGAGCTGATGCGGCTCGACCAAACTGGCACGAGCACGCCTCCCTAGGAATTTAAGAGCAGTAAGGCCGAGTTTGCTTGCCACAGCTAAATTGCTAATGTGCTGCCGATCATCACGCTCTTTGAGAGCTTTGAGGCGCCCACGCAGTTGATCAAAGATGTTATCGCTCAACATTAGCTTATCTCCTTGGTCTTAGGCATCAGTATCAGCGCCAAGTGATGTCAATCAGACAGTAAGTCTTGCCACATGTGATCTGGCTGCCAGATGTTGCATTAAAGGCAGCCAAGCTTAGCTTTAATGCGCGTCAGCCCACGACTTGCCGACACCGATACCCACCTCTAAAGGCACCGACAAGGTCACAACCTGCTCCATAATCGTTTTAACCTGGGCGCAGAACTCCTCTAGGACCTCCTCTTTGACCTCAAATACCAGCTCGTCGTGCACCTGTAGCGTCATGTGAACGCTATCTGCTGGCAGGGTCTGAATATACGCCATGACCTCAACCATGGCCTTTTTGATGATATCAGCGGCACTACCCTGCATTGGAGCATTAATGGCAGCACGCTCGGCCATACGGCGGCCCAAACCAGTGTTGTTAATGCCATTAATAACGACACGATTGCCTAGCAAGGTGGTCACATAGCCCTTCTCAACAGCCTCATCTACGATCTTGTCCATTAAGGACTTAATCGCAGGGTACTTCGTAAAGTAGCGCTCAATGTAGCTCTTGGCCTCGGCCGAGGTCATGTTGGTTTGGCGAGCCAAACCAAAGGCGCCCATACCATACATGAGGCCAAAGTTAGTGGCCTTAGCATGGGAGCGCTCGGCATCAGTCACCTCTTCTAAAGGCTTACCTAAAACCTCAGAGGCCGTCACGCGGTGGATGTCCTGATGGTTATTAAAAGCCGTAATGAGGTTAGCGTCTTGCGAGAAGTGCGCAATCAGACGCAGCTCAATCTGCGAGTAGTCAGCCGACACAATCTTGTAGCCCGCAGGCGCAATAAAAGCGCAGCGAATCTTGCGGCCCTCGACCGTGCGAGCTGGAATGTTCTGCAAATTTGGCTCAGAGGATGACAGGCGTCCCGTGACCGTACCGGCGAGGTTGAAGCAGGTGTGCACACGGCCAGTACGCTTGGATATAAGCTGCGGTAGCTTATCGGTGTAAGTGGAAATGAGCTTCGTGAGCATGCGATAGCGCTGCACATGGCGCACGATCTCATGCTCTTCGCTGAGCTCGCTTAAGATATCATCGGCAGTGGAGTAGGAGCGCTTACCGAACTTATCGATCTTTGGCGCCTTGCGCGGATAAGGCAGTTGCAGCTGCTCAAAGAGCACCTGTGATAACTGGCGTGGTGAGGCGATATTAAACTTCTTACCGGCGGCATCATAGATTTCGTCTTGCAGCACACCCACGTCATTCTTGAGGTCACTTGACAGCTTTTTTAAGAGCTTGCCATCGACTAAGGCGCCACACTTCTCCATGAGGTAGAGCACATCTAAGACCTGCATTTCATGGTCTAAGAGCTCAAAGCCATTGCTTAACGCCGCTACCTGCTCGTAGCAAACAGGTTGGAGGCGATAGGCGATATGCGCACGCTCGCAAGCGTAGTACGAGAACAGCTGCACATCGATATGCGCATTGCTCTCCATGCGGTCAGGCACAATGTTGTTTTCATTGAGTGGCATGTAGCGCAAATAATTGGTGGCCATCGTCTCCACGTCCAATGGGCGTGAGGAATCAAGCAGGTGCGCCATAACCGTAATATCAGGTAAGAAGCCCTCAGCCTCAATGCCTAAGAAACTCAGATAGAGACGCGTGAGCTTGACATTGTAGGCAATCTTGCACAGCTCAGGATCCTTAAGCAATGGCCCTAAAGCCAGCAGCAGTTGCGACTGTGGCAACTGATCAGGTGCGCCAAGATAGTTGTGCTTGAGCGGCACATAGAAGGCTTGCTCCTCGCCACAGCAGCACGCCACACCGATAATAGTGCAGTCCGAGGCATGGGTAGAAGATGCCTCAATGTAAAGTGCAAAGGTGCCAGCTTGCTTCAGTGCGCGAATCATGCGCCCCAGCTCAGTACTTGTCGTCACAAGCTTAAAGTACTGGCGATAGTGGCCAATATCTGTAAGCTGTGAGGTAGGCGCAATATTGAGATTTTCCGCATCTTCAGCGGAGATGGTACCTGCGGCCACTGCTGCTTCATGGGCCGCTAATCTTTCGGCTAAAGATGGTACAGGGCGCCGACGATTGCGCGGACTTAAGATGTCTTGGCCTTCACTTTGCGCCTCATCACTTGCCGTAGACTCAGATTCAGCTGTTGCCTCATCCTCGCTGTCTCCTGCTTCCTTATCAGCAGCTGCCGCCTGCCCACTTGCAGCATGCGCAGCAATTTCAGCGGCAATGGCTTTTTGGGAGGCGATAGGATCGGCATTGACCTTAGCAGTGCTCGAGCCAACGACAATACCCTTTTCCGCCTCCATCTTGGTCTTCTGCTCGGCCACGAAGCGGAAGAACTCTAACTTCTCAAAGAGCTTAATGAGCTCATCGTGGTTTTCCTGCGGATAAGGCAGGTCAGCAATAGAGACCGGTAAAGGCACATCACACTTGATAGTGGCGAGGCGGTAGCTCAGCTCGATTTGTGGCCACTGCTCTAAGAAACGCTCGGCAAACTTGCTGGAACCACGAAAATCTAAGGAAGCGATCTGATCGACGTGATCTTTGATGTAGTACACACCACCTAAGCCATTGATCAGAGCGCAAGCGGTCTTATCCCCCACACCCTTCATGCCAGGGATGTTGTCCGAGGAGTCACCTTTTAAGGCAAGTAGGTCGATGATGTGCTCAGGGAGCACACCATACTTTTCTTTGACCTTGGCGGCGTCGTACTTGGCATTACGCATGGTGTCGTAGATGATGACATTAGGCTCAACCAATTGGGCCAAGTCCTTATCGCCAGTGCAGATAATGACCTGCATGCCTAAAGCTAAGGCGGCCTTGGTGTAGGAACCTAAGACGTCATCAGCCTCGACGTTAGGGACGGAGATGACAGGGAAGCCCATAGCTTTGACGATGTCATTGACGTACTGCAGCTGTACCTTGAGCTCTTCAGGCATTGGTGGGCGGGTCGCTTTGTAATCAGCGTAGATTTGGTTACGGAAGCTACCACCTTTGGCGTCGAAGACTAAGACAAACTTGTCGTGAGCAAACTCGTTACGCAGGTTTTTCAACATGCGGGTGATGATAAAAGTGGCACCGGTTGGGATGCCGCTTTTCGTAGAGAACTGCTTTTTCACGGCAAAATAAGCCCGATACAAGAAAGACGAGCCGTCGATCAAGATGAGCTCATTAAGATCAGCCATAGAAATCCCCGCCAAACAGAAATGGGCGCCGCGCATTACATAAGACGCAGCTTACATGGCAGCAAAAGTGACTGCTACCAAAATACAAACTGAGCGATTGTTAGTAGGCTCATCTTAGCAGAAAAGCGCAAGGTCACGGCATAGAGCAAGCGAGGCCAAGACCACTGCCGCTCATAAAGCTTGCTAGCAAGAGACTACCTGTTTTTCACAGGGGATGCTTTGGTGTAAAATCAGCGCAGCAATTTTGCTAAGCAGAGCTTACAGCTGGTACAGCTGCGCCAGTGGCATCCTTACTCAAAGGATCGTGGTAGCAGCATCTTGGGTGGCAGACGAGAGTACCGGTCTCAAACTCAAAGCAGGAGCATGGTGCAAATCCTTATTGGTGCTGCACAGGCAAAGCTTTAGAGAGCGAGACAAGCGGCTAAGACTTAGAACGCGGCAAAGGCACCAAGAGCACGCACGGGGACAAAGCATATAACCTCGGTGCTACCTTGAATCTGTGTCTTTACCCATTTCCACACTCTACGTGTACCTCTAAGTTTAGTTTTCTCGTCATAGCCTCGCTTGATAGCGTGTGGTAGCCATCAAATAAGTCTCTATTTTCCTGCTTGTGGTTTGTGTGAAGCTGCGCTTAGTTCCGCGTGCGCAGGCCAATTACGGCCAGTGCGTCGAATTCTTTCCTCAAGAGCATTGATGTTATGCAGCTTTCTTTTCCTCTACGCCGACTGTTTCTTCTGCACATCTTCATCATTGTGCTGAGCAATTACGCGGTGCAAATCCCAATTACGGTGCTGGGCATCGAGACCACTGTCGGTACTTTTACCTTTCCTTTTGTGTTTGTCACCACTGATCTGACCGTGCGCTTGTACGGAGCTCATAAGGCTCGTCAGGTGATCTTCTGTGCCATGGTGCCAGCGCTTATCATCTCCTACATTGTAGGAACCATCTTTGCCCATGGTGACTATCAGGGACTGGCAGCCTTAGGTACTTTCTCGATCTTTGTTTTCCGTATTGCGGCAGCATCGTTTGGTGCCTATATCTTTGGGCAATTAGCTGACATCTTAGTGTTCCAGCGCTTACGTCGCCTGCCACGTTGGTGGCCAGCCCCTGCGGCTTCGTCAGTGTTTGGCAACCTGCTGGATACCTTTGCTTTCTTCTCGATCGCGTTTTACCAGTGCGTCGATCCATACATGGCAGCCAATTGGGTCTCGCTGGCATGGGTAGACTATGCAGTCAAGCTTATTGTTTGCTTAGCGATTTTTGTCCCTATTTACGGTGCTTTCTTAGCGCTGCTGGCCAAGTACGTGTTACATCGTCCACTGACCTCTCTTAGCGTCTAAGCGCTGCATCGCGCAATACCACACGCATCGCTGTGGTGAGACTTTACAGACCAATAAGCACGCAACCTCTTAGCTCTCTGGTCTGTGAAGTCTCATAGCCTCTCCTCGCTTCAGGCTTCCTTCACCTTTACCCTTTCTTCCTAACTATTCTTCTTTACCCATCTTACGCACCAGCCTAACTGCAGCAGCTGCAACTCACCACTGCACGCTTAACAGCGCCCGCCCCATTACCTCCGCATACTGAATCTCACTGCTTGTTAGTACAACATACTCCTCACGCTACATTGCTAACCGCCGAGGAAGATATTAGCGGTGCTCGATACTTTCAAACTAGGGCGTTTTCCCCTTGTGTGAGCACAGCTACTGGCCATTAACCTACCTTCGAGATACGGCGCGGTAGCGACGCTCGACGCTCCATATCAGGTTTCTGTATCACGGGGCTTAAACTCACCTTAAAGGCCGA
>JAHLFE010000202.1 GCA_018884035.1 Candidatus Anaerobiospirillum pullicola
GTTCCATGGTGCAGGGCCGCACACCCATGACCGCGAACCTAAGAGTGCAGCTTAACTCATAGCGTCATAACTGCATCCCTCAGGGTGATTAAGATGCGCCAAAGTAGCTTGTAAGCTCTTGAGCTTAACTTGCAGCACTAAGTTCCATGGTGCAGGGCCGCACACCCATGACCGCGAACCTAAGAGTGCAGCTTAACTCATAGCGTCATAACTGTATCCCTCAGGGTGATTAAGATGCGCCAAAGTAGCTTGTAAGTCCTGTAGCTGCCACTTGCAGCACGAATCCCAAGGGGTATTAACGCACACCAAGAGCGCCATAAAGCCATGGCGGGCTTAAGTTCGCGGGTATGCCGCACACCCAGAGCACCCTAAAGCCATGGTGGGCTTAAAGACGCAGGTAGGGTAGGGCGTGCTTGTATTTACACAGCCGCCTCGAGCCCTGAGTGCACAAAGCTGCTCACATCATGGTAAAGCTGCTCACACCGTGGTGCTGAGCTAAAGCTGACGCCTGAAAGGGCATTAAACTTTGCAGCAAGCCGTTTTTTCAGCTAAATGCGCTGAAACATAGCGTACAATAAGATGCAGGCGCTTGGTGGCGGTCGCACTCTGCACCAGACACCATGCTCTCTGCAGGTCAGAGCAAGTAGAGGCAGCTTCATTGCGCGCGTAGAACTGCAGAACTTTCACTGTGCGTACTCTTTTTGGCCGATACTATCAGGCAACAGAAGCTTGTATAAGCAGCTGCTGTAAAAATACGTACCACCTAATTTCCTGAGCACAGATAGAGGCAGTGCTTCTTCTCTGCGCTTTGTGCCCCGAGTTTTAACTTGGTACAGCAAAGCACGAGATGCTAGAGCGCTGATTTTGGATGAAATTAAAACGCTTTGTCGCCAAAGACATGCGTGAAGCTCTGACCATGGTCAAGGACGAGCTGGGCGCAGACGCTATTATCATGTCCAATAAGCGCGTGCCTGCTGGTATCGAAATCGTTGCCGGTGTAGAGAGCTTACCTCTGCCTCTGTCACGTCCCGCGCCTGCGTCTGTTCCTGCAGCAGCTGCTGCCGCTGCCGCAACTCCAGCCCCTAACACTACCAATGCTCCCGCTGCGCAACAAGTAGCAACTCCTGCCCCCCTGAACAACCATCAAATCGGCTCGGCCCTAGCTAACCTCGCTAACGCTGTGGCGATGAATGGGCAGCAGCGCCAGATGAGCGATGATGTGGTGCAAGTCTCCACACCAAGCCTTGGCATGGGAGGCGGGGGCGCCAGCGGACAACAACAGCTTGGTCTCAGCGGCGCCAATAATGGAGGTGAGAGCAATCTTGCCCCTAACGCTGGGGGCAGTAGCACCGGTGGTAAGAATCAAGCCTACGCACAGAGCTTAATTGAGATCCTCGAGCGCCAAAACGCCATGTCTAAACAGCAGGGCGATGCGCTTTTGGATAACATTGCTGCTCACCAACAAGAAAAGGCTGCTCAGGCACAGGCACAGGCTCAAGCTGCGGCACAGGCACAAGCCCAAGCTGCTGCCCAAGCAGCTGCCCAAGCGCAAGCGCAAGCAGCGGCGCAGATGCCAACTGCCGCTCCTCCGGCCCTTAACTTACAGGGGCCAAGTGCGGGCCTTGGTACCTTAAGTGCACCACAAGGCATAAGCCCAGCGGCTGATTTACGGGCAACCTTACAGGCGACAGCGGCACAAGCTCAAGACTTGTTCCTGTCACCCCAAGCGGCAGCGGCGCAAGTGCGCCACGGCATGCAGGCTAAAGGTGCTGCCTTTAATAATCAGGCTGCTAATAATCAGACTGCTGCCACTGCCACTGTTTCCACCAATAATGCGTCCCCTGATACCAATAGCGCACAGACCCAAGCTAGCACGCAAACTCCGCGCTCTTTTGCCGATGAAGCTGCTGCGGCTTTGGGCATGCAACGTATCGCTGATGACTCCCTGAAAGGCACGGGAGTGTCGCGCATCATTAATCCCATCGATGATGAAGGAGCTAACGCCGACGATATGGCTGATCCAACCAAGAAGGCGGGGCCGTCGAGAATCGATCCATCGTTAGATGAGGATGCCGATCTCTTCAAGACGCCGCCACTACCGCTATCGCAACAACGCGACTTTAAGAACTTCTTTGGCAAGTCTAAGGTCAAGCAAGCTAAGGAAGAGTACGAGAGCAAAGCGGGTATCGACACCTACCGCGCCTCTGGTGCGGACGCCTCGCTGGTGCGTCAAGATTTCGAGAAAATGCGCGCCGAGGTGGAGAATATCCGCAAGCTGTTGCAATTTGAGTTAGCAGGCCTTTTACAGGATAACCGCTCGCGTACCGATCCGGTGAAAGCCATGATCGCCAAGCTCTTACAGACGGTGGGCTTTTCCGAGCGAGTCTGTGACCTGCTCTTAAGTAAGCTGCCAGCGGAGATCTCTTTTAACGGCGCGTGGAAGGAGCTGGTAAACATCTTAGAGCGCTCTATCCTCGTGGGCGATGATGAGATCATCTCTAAGGGCGGCATTGTGACCTTAATTGGCCCTGCTGGTGTCGGTAAGACGACGACATTAGCTAAGCTGGCGGCGCGCTTTGTGATGCGTTATGGCCCGCAGCGTGTGGCTATTGTCACTGCTGACCACTACCGTATTGGTGCGGTGGAGCAGATTAAGACCTATGGCCGCATCATGGGCTGTGCGACTTTTGCCGTGAAGAATCTCTCGGAGCTGCCGCAGCTTTTGTACTCGCTCTCGGACAAGAGCCTCATTTTGGTGGACACCGCTGGTGTGGGCTTTAAGGATGAGCGCTTTAACACGCAATTGCAGCAGTTAAAGTTGCAGGCTAGCCTCAAGCTCAAGCACTACTTAGTGCTGCCATGCACCACGCAGCGTAAGGTGTTACAGCACGCCTATGATCACTTTGCGGTGGTGGGCTTAACGGGCCTTATCATTACCAAGATCGACGAGTGCCAGAACTTGGGTGATGCGCTGTCGCTGTGTATTGAGATGAAGACCCCGATTAGCTACATTACTGATGGTCAGCGTGTGCCTGAGGACTTAGATGTGCCAAACACCAACATGCTGGCGCGTCGAGCCTTAGCGGCCGTGGATGATGAAACGGTACAGCGCGCGGTGGCTAGCAAGTCCTAATAAGCGCAGAGGTGACGGGCTGAGGAGACAGGCCTTAAGTGCGGTCGCTATGAGGCGCCGCACCATCCTGTAAGGAAGGTAAAGCTCGGGTGTTGGTGGGAGTGAAGTTGGGGAGGTAAGCTCTCTGCTGCGCTGAGGCTAAGGAGGACTGCATACTCTAAGATGCAGCTATCATCATGAGGGCTGTGTAGAGCGAAGTAGGGGAGGGAGCTCTCAGTACTTGGTGGGCTGGTGCGGGCAGGCGGGCAAAAAACCACGTAGCAGCAGACAAATTGCGTCTTCCCATGTGAAGATAGGGAGTGCTGGTAGTGCCTACTTGCACACACGCGAGCGTGTATGTGCACGTGCACGGACATGCTGCTTCACCTTTGGCGATGAGGGCCAGCAGTGGCGTGAGCGTGGGCGCAATAGGTGGTGTGTGGGGAGCTGTAAATAGTTGCGGGCGTTTTTTCCATGTGGGAGCAAAGCTTCGTGCCACTAACCTACCGCAGAGATACGTCGCGGTAGCGAGGCTTGATGCTCCATAAGCTGGTTTCTGCATCAAGGGGTTTAACCCATACCCGCGAACCTAAGACCTAAGAGCTGACAGCTCAACTCAGAGCGTTAGCAACGCATACCTAAGGGGAATTAAGATGCGCCAAACCAGCTTGTAAGCGCTATAGCTGCCACTTACAGCACTCATCCCTAAAGGGCATGGACGCACACCAAAAGCGACATAAAGCCATGGTGGTGTTAAGTTCGTGTAAATGGGCTTAACCACACCTCAAAGGCCGATTTTAAGCCCATAACATAGGGTGGAAATACGCTGCAGCAAGAGGGACAGACGCTCTCTTTTGCTAGTGGCCAGATCAGATCAGTGAAGATCAGCGCAGAGTAAGCCACAGACGCAGGATTACCCTCACGTCCTAACGTACTGCTAAGGAACAAGTGATCTAATAAGAGACAGTTGCAAGGTTAAAGGCGAAACGTCCCACACCGTAAGATGAATGGTGTAGGTGAGTCTGAGCATATCTTAACTAAGGGCACGCATGATTGCCTCTATTGAGTCACTTGCTCCCAACTGGTTGGAGAGTAGGGGCAAGGGCCCTGCAGAACGCCTCAAGGCACCATGCCCAGCGCGCCGCGATGTAAACGTTAACAATAGCTCCATTAACACCATGCGCATGCGCGCCATGAGCACCTTGATAGCCATAAGCGCGCTACGCCCTAACAGTCAGCTGCGTGTAGTTTGTTCGCACTTGCCTTGTTCGACCCTTGCCACCTACACGCAGTAGATAGCCTTGCTGCTGCGGCTTTTTCCGGTTCTTGCGATTTTTTTGGTGCTGAGGCATTAGCAGCATGATGAGTAAACGTAGGTGGTGAGACCATTGTTTGGCACTTGGGATATAGGTGTTGCTGCCTAGTACAGCATTCTCTAAGTTCGCGTAAAACGGCACGATCCATTAAAAGCCGATAAATCAGGGATTTATCAGTGGAGG
>JAHLFE010000203.1 GCA_018884035.1 Candidatus Anaerobiospirillum pullicola
TCAGAGTTTGGTGGATAGGGCACCAACACTACTCCAAAGTTGGTCACGCAAAACGCCATCACATGGGGGGCCATGCTTGATCGCAGGGCGCTGCTGCTTTTTGGTATCCACCAAACTCTGAGTAGAGCCGAAAAACTTGGGAAAAGTCGCAAAACATGAGCTTTGCGCTGCACAAAAGTGTGCAGATATGCCATTCTAGGCTTGTGCTGTGCACGGTTATTTTGCAGCAGAGCAAGGTGACCGCAACTATAGAATGGCTTATATAAGCCATGGCATACGCCTTGCACTTTGCGGCTCAATCGTTTCTACGACTTTCTTAGAGCACATGCTTAGCGCTAAAATGGCCGCAGAATGCTGTGGCGAGGAGCTTACGCTTAAAGCTAACTGGGACTAAACCGTGCGCTTTCTCTTGCTGTTCTGGTGTCCAGAGGCGTATCAAGCTCCCTCCTAACGAGGTAAACCTTAAAGCCTGAGGTAAGTCTCCCCCTTTAAGGCAAGCCCCTCAGATGAGACCACACTGTTTGCTCCTAATACTCCCCCCACACTCCGCTGCTTATTGAGCAACCTGCTTTTAAAGCAGCATAAGGCGCTCATCTACCACACCAAAGAGATCATGATTTCGGGCAAACACAGGGCCCCGCGCTTTTAGCATTGCGGTCTTGTTTTCAGCAATAGAGATCAGGACGTCACAACGGTCTTTTGAGTTTGTTTTTTGGATCGCAACCGTAAAAAGGGCTCTTTGTTATGTTAGTGACAATCGCTGTCATCATCATCGTGCTTGCGACGTTCATGCTGATCATCTACAACATGTATAGCGACTACATGTCACGCCGCGATGAAGACTTGCGCATCCTGTACACCCGCTGCCGCAATATTGTCTCCGAGACGGAAGAGCTGCTCATCAATCAGTATCAGCTGCCTTACTCCAAGACTATTGTGCTCATCTTGCGTAACCGCATCCTTAACGCTTTAAAGCGCATGAAAGGTGACCCTGCCGCTCGTGGTATTGAGGAGCGTATTGCCGAGCAGCAACGTCTGATTAATGACATTCAGGCCCACTACAAAGAAGATCTGGCTTTCCGCAATCCTGAGAACGATAACATCGCCATTATGCAGCTGCGTACCATTCGCCGTCTGCGTAAGATCATCCAATCGGAGCTGCGTGCAGGCACTTCTGTGGACGTCAATCTCTGTCAAAAAGAAGACCGCCGCTTAAAGCTCTTAGTGCTTAAGATCAACATCTCCAACCTGATTCAAAACGTCACGGAGATGCGCCGCTTAAAGCAAGTGGGAAGCTGCCGCACGATGATCACCAAGGGCTTAGAGGTGATCCGCCGCTCTGGTATTAAGGACAACTGGCTGATGGACAAGTCCGATGTGCTGACGCAGATGTTGCACGACTTAGAGAAGTCCGTGCGCGAGCGCTCACAAGAGGAAATGGAAAAGGCCAGCGAGAAGTCGGAGACCGATGCCGACCTCGAGGAGATCTTTGGCGACAAGAAAAAGTGGTAATAACCACTGCCGCCTTACCCGCCTCGTAAGCACCGCTGCTTATGCGCGCCGCGCTATTCTCAGGCGTATTTCTGACACCGTTTGTGCTGCAAAGCCAAGCGGTGTTTGTGTTTTTGGGGCTGGGCATGCCTGTTCACTACAATGGTAGATACCAGCGCTCGGCCCATATGCACTAACAGCCACCTTCCCTCTGGTCTTAAGTGCACTTACCACAAGAAGCCACGTCCCTGTGCAGGCTACAGTCACATTAAGCATGTACAAATGCTGTGCTCTTACACAAAGTAATGGCTTACTCCAAGTGCCGCTCTGGGCACATATGCTCTCTTGGTAAGGACAGCGCCTACCCAGAACAACACCAATGCTCAGTGCTGCGCCCGTCGCTCTGCTCAACTCTCAAGCCCTCATCTCTACTGTCTCTCCTTACTGAGTGCCCACTCAGCCTTTTCTCCGCTCGGCCAGCGCCTTCACTCACTGCTCCACAGAGGTTGATGAATGGATTGAGCCCACCTACTACTCTTAGGTGGCTAAC
This sequence comes from Candidatus Anaerobiospirillum pullicola, assembly GCA_018884035.1. Classification (GTDB taxonomy): domain Bacteria; phylum Pseudomonadota; class Gammaproteobacteria; order Enterobacterales; family Succinivibrionaceae; genus Anaerobiospirillum; species Anaerobiospirillum pullicola. The sequence goes on from JAHLFE010000203.1 coordinate 2,042, forward strand.
ATTAAACGCCATAACCACAGCTCAAGTGCCTACCTACAGGTATAAGGCTACGTTGTGGTCTCCCCCAAACTCTGAGCAGAGCCCTATTACGCCAGCGCCGCCATGCTCCGCTACAAGCCAGTGCTCAGCTCACAGGTAGGTACAGCCATCCAACCTATCATGAGAGCAGCCCTCCCCAGAGTGCACTCTGCTCTGGGATCACGCTTACAACTGGTGGAGGTGTACTCAGAGAGCTCTCTCAAAAAGCTCTCAGGGGGCACGCTTACTCTTAGTGGCTGTGACGCACTCTACGCGCTTCTCCCTACAGCTCCGCCCTCTCGCTACGCCCTACCGTTTAGTCGCCCGCCAGCCCCTCCACGCTGCTGTCCCGTTAGCGCTTCTGTTCTCAACAGTTAGCTGCAACCCAAAAATAACCAACATAACGCCAGTCTCCCAGAGCTTGAGCAGCTGCAGCAGCCTTGCACTCTTTTGCCCTGAGCTTAAGCAGCTGCGCTCCCAAACAGAGCAACTTGCACTTTATTGCGCTTTGTCTTTGTGCATCGCTCCACAGGTGCAGTAACAAAATGTGAATTTGCTTACAATACGGTCATTATGTCCCTCTCCATAATGGCATACTGTGCACCACTTTAAGGCAGCACCTCCCTTCTGCTATGATACCTACCAAGTCACAACCTGCCCCGCTTTATGGGCGTAGAGATAACTTTCATCTTTGGTGTCTGGGTCTGTCCCTCTACTATGAGTTCTGTCAACTTCTTTGCTACCTGCATGGGCGCCACCGCCTTGCAGGAGAGCACCATTAGCGCCATTAAGCTCTTACAACACTGCGGCGCCCACGTTATCTTTAAGAAAAAGCAAACCTGCTGCGGCCAACCTGCCTTTAATACCGGCTATCCTCAAGACGCCAAAGAGATCGCTCTCTATAACATCACTCTCTTTAGCGATAACGACTACCCCATCGTCGTCCCAGCTGGCTCCTGTGCTGGCCTCATGGGCAAAGAATACCCAGAGCTCTTTGCTCACGACAGCGCCGAGACCCGTGCCATGGTCGAGCGCTTCTGCGCGCGCGTGCTGGATGAGTCCCAATACCTCATCGACGTCCTTAAGGTCGATCTCAGCGACCAAGATAAAGGCGCGCCACTTGACGTGACCTTTCACGTCAGCTGCCACAGCCTGCGCGTACAGCAATGCATCCCCCAGCAAAAGGCCCTCCTCAAGCAGCTCAAAAACGTCAACTACATCGAGCTGCCTTACGAGGAAGAGTGCTGCGGCTTTGGTGGAACCTTCTCGGTGATGGAGCCAGAAATCTCTAATGCCATTGTCTCCGAGAAGATCAAGCACATCAAAGAGACTGGCGTTAAGGTCGTTGTGGCAGCAGATAATGGCTGCATCCTCAATATCTCCGGCGCCCTGCAAAAGCAAGGCATTACCGACATCAAGGTCATCTCCCTCTATGACTTTGTCTTAAAGCGCATCACCGGCGAAGCGCTGTAAGCGCAAACGAGCACTGTAGATAGCCCAGTACGCTGTTGACAGCACAATATGCTGTAGACAGCAGCAGTGCGCTGCTGATAGCAGCACTACGCAGTCAAGCGCAGCACTCTTGGCTCTTTGCTTTTGTCGGCTCTGTAAGCATTTGTAGGAAAAGGCAGCACAGACACAGTATGGCTAGCTTGCAACAGTACACCACCGCCAATGGTGGCGCTACCATTATTAACTCGCAGCGGCAGCAGGATAGCGCCGCCGCTAGTGCGCGCTTAGCGCACACCCGCATCGACCACGCCGAGATCGTGCACGACAAACTGCACGATAAGCAGATGCGCACCAATCTCACCTCGGCCATGCATACCCTGCAACACAATCGCAGCAACCTCATTACCCATCACTATATGGATTGGCAGGGACTGCGCACGCAGGCACAAAGCGTCAAAAACAACGCGCTCATGAACTTAGGCGAGCGCCTCACCACCTTTGAGCAAAACGCCAGCAAAAACGGCATTAAAGTACATTGGGCTTCTACCCCTGAAGAAGCCTGCGCCGTGATCTACGAGATCATTAAAGCCAATGGCATCGAACACGTGCTCAAAGGTAAGTCGATGGCCTCAGAGGAAATCGGCCTCAATAACTACCTGCGCCAGCGCGGTGTGATTGCCGAAGAGACCGACTTAGGTGAGCTCATCTTACAGCTTAACCACGAGACGCCAGTACACATCGTGGTACCCGCCATTCACCGCAATCGCTACGAGGTCGGCCGCATCTTTGCCGCTAACCTCCATGTAGCAGACGAACACGATCCGGAGAAGCTGAACGCCATTGCTCGAGAGCACTTACGTCACGAGTTTGCTGGCCTGAAGCTGGGTATCTCCGGAGTTAACTTTGCCTTAGCGCAAGAAGGTGGCATCTGGCTCATCGAAAATGAGGGTAACGGCCGCATGTGCACTACCGCTCCTGATATCCATGTGGCTATCTGCGGTATAGAAAAGGTCGTGGGCTCCTTAGATGATGCCGCCACCTTAATGCACCTGCTGACACCATCGGCTACAGGTCAGTTTATTCCTGCCTACCAAAACATTATCACCGGCCCGCGTAAGGACGATGAGCTCGATGGCCCGAAAGAAGTCCACGTGGTACTCTTTGATCACAACCGCAGCCACATGCTGCAAGATGAGGACTTCTATCAGGCGCTGCGCTGTATCCGCTGCGGCTGCTGCATGAACTTCTGCCCTGTCTATGACAAGATCGGCGGTCACTCCTACCAGACCACTTACCCAGGCCCAATCGGTGAGGTTATTTCCCCATCACTCTTTGGCTTAGATGAGGTTGGTGACATCTTAAGCTTCTGCTCGCAATGCAAGCGCTGCTCAGAGGTGTGCCCAGAGCGTATTCCTCTGGCTGATCTGATTCGTACCCTGCGTGCCTTTAAGTGCAAGCAGATTGCTGATCAGCACCGCACTGCGCTCTTACAAGGCTACCACGAGAACAAAGAGGACAAGGCCAAGAGCCTCGCCATAAAGATGTTTACCAAGGCGGCGACCAACGGCACCCTCTGGCATTTTGCCTTAGGTAAGGCCTACACCATGAACTTCTTTATGAAGCGCTTTGGCTATATGATGCCTCTTGCTAGCCAGTGGACGAAGTTTAAGAGCCTGCCAGAGATTCGTGATAACTTCTTTGCCCAAGTCGCAAAGCTCAAGGACGTGGAGATCAAGTAGTGAGCATCATTGATGATATCAGCCGTCGCAGCCGTGAAAAGATCTTAGCGGCAGTGGCTCAGGGCTACCACGATCCTGAGATTAAGAGCACGCCTTTACCTGACCCTGTGTGCCATGTGCGCCTCATTCATGAGGGTGAGACGGCCGAGGAGGTCGCAGCTTACAGTGAGGAGCAAGCCCAAGCGGCGGCGCACAGTGGTCGTAAGGTGGATTTGCTGGCCACCTTTAAGAGCAATGTGATCGCCAATAAGTTTGACCTGCATGAGTGCACGGAAAAGGAGCTCATGGCGACCATTAACGGCATCTTAAAAGAGCGCCACGTGCAAAGCCTGATGTACCCACGCAACTTGGGACTTAAGGTTGAGAAGCTGCAAGCTCCAGAGAAGATTTGCTTTGATCGCAGTGTGGACGAGGCCAGCATGCGCGAGCAGGTGTTTCACACCGATGCCTCAATCATTAACTGTGAGCTGGGCGTAGCCAGCCATGGTGTGGTTATGGTGTGCTCGTCCCCAGAGCAGCCACGCCTGCTGTCTTTAGCGATGCCAACCTGCATTATGCTGCTGCACAAAGAGAAGCTGGTAGAGAGCCTTATTACAGGCTTACACACCATGAAAGCCAATCATGAGACGTTGCCTACCAATATTCTCTACATTGCGGGGCCATCGCGTACCTCGGATATCGAGCTCATTACGGTGTTTGGCGTGCACGGCCCTCAACAAGTGCACTTGGTGCTGTACTAAAGCAGAAGATGGTTAGACCCACGGTTCATGCTGTGGGTTGCGCCTGCAGCAAGCTACGCTTTCCCCTGCCACCGCTCCTGCACCTACAAGGGAATGGCAATGGACTTTTAGTCGCTGGCCTTACCCTTAAGGATGGCCTCAGGCTCCTACCCTTGTAGTGACAGGAGGACATGCCCTCAAGAAAGCCCGCTACGTTACACCAAGAGGTCTGGAGCAACACAGCTACTCTCAGGGCTGGGTTTAAGAGCAAAGGGCACAACTGCAACGGCAGCGCAAAAGCGGCAGCGCTAATGATGCTCTAATAAGCACCTGCCACGTCCCATGGGCCGCCCGAGCCTAATCTTAAGCGAGAGCGTTTACCCCTTGTGCCTTCAAAGTATTTTCCCCTATGTTATTGGCTTAAAATCGGTCTTTTAGGTGGGTTTAAGTCCCTTGATGCATAAACCTGATATGGGGCGTCGCGCGTCGCTACCGCGACGTATCTTAAGGTAGGTTAATGGCAAGTAGCTGTGCTCACACCTGAGGAAAACATCCTCGTCAGAACGACATGCAAACATCTGGGGCCTCCCGCGACTTCAGGGTAAGCTTTAACCCCAGAGGTCGCACCTGCGGGTGACTCTCTTTGGCCATATTGCAAGTGCATGCTAAGACCAGCCCGTAGAGCTGAGCCATTACCCCAACGCCACTCAATACCACTCTCACGTCGCACTCAGTAGCACCAAGCCACCACCACCACTACCACTCCAACAACTCCCACAGCACTTAAGCGCCCACTCTCACACACGGACAAAGGCACCATGTACCCACGAAACTCATTACCCCGCCGTCTGCGTCACGCCGGTGCTATCTACTCAGGGCACGCTCTTAAGTCCAATGGTGCCGTTTCCATGTCGCAGCGAGCCAATCTCACTTCTCACGGCGCGGTGGCGTCCTCGTCCTTTACGCTCCGCTCTCGCCACAAGCTCTCGGTGCGCTTAGCCCAGCGCCGCCAAGCACGACAACTGCGCCTCCAGCACCAGCAAATCGTGCACGAAAAGCTTCACGATAAGCAGCTGCGCACCAATCTCATTACCGCTCTACACCTGATGCAAGGCGGACGGCAATACACCATTGACCACAAAATGGTGGACTGGCAAGGCCTGCGCTGCCACGCCCAAGCCATTAAAGGCCAAACGCTACAGCAGCTACCACAGATGCTGGAAGAGTTTGAGCGCAATGCCACCGCCAATGGCATCAAAGTACACTACGCCCAAGACTCCAATGACGTTTGCACCATTTTGCTGGAGCTCATGCAAGCCAATCACGTCAGACACGTGATCAAGGGCAAGTCCATGGTGGCCGAGGAAATTGGCCTCAATGAGTTTCTGCGTGCCCATGGTGTGGACTTAGAGGCCTCAGACTTAGGCGACCTCATTGTCCACCTCATGGATGAGCCGCCAGTGCATATCTTAGGGCCGTCGCTGCACCTGAATCGTCACCAAATCGGTCAGGTCTTTGCCGCCAAGCTCCACGTCCCTGTAGCCTGCGAAATCGAAAAGCTGAACGCCATTGCCCGCGACCACTTGCGTCAGGGCTTTGCTCATCTCAAGATGGGTCTTTCGGGAGTGAACTTTGCCGCCGTGAAAGAGGGCGCCATTTGGCTGGTAGAAAACGAGGGCAATGGCCGCATGTGCACCACCAGCCCTGATATCTACGTCGCCTTATGCGGTATTGAGAAGCTGGTACCGGACTTAGACAGTGCAGCGGCTTTAAGTCATATCCTGACGCCATCGGCCAATGGTCAGTTTATTCCCGCCTACAGCAACATTATCACAGGGCCGCGCAAGGAAGGTGAGCTCGACGGCCCTAAAGAAGTGCACGTCATTCTTATCGACAATGGTCGCACCAACGTCTATGCCCACCAAACGATGCAGGCCGCACTACGCTGCATTCGCTGCAGCGCCTGCATGAACTTCTGCCCTGTCTTTGATAAGCTCGGCGGCCATGCCTATCTCACCACTTACCCAGGCCCGATTGGTGAGGTCATCTCCCCACTGATGCACGGAATGGAGAGCACGGGCCATATCCTCTCGTTTTGTACCTTATGCGGCCGCTGTGAGCAAGTCTGCCCTGAGCGCATTCCGCTGATGCACCTCATTCGGCAGCTACGCGCACAACAGCATGCGGCCTCTGCAAGCAGCACTGACACTGCCGCAAAGAGCAGTGCGGGCGCGACGGGCACGGCAGACAAGCACGCTCCACAAGTGCAGCATGCCCACGCCAAAGCAGCTTTTTTCAAGCTCTTTACGCAGGCCGCGACCAATGGCACCTTATGGAGCCTCATGGTGAATAAGGCCCACACGCTCGATTTCTTACTGCAGCGCTTGGGGCCGGTCATGCCAGTGACCAAGGCATGGGCACAATACAAGGATCTGCCGTCGATTAGCCACAACTTGCTCCATGAGGTGAGCAAGCTCAAGGACGTCGAAGTACAGTAAGCGCGCATGAAAAAAGGCAGCTCCCGCATCAACTGCGGCTGCCTTTTTTAGTAGGTTAGGAACGACTTACTTAGATGACGGGATTTATGTCAATCATGTAGGCCACACCTTAAGGTAGGCTCAGGCTCACCTGCACCTTTTATCTCGAGGTGTAGGATGTTGCCAGCACTGCTCACTGCATCCGTCCGTTATGAGATAACTCATTCCTTACCTTGAGAGCAGCCACCTTTCGTGTTCGGCCGCTAACTGCCCTCCTTGCCAAAGCCCAAGGCTCTTTTAGAAAAACTCAAAGCCTTGCTTTTTTAAGTAGGCAATGATGCCAGCAGCATCACAGGTCATACCAGGCAGCATGACCTTTACCGAGTCAGTCCAAGTGGCGTCCTGCTGATTGTAGCGACGGCCCTTGTAGTACTGACGCATCTTTTCGTCATACTGCGCCAGCTCCTCAGCATTGAACGGATCGTGGTATTCCTCGTCCATAAAGAGCCAGCTCTGTGGTAAGCGCGGCTTTTGCTCCTCGATGTACTCAGGATCTGGCACACCTAAGCACAGCGCTAATAATGGGGCCACGCCCTGTGGCAGCTTTAAGAGCTCCGAGACAGCGGCAATGTTACGACGAAAGCCACCGACAATCACACCACCTAAGCCCTGTGCCTCCGCCGCTACAAAGGCATTCTGGCAAGCGACCGTGCAGTCATTAAGACCAGTCATGATGAAATTGAAGCCATATGGTGGCTTGATGCCCGCCACGTGCTCAAGCTTGGTGACATCTAAGCAGAACACCAAGAAGTGCGAACAGTGGGCAATGTGCTGTTGCTCACCGGCTAAGTGCGCGATCTGCTCCAGCTTAGACCGATCCTGCACGGCAATCGTCGTCACTAATTGGAGAAAGCAGGAACTGGAGCTCTGGGCAATGGCAGCGTAGATTTGCTGCATTTGCTCAGGGGTGATCTTAGCGCCCGTAAACTTACGGATTGATTGGTGGTTTTTGAGCACCTCTAAGGTGTGCTGTGCCTTTTCCTCTACGCTCATGATGTCCTCTCTTGTCTCGACCAAAACCGTTAGACCACATGCAGCTTAAGCTTAAGCTTAAGCTTAGACTCACGATTAAGCTCAAGCTCAAACTCATCTCAAAGCAGCTGCTGCTCCTGCAGGGAACGACTGACTTAATAGATGACTGAGTTTAAGCCAGCGTGTGTGTCCCACCTAAAAGATAGGCTCAGGCTCGCCAGCACCTTTCATCTTACGATGTGGCAAGTATCAGCACTCAACCTTGTATCCCTCACCTATGAGATCACTCCTTCCATGCAGCCCGCTGTGAGCGATTATCGCTCTAAAAGCACCACCCAGAGTGATTATGCGCAGCACCTGAGAAAATGTAACCGGCTCCATAATCAGCCGCACCAAGGCGCTGTGCTAAATGCTGCTTACTGCTACAAGGCTTTACACAGGGATGTGATACAGCTGTGCGCGATCCACACTGCCACACTGAGCCCGATCAAGCATAATGGCGTCCAAAATAGTTAAGGCCAGCATCGCCTCAGCAATCGGCACCGCGCGGATACCCACGCAGGGATCGTGGCGGCCCTTTGTTACCAGCTCAGGGATATCGTGCCCAAACTTATCGACCGAGGCACCAGGGCTTAAGATCGAGGATGTTGGCTTAAAGGCCATACGCACGCGGATATCCTGCCCCGTGGCGATGCCACCTAAAATGCCACCGCTGTGATTGCTGGCAAAGCCCTCATGGCTCATAAGGTCACGTGCTTGCGTACCGCGCATCGCCGCCATGGCAAAGCCATCACCAATCTCGACGCCCTTCACGGCATTAATGCTCATCATGGCATGGGCAATAGTAGCGTCTAAGCGCGCAAAGATAGGACTACCAGTGCCTACAGGCACGCCATGGGCGCGCACTTCAACCACCGCACCGCAGGAGTCGTGCTCCTGACGAATCTGATCGATGTACGCCTCTAACTGCTGCAGCATCTCTGGCGAGCCGTCAGCAAAGTTAAAAGGATTCTCTAAAGCAGCCTTAGGGTCGTACTTATCAGTGCTAATGGTGCCAATGGCGGTAACGCAGCCACTTACATGTACGCCAAAGAGTTGGGCTAAGACCGCTTTGGCCACAGCACCGGCAGCAACGCGCATAGCCGTTTCACGGGCCGAGGCACGGCCGCCACCACGGTAGTCACGGATACCGTACTTAACAAGGTAGGTGTAATCGGCGTGGCCTGGACGAAAGGAGTTCATGATATCAGCGTAATCTTGCGAGCGCTGTGAGGTGTTCTCGATCATGAGGCCGATAGGCGTACCGGTGGTTTTGCCCTCAAAGACGCCTGAAAGGATTTGCACGGCGTCAGCTTCGTTTCGCGGGGTGCCAAAGCGGGTACTGCCTGGGCGGCGGCGGTCTAAATCCTTTTGGATATCATCGACGCTGATAGTAACACCTGGTGGGCAATTATCGATAATGCAGGCTAAAGCTTTGCCGTGAGACTCACCGCAGGTGGTGACGGTAAAGATGTCACCAAAAGTATTGGCACCCATTGTTGTTTCGTCCTAAGAAAACCGTGTCGTGGTAGTGGTGGAGGCGGGGCGGAGATGATCTGGGAATGTTCCCCAGATGCTAGTAGTAGTAGTAGTAGTTTACAAGGCGGAGCGCCCTGAGCGCAGGGATGGTGCTTAGCAGTGCAGAAAAGTAGCTGGGGAGAGATAGCGCAAGTTTGGTCATGGCAGCAGACGCGGAAAACTGCCCTCAGAGCTACGGCTCTACTCAGAGTTTGGTGGATACCAAAAAGCAGCAGCGCCCTGCGATCCAGCATGGCCCCCCATGTGATGGCGTTTTGCGTGACCAACTTTGGAGTAGTGTTGGTGCCCTATCCACCAAACTCTGAGGAGAGCCAGAGCTACAAGGCACACAGTCACAGGAGAGTAGCCAAAGGAGGTAATCAGGTGTTTTACCCTGAGAGCAAGTGTTTGCTGCGGCTCTACTCTTGAGATAAGCCGTCGTCAGGCACTTTTTAGGTTGCCTACAGGCACTGGGCACAGTGCATAGCTTGGCGCAGCCATATTAAGCTGAAACGCCGCACCGCATCTCTGCTGTGGGCCCATTAGAGTGATCGAGTAGTAACCACGTCCTGATAGAACCTGTAGACAGCAGCACAGGAGCCCTGCCCTACTACTAACATGCGGCGTGCACTCCGGCACAAGCCCAAACGTGTTACCCCTAAGGATCATGCTCAGCTCCGCACAAGTGACGACCTCAAGGGGCAAGCGGCGCTAGCGCGCCTTTAACTCAAGGTGAGACTGCGGAGCAACAGCTACCTACTTACCTACCGCTCTACTTTCACGGTGGTAAAACGTAGCCCCAAGGCATCATGATGTGAGCTGGCAGGCTGGGATGGCCTCACTACTCACCGAGCTTTGTCCTGTACCCTCAAGGGGATTGCCGTATCTTGTCCCGAGATGAGAACTTCACCTACACCTACTTTGCAGTTAATGACGCTCAACCTTGCGGTGTAAGCACTATTGCGCCATAGCGTCGTTCTTGTTATCTGGCATTTGCGCCGCAAAAGCAGGAGCGCAAATCTCCAGCTGGTCAGCAGTAAGCAAAAACACGCCACTACCGCCTTTTTTCAAGTCAATGAAGAGGAAAGGCACATTAGGATAGGTCTCAATGAGGTTCTCCTCAGTGTTACCCACCTCCACAATAAGCACACCATCATCAGTTAAGTAATCACGTGCCTGCGCCAAAATCCGCCGCACGCAATCTAAACCGTCAGCACCAGAGCCTAAGGCTAACGCTGGCTCACGATGGTACTCATCAGGCATGTCCGCCAAATCCTGCGCATTTACGTATGGCGGATTGGCCACAATCAAATCGTAGCGAATTCCCTCAGGTAAGGATGAGAACAGATCGCTCTTAATCGGCACCACGATGTTTTCTAAATCGTAGGCCTCAATGTTGTGCTGCGCCACCTCTAAGGCATCATCACTGATGTCCACAGCGTCCACTTCGCACTCGCCATCAAACTGCAGCGCAATGGCAATAGCAATACAGCCCGAGCCCGTGCACATGTCTAACACCCGCTCTGGCGCCTTTGTCAGGTATGGGCGAAATTCATTATCAATGAGCTCGGCAATTGGCGAGCGCGGAATAATGACACGGCGGTCAACATAGAACTGATGTCCCGCAAAGAACGCGCGGTGCGTCAGGTATGGGGTAGGAATACGCAGCTTGGTGCGCGCAATCGCCATCTTAGCAATGAGCTCACGCTCAGCGCGCGTCAGACGCGAGTTTAAGGTCGAATCATCGCATGGCGGCTGTAAGAACATAACCGCCTGTACCAGCTCTAAGGCCTCATCCCAATAGTTGTCGGTGCCATGCCCCACATACACGCCATGCATGGAAAAGAGGGTCACAAGGTAGCGCACCACGTCTTGTACCGTATAGAGCTCCTCGGTCAGAGCTGAGATAATCTGCGCACTATCAGGCAAGTGGTAAAAGGAATCATCGAGGCTCTGCGTGACCTTATTGAGCAGCTCCTCAGAGACGAGGTCGTCTCCATCTGCGATGTCTTGCATAAAGTCATCAGCAGCCATGGCCTCATCTTGCGTGCTTGCTGACAGCTTCTCGTGCAGGCCCTGAGGCACCTCTGCTTCGTTATTGCCCTCACGCTCTTGCGTATGGGTGACAGCCTCAGCGCTGCTACCCTCGTCTAAGTCCTTCCACAAATTATCGTCGCTCATAGCTCTACACACTACAAAGGATCATGGCCGGTGCGGCCACGCTTGTCGGCTCTAAAGATAGCACACTTACCCGCTAAAAACGACAAAACCCCAGCAGCATGTGAACTGTTGGGGTTTTTTGCAGACAAATAATAAGGATAATCCAGCGCAACCACTGCTCGCCCAACACTCAGGGGAACAGGCGGCTGTTTGACCCGCGCCTTCTTCTGTTGGTACTTCGCTACGTTGATATAGGTTGTTCGCCGCAACGGGCGCTCGTGGTTACTGATAGCGAAGATTGGTAGGACGGGAACGGACTAAGAAAGTGGCGATGATCTTGTTCACTTCACGCGCGACCTGTCGCTCGATCGGGGTGGAGTTTTCATTCACAACGACCTTTCCTCCGTCGAACTTGAAAACGCCTTGCTCGGCGATCTCAAATTGGCCCTTGAAGAAAGACGCAACATGCTTAGCAATGAGTCGTGGCGCATAGATCTTGAAAAGACGCATAACGCAGCGAATTACTCCTTACACAACCTAGGTTTGTTTGCTTGATGGCTGTAAAACCATCATAATGCATCTTCATTAAAAAGACATTAGGCAGAAGTGAAAATCTGCCGCAAATACGGCTGCAAAAGCGCGAATTGTGAGCTAGATTCGATTTTTAGATCTATACCACCCTGCGGGAATGAGAAATTTGTGCACTTTTGGCAGAGGTGTATGTTTACCGTAGAACGCGCAAAATGGCTAGGTTCAGCATGGACGAAAGCTGATAAATAAGGGAAAACAATGGGAACTAGCTAAGGCAGGATGGGCACCATATGGAGTGCCGACTGCACTCTAAGGGGTAAGCGGGCGCTGGAGTGGACACAAAGACAAGGCAGGAGCACAAACTCACGCGTGCACGGACACAAGCGAGGTACTAACTACACTACCTACTAAGGGCGCAGTGGATTGCAGCGAACGCAGCACTAAAAGGACAGGGCTGGAAGGAGAGCGCGGGGCGGGGCAGCAACGCAAAGAGGCGAGCATGACGAGGATATGGGAACAGGATGGCTACAAGAACATCAACTACAGGTAGGATACGCGTTGGCGTGCAAACGGCACAGGACACAGAACCTTACTCTAAGCACAGCAGCGTACTGCGTGCACCCTGCAGCAGACACAGAGTCCACTTCTCGTGAGCACACACGCTACCTTGCAGACAGACAGACAGGTAACTGCAAGAGGCTGCCTACAAGCTAAAGGTTATAGGCTATAGGCGGGATAAGATTCGAGACGCGGCACCGCCGTACTCTTGCTGCCGCTGCTCTTTTTGTGGGTAGCAGCCGATAACTGCGCTAACACGCGCTGGGAGTGCAGCATAGGCTTTTTCGTGTTGCTGGTAAGCACTGTTACCTGATCGGCACTTGGCTCCGCTACATGGCGCGTAATCCCTTGTACCGAGGTATAGGCGCTCAGCATATTGGCCGCATGTGGCCATAAAGCCACTCCCGCCGCACCTGCTGACGCCGCCACTGCAGCCGCCGCTGCTGTTGGTACCTTGATGGTATTAGTAGGAATCGCTTGCAGCTTTAGCTCACGATTGGCCGTAAGAAATTGACTGGGCACAAAAGCTTGTCCGTGGCCCTTACTCTCTAAAATTAAGGCACCTGCCGTAAAGAAGGTGGGCAGCTCTAACTCACGCTGGCAAAAGGCGGTGCTTAAGCACACCACCTGTGGAATGTGCGACACCAAAAGCACGGTGTCATTCTCCTCGCAGATACTCTCAATGTAATCTACAGCAAGGTCAGTGTTGCCATAAGGTGCGAGCTCATTTAACACCTGCACTGGTGGTACCTCACGACCGCGCAACAGGTCGTGCACGATGTTGGCTGTCTGCAAAGCTCTCGTCTTGGAGGAGCAAAAGATCTTGGTGATGTGAAAAGCGCTGGCCAGCTTGAGGCCAGTTAAGCGTGCTTCCTGCTCGCCCTTAGCGCTTAATACGCGCTCGGCGCCCTTAAACACAGCATCGCCATGGCGCATGATTATGACTTGCATCACCGTCACCCCAACAGTCGTTGCTACCTTGTGGGCCTTAACCTACTATCCTTGCAGGTTGTGACCATCACAACTTGAGCTTCTGGCGCGAATCTCAATCACAGGTAGGCTGACTCTTTTTCTTTCTTCCTTGTGACCGGTCTTAAGCGCAGATGTCGTTCCTTACCGCCCACAGAAGCAGCTACACATACTCACAAGAGCGTGCACGTACCCCCTAATCTTCCCACCTGTCAGCTAGACAGCGCAGGCGCCAGCGTGGGCACGCCCACAAACATGCGGTTTAAGCTTAAGCGCAGCCCCCTTTTGAGACCGTGCGCCGCTAACGCCACATATTCATGCGTAAAAAAAGAGAAAATGGCTTATTTAAGCCAAAAAACCAATGTGACCCGTAACATTCGAGTGCAAATAAAAGGCGCCAATGGCACCTCAAAAAAGCAATACCAATGCATTATCTCTAGCTGGTGGCAACTGCCTTTGCGCGTCTTTATGCCCGTGGTGCAGGGGCGCAGAGACAATACCACTTTCGCTACAGGTTAATTTTAAGCAAAGAGGCCCTCACAAAGCTATGCCCTGCTTTCACTTTATTGACCGAGCTCACAAAGTATTACAGCCTTAGTGCTGCTAATGATTCATATTTCACAAAAATGACAGTAAGCTAACGATGTTTGTTTCAAAATGTGCAATATTTTATGCACCATAATGATGCACAACATCGCCTCTCAGAGGGAAGACGGTGTGCATGTTGTGTCATGCAGAGGCAGCGATTAGATGCGGCATATGACGCAAAGTATGACTCCCCCTTAGTGGATGTCAGCATTTGCTCAAGCAAGGCAAAACAGCTCTATCTGCGGGATGGTTACTTCTTGCTAACACCAGTAGTGTGGTGCTGCTCTGCCATCTGGCAGTGGGTTCGCATTTATTTTTCCTGATAAATAAGCTGTTTCTGCTGTACGTCCCTAAATGATAGCCACCACATTAAAGCTTGAGATGGGGGCATCCCCAGCTTTAAGGCTAGCGCTTTAACCTTGAGGGTTAGTCGTCTGTCGATCCACTCTAAGGTAATAGCCGTATCTTAGAGGTTTGAGAAAAATCAGCCTCAACTTCTCGATGTCAGCTGGCAATGGGGTGTTGTTGTTGTTGTTGTCGTTGTTGTTGTTAGTTGTTGTTGTTGTTAGTTGTTGTTGTGTTTAGTCTAACCTTGCCCGATCACAGCACTGTCCAGTGAGACTAACTTGAGGAGAGATGCAGTGGGCTCCATTCCTATTACATACAGAGTGGTGCGCCACCAGTAGCAATGACGATGTCAACGCCATCCTTGCCTGCGCAGCTTGACACAGGCTCTTAATTGCTCTGCAAGAGATCACGTTCCGCTTTCGTCAGTAACACCGCTCGACGCTCATCACGCAGCGACACCTGCCGCTTGAGCTTGCGCTCAAAGAAGCGCTTGAGCAATCCCAAATGCTCACTGTGATGACACTCCTTATCTTGCTGCATTCGCTCATCAGCCCGCTCTAAAGCCCACAAAAAGGTATCAGGCCCCTGCGGCGTGACCACGCCCACCGGCGCGCCCTCACCTACAGTGGCACTACCAATACCAAAGCACAGCGGCACCGGCCGCTTCTCAATAGGCAGCTTTTCATAAGAAGCATTACAGCGATTATTAGCCGCACGAATGCGCTGTTCCAGTGCTTGCACCTGCGTTACAGGACAGTTTGGCAGCACCACAATAAACTCATCACCGGCAAGGCGAATTACCTCGGGGGTTTCTAAGTTTACGCTGGCATGGGTAATCTCAGAGAGATCACTGCTTTGTGTCATACTTTGTTGCTGCAGCCGCTCTTGTTGCTCCTGCCTAATAAGCTCAAGCTGCTGCTTTTCGAGCATAGCCCCATCCATCTCGATGGGGTCATTGATCTGCGCCTGACCGTACTTATTCTGCTGCTTTTTCTTGAGCTGCTGCGCCACCTTAATGGCCGCCTTGGTGGTCGCTTTGAGAGCAGCAGAAGAGACCAGCGAAGCCGCCGCTTGCTCATCCTGACAAAATGGCCGCGCGTTTATCGTCTCCAGCACAATGTCAGCCTCTCTCGGCTCCTCTTGGGCATGCGCAGCGATCTTTGCCATCATTGACGCCACCGTCGAGCGCTGCGCTGCGGTCATATCATCAAGCAGGAAATCACTCTGTAAGTAGGTACTCACATCATGAATGTGCTGTGCGCCTTGGGCCGAGAGCTCACCTAAGCCCTCACGCTGCTGTCCCTGCAACGCTGTCTCAATGAGCGCATACAACAGCGGGTCATCCACATTGGCATGGGTACCATCACTCTGGTAAGACACACTCTGATTTTGCGCTACCGCTTTTGCGATAGAGCATTGCTCTTGTGCCAGCAGCGCTTCAGCAGCGGACATGGCTTGTGCCTTTACCGCCCCCGAGTCATCATCTGGCAAAAAGGCCCCATTAGCTGTCAGCATGCCACGCGCTTTAGTCTTCACGGAATCGAGCAACATGTGCATGCGATAGGTAAACGCCCGCATGCAAGGACTGCATTGGGATAAGTTCTTGTTCTCTGGCTTCTGTCCCTGTCCCTGCTCTTGCCCTTGCCCTTGATTTTGCTCAGACTGGGCCGCTTGCTCGCCACTATTGCTCTTACAGCTGACGACTTCCTGCATAAAGCCTAAGAGCTCTTGCACTAAAAGCTCTGTGGTCTTTAAGAGCAGATAGTCACCATAGGCGTGACCTAAGATGTCATTGGTGAGCTTTAGGCCTGAGACATCGACAAAGATCACTGACACCGGTTGCACGCTCTCTTCCATAAAGCGCACCGAGTTTTGCTCAAAGTACGAGCGGTTATACAGGCTGGTCAGCGAATCGTTAAAGAGCAGCTGATTGATGTCGTCGAAGTTCTTGTGCACCAGATCGATATTGCTGCGCGAGCCTACGATAATCTCCGCCTTGCCCTGCTCATCACGCTTGAGCACTAAGCCCCGCCCTAAAGTCCACAGATAGTGGCCATTCTTATGGCGCAGGCGCAAACAACAAGCCCAAGAGTCACCATAATGTGGTGAATCAATGATGTGCCGCTGAATCTCTAAAGTGTCGAGATCATCAGGATGCACAACGACCTCACTGAAGACACTAAAGGCTTGCGGAAATTCGCCTTTACCATAGCCCAGCATCGCATGGTAGGACGAAGAGCAAATCATGTAATCTTCTTTGCCATTGAGCACAAAGATACCATCACCGGTCAGCTCGCGCACAAGGAAGTTAGCGTGAGAGGAATGCTCGTAGGTTACGGTACCTGCTGCTAAAAGCACCTTCCCTGTCACATGGTCACGAAAGAGCACGGAAGCCTGTACGACCAAGGTGCAACCCTGATATGGGCCTTGTACGGTGGTGATCTTCTCCAGCATGATCTCGCCAGAGTGCGGATCGATGAAGTTATAAATCAACTTTTGCGCGTAGATAGGAGGGAGCAGGTCACTGATTTCCTCAATGGTGTACCAGCGGTGGTAGTCCTCAAGCCCAAAGAGCTGGGCGCACTGATAGTCAAGAAGAAAGCCCTGATGGGAGGCATCAAAATACCAATTACCAATGAGCGTCAAGAGCTGCCGTGGCTGACACTTGTTATGCTCTAATTGGCGCGTCATGGCCAGATCAAGAGCCTGAGCCAGCTCTGGTGCGCTCAGCTTTTCAAGAACGAGGCAAGAATCATCTGCAACCATGCTTGCTCTACTCCTGTGCTCTGTCTGGAGGTATGGGGTGAAGTTTGGTGAGACGGGACAAAGCCTTATGGCATTTAGGGCGCTAACAGTGCCCTATACTGACGTGGCCACTGTCATTGTCCTGCTCAGCCCAGCCCATAACAGCGCCCGCCCCGCATGCGCTATGGCAAGGTACCTCTACTAACTTAACTGCGCTCAGCTTTGCTCAGCAGTGCTTAGCTGATCATCATGCCACCGATGCGCTTATCCGCGAGGTTAACCTTCTTCTTGGTCGTATGCTCAATGTAGCTCTTAATGAGCCCATAGTGGGACTCACGATTACGCTTTTTGGCCTGCTGCATCAGCAAGTCGGACTGCTGCACACTCTCCAGTAAGCGCTCTACGCCCTGATCCTGCAAGGCCTTATCTACCACCCACTGCTGCCAGAGCTTTAAAAGGCGAGCTTGACGCGGCGTCGGAGCGAGCGGTGTTTCTACCGTTGCCACATGGCTTGGCGTATTGCTGGCGCTGCGGGTGCGAGCGGAGGTTGTGGTGTTAGTGGTAGTGTTAGTAGTAGCGGTTGAGGTGGTAATGTTGGTAATAGTGGTGGTGGTGGTGGTGGTTGCAGCAGCAGAGGCAATGGTAGTGCTATGTAGTACAGCGTCTGTGGTGGCAACCTGAGAGAGCACCTGCGCGGGCTGCGCAGACGGCGCAACTGGCAAGGTCGTAGTAACCTGCTCATGCCCATGCTCACTTACCAGCTCACTTCCCTGCTCCCTATAAGTCCCCCTGTCCGCTGTAAGCACGCCATGCGCTTTAGCTTTGGCAAGGCTCTTGAGCACCTCAACCTTAATAAAAGGAGCGCACTGCGCCTCTTGATGCTGCTGCAGCAGCGCTTGGTCTTGCTGAAGTGAGGCTTTGATCTCCTCTGGCAGTGAAGCATAGAAGCGCTCATAGTAGAGCTCCTCATTAAGATCCAAGCTCACACTGCCGTAGCTAAAGAACACAGGCATACGCAATGGGGCATGAGCATTACGCTCTTGCAAGGCCTGCTCTAAATCCGCCTCGATTTCCTGTAACTGCTGTGGCGTACAGTGGGGAATAACCCCCACAATCTCATCACCACTGATTCGCACCAAGGTGTTGTCCTTAGTGAGGTGCTCTTGCAGTAAAGAAGCTACCGAGAACAGGAGCTTATCGCCTACGGAGTGACCCAAGTAATCGTTATAGACCTTAAGGCCGGTCGCATCGATAAAGATCACGGCCAGCGGTTGCATCTGTGGCTGGACGTAATCGCTGATATGTCGCGAGAAGAACACACGGTTCTTAAGGCCGGTGAGCACATCAGTGTAAATCTTGGTACGCAGCTTATCGAAGCTGTCTACGACCTCATTGATGTAACTGTTATGTCCCAAGATGCACAGCGCCCGCCCCTCCGTATCACGCGCGATGACGGTAGCAATGGTGCGTGTCCAGACGTAAGTACCATCAAGGCGACGCGTTCTAAAGCACAGCTCAAAGTTATCAGCTTGGATGCGACCAGAGAGAAAGTCGGCTAAGTTGCCTTTGATGTTGCGGTCTTGGGGATGAACGAGGTAGTTCTCCCATGCATTGAAGTCCAACACCAGATCGTGATCTTGGCGCTGATAGCCTAAGCGCTCGTAGTAGTTTGGCGCCAACACTAAGAGGTTATCCGGCACCAACCACGTAAAGCCCGCGTTAATGGAGAGGATGTCAGGGATGACTGCTAAGCGGTTAGGGATCTGGCGCGAAAAAGAAAATGAGAGGCTCTCAATCTCATGCTTGGGGCCAAAAAAGGCAGCCACGCGCACGTAGATTTCGCTACCGGCGTAATGACCATGCGGCACAGTTAAGCGCAGATTAGCACCACTGGGGCTCTCACTGGCGGCAATATCATCCTCAGTAGGAATAGCGTCACGGATACCACGTAAGCAAGCAAAGAAGCGCCTAGCGTCATTGGCACCAAAGTAACGTAGGACGTCTTGGATCCTCAGGACGCAGGCGACCTCGCCTAAACCTAAGAGCTGGGCGGCATAGCGATCAAAGATGACCTTACGACCAGAGAGGATAAAAAGAGCAGTACCTGGCAAAAAGCACAACTGGGAAAACTTATAAACGGCTTTCATCCCCAGATCGTTGCTATCTGAGCTTTCATTTGGGATGCCGTGCTCTGGTGAGGCTATAAAGGTGGCCCCCTCGGTGAGGGCTGGAGATGGGGGAAAAGTAGATGCAGCGGCAGATGCAGCGGCAGATGCCGCTGATGCCGCTGCAGCAGATGCAACAGAGGCAGATGCTGCTGGAGACACTACGCCTGCATTAGCGGAGACGCTATCTGCTGCAGCAGAGCTGCTGTGTGACTCCTTAGCGGGCTGACTCATGATCTCCCCCTCATCAATGCAAGCAATGCAGAAGGTAGCAAAATCCTAGTTTTGCAGAACGCTGTTACACTCCCCTCACCTCATAAGCGCAGTCACTTGGCACTGGTAGAGACTACCCAGTTGAGATAGGCGCGTGATACAAGTCTGTACGTTCCCCCATCTCCACTTACAGTGGAAAGATGGCGGTACAGGCTTAAAGGAGTGAGGTCTTGATTGCAGCCTTACTGCTGCGCGGCTAAAGCCTGATAGATCTCGTGGTTAATGTTCTTTAAGACGGCGCATGGGTCAGCAGCTTTAGTAATAGGGCGGCCAATAACGAGGTAGTCGGCACCGGCGGCGATGGCCTGTGCTGGGGTCATCACACGCTTTTGATCACCGAGATCGGAGCCAGAGGGGCGAATGCCTGGGGTGACGTTAATAAAAGAGGAACCTAACTCCTTTTTAATCATGGCAGCTTCTTGGGCCGAGGAGACTACGCCATTTAAGCCTGCAGACTTGGCAAGCTTAGCAAGGCGCAGCACCTGCTCTTGCGGGGTACTGGTTAAGCCAATCTCCTGCATTTGCGCCTGATCCATAGAAGTCAGGACAGTAACGCCGATCACCAGCGGGCGTTGCATATTGGCTGGGAGCTTATCGAGCTCATTGACCACAGCCTCCATCATGATGCGACCGCCAGAGGCGTGCACATCGACCATCCACACGCCTAAGGAAGCGGCGGCACGGACAGCATGAGCAGTGGTGTTAGGGATATCGTGGAATTTGAGGTCTAAGAAGACGCGAAAACCTAAGGCTACCAGCTTAGAGACAAATTGCGGACCGGCGACGGTAAAGAGCTCTTTGCCTACTTTTAAGTTGCAGGTGCTAGGATCGATGCGCGAGACAAAATCCAAGGCAGCGGCATCATTGTCGTAATCTAAAGCGACAATAACCTTAGGATCAAACATGCTTACCTCAATATAGGGGTTAGGCTGGGCAGCGCGGTTAGGCCTGCTCTGTACTTAGGGTCTGCTAACTATTCAACAGATATTAGCATAGGGCCCCACGGCAAAAGTGTGAGATAGTTTCCAGCCATAGGTTTTTCTCAGATGAGACTAGGGCATGGATACGAGTAGCAATCTGAAAACGGGCACATTGTACACCGATTATGCTCTGCCTTGGTGCAGAGGAGCTAAAGAAGAGTGATTTTCAGGCTCTACTCAGAGTTTGGTGGCTACCAAAAAGCAGCAGCGTCCAGCTATCAATCATGGAACCCCATGTGATGGCATTTGGCGTGACTAACCTTGGAGTAGTGTTGGTGCCATATCCACCAAACTCTTAGGATCGAGGCTGTGCTTCAATAGAGCCTGATATGCGAAGAGCTCGCGCGAGCACCATAGTAGCTACTGTAATAACCATGTTAAATGATTGCAGCAAAAATCAGCAACACCTGTGGGTGCTAGTTATTTTTCTCAACAAAATTTAACAATCACAATATAAGCAGTAAATAAAGGCTCTAGGGAAAGGTTAGGCAATGGCTTAGGGCACGTCTATCTTAATCTTGAATCTCAGCGCAGAGTATGCGCTCAGCTCTACTCACGTCTATAGCAAAAACCTGATGTTTATCGGCGTTATCAACAAGAGGCAGCTATTGCTGCTCAGCGATTTATTACTGATTCGGTGTGCTTGCGTGCTGATTGGGGATGCCAGCGTTCAAGCTCATCGCCCCTTAGAGGAGCAGGAGTTATCTTGAATCTCATCACAGAGGATGCGGTTCAGTGTGCCCCACGGTGATCAAAGCAAAACCTGATGATTATGAGCCTCGGCAGAGACCTTAATTTGAGCCTGTCGCTCGACTCCCAGCAATTCATACTGCTCATATTGCTGCACTGGGCATGAACTGACTTACGTCTGCGGTAATTCATGATAGTGAACAGCATACGAGCCATACAGCCCGTATAATGACCTCGTTGAATTAACTTTGCTCAGGGTAGAGATCGACAATGACCGAGCTGGAACAACGCAAAGAAGCGCAGCCTGCAGCGCCTACTCAGCGTCCCCGTAAGGCCAAAAAAGCTTAGCCGTCTCAGTGATGGTCATTGGAAAGCGTTTTCCCCTTGGTTCCTTCAAAGTATTTTTTCCCCTATGTTATCGGCTTAAAATCGGCCTTTTAGGTGGGGTTAAGCCCTTTGATGCAAAAACTGATATGGAGCGTTGAGCGTCGCTACCGCGACGTATCTTAAGATTGGTTAATGGCAAGTTGCTTTGCTCACACAAGTTGAAAACGCCCTCGGTCATTGACGATGTCAACGCACTCTTGCGCCTGACGCAAGCGACGGCGCTTATCTCGGGGAGGAGAACCTACAGCAAAAGCAGCTGACCACAGATGTCCCCCACTCTAACTCATGTGGTGCTAAATGAAGCAGCAGCTGCTGCTATGAGTCAGGTCGCACTTTTATCTCACGGGAGAAGGCTGCAAGCGCTCTTTCACTATGACGCCTCGCGGCGCCTACCGCAAAGGCAACCAAGAAACACTAATCACCATCCAGCGACTGCTGTGGACGCATCGAATCCCAGTGCCGACACGATGGGCACTGCCAGAACATCATCGAAGAATCAAAGCCACACTGTGAGCAGTGGTAGTGATTCGTGCGCGCAATCTGCGCATCCACAATGCTCTTTAACTGCAAAATGACCTCACTCTCTTGGTCATGATGCAAGTCAAGCGCACGTAGCCCCATGTACGAGGAAAAGAGCTTAATGTTCGGACGCTCTTTAATCGCAGCCAGCAGCATAAACTCCGCATCCGCACGGCTACTATACTGAGCGATATTCATCCCCAGCTCCACCGTCACTTGCGCCGAATGCGTCTTGCTTAAAAGCTCCGTCAGCGCTTGGCGATAATGCGGGTCAGCCTTGTTCACAAAGCACTTCTTTAAGAGCTCCAGACAAAACACGCCACTGCGCGCATCTAACGTCGAGATCTCTGCGCACAGCTTTAACACCTGCCGCTGCACCTTAGGATCAACTGCTAAGGCATTAGCCGAGCTAGCCGCCACTTGCGCCGCCGTCAGCATGGCACTCTGGGTTAAACCCGCACTATTAGCTTGCCGCGAGACCGCCCCTTCGCTATTGGTCTCAAGAGACAGCGGTGTCTGCACTGCATGGGCCTGAGCAGTGGTCTGCGCAGCCGCCGAAGCAATGGTCGCGGCACTTACCCCCGTGCTCTTTTCCTGCTGCTCCTTTAACAGTAGCTCCGCTAAGAG
The DNA here is from genome assembly GCA_018884035.1 of Candidatus Anaerobiospirillum pullicola. GTDB lineage: Bacteria > Pseudomonadota > Gammaproteobacteria > Enterobacterales > Succinivibrionaceae > Anaerobiospirillum > Anaerobiospirillum pullicola. Next base: position 24,576 of record JAHLFE010000203.1, read on the forward strand.
TAAGCGCGCCCGTACCGAGCTGGGACACAACTCTAAGGCCTCATGCAAGTTGCTCTTGGCCTCTTTAAAGTTAGAGGTGACCAGCGCCTGTTGACTAAGCTCGCAGTAGTAATGGGAGATATTGTTGAGCATCTCTGCTGTGAGCACGTCTTTATTATCAAGCCCCACCGCAATCGCTTGCTTAAAGTCACGCTCTTGCTCATAGAGCTTAACCAGCAAGCTTACCGCACGCGCCCGCTGCTGAGGAATTTCTGCAATATGACGCAAGAGCTCTTCGGCACGATCGAGCAAGCCCGCACTCATAAAGTCGCAAGCTAACTCAATTTGCGCCAACTCACTTTCAAAGGGCTCAATGTTCTCGTTATGGGCTAAGGACGTATGCAGAGAAATAGCGCGATCGACCTCACCGCGCTGGCGAAACAGGTTGCCTAAGGCTAGCGTCGACTCAAAAGTAGGATGCTCGGAGTCGAGGTAGGCAATGAACTCGTCCATGGCCTTTTCCTTATTGTTGTTAATAAGGAAGTCCACACCATGGAGGTATTTGTTGGTACGGTCGGTTTTCGAGCGAGCGTGATTGTTCTTGAAGGAATTACGGCCCATGTAAAAGCCGTAAGCTGCTGCCAGAGGTAACAGCAAAAACAGAAGCTCAAACATCTTGCTGCTCCTCCTTTCCTTTAGTTGACCCCACAGCTTAAGTTGTTAGCACATGTACAGAGGAACAAGTGCTCTCAGAAGTAACGGATGCAAGGTTAAGTGATGGTACGCACCATTCCCTCGAGATGACTTCGAGATGAATGTGCTGGTGAGCCTAAGCTTATCTTAAGCTGGGGCACGCCTGCTTGCCGTACATTCCGTCATCTCTTAAGGCAGTTGCTCCAGAGAAAAACTCAGCGCCGCCCCATACTCACCACCCCTAAGATTAGGACAGACTGCTCCGGTGGCGCTTACCTGCGCTGAGGGGGCTGGCTGCCTTCAAGTTGGGCTAACACTCTGATGTGAGTGTGCTGCGCCCCTACTGAGCCTTAATTATGTACAGAGTTACACCTTAACGAGCCTGCTTCTTGTGATGCACACGTCAGCTAAAAAACACAAAGCCGCAGCTCCACACACTACACCACAAGGCGGCGTGTTTGAGTCGCGGCTTAGGTTAATGCTGCTGCACTCACAAAGTGCTCGCACCAGCTTTAGGCAGCAGTGTTGTTTTCCGTGAGCTTGCTCGCTTCTCTCTTGTAGCGCTTGGCTTCGCTCTTAGCACCTTGAGCCTTAGCCCACATCTTCAGGCTGAAGAGTAAGGAAATGTAGAGGCCGACAATGATACCAATGACGATGCCCACGACCATGACCATGCCTAAGGACAATTGCAGCTTCACGAAGAGGAAGTCAAAAGTAACCAGCGACTCATTAGCCGAGCCCACCGTTAAACCTAAGACACATAAGATCACTAAGACAATGACGTAAAGCCAGAACTTAAGCATAGTAGTCCATACCTACCAAGGAAAAAAGCGCCAATGGCTACACTACAACGACAAGCAAATCTGGGCACCGGCGCAAGACGAGCGGTGCGATCAGCGCCAATTATAGCAACATTAGATACCCGCGCTAAAGCGCCACAAGACAAAAGTGGCACCGACCTCTAAATTACGCCGCCCTTTAGTGCTCCTTACAAGACCGTGCACAGGTCTCGCCAGCGCAAGCGACGCTAATGATACGCTCAGCTACGCCTGCACATGCCACTTCTTAATGGTGCCGCCAATGAGGTCGTCCATGTCATCGGACATCTGCTTTAAGTACTTCGTCGCCGCATCACGATCAGTGTCCATAGCCTGATTGAGCCACTCACGAGCGGTATCATCACTGCGTGCCACACCTAAGCCCCGCACATAAATGTACGCGCACATCAGCTGCGCCTCGAGCTTGCCAATCTCTGCCGCCTGTAAGTAATACTGGGCAGCACGCTCTAAGTCCACATCCACGCCCCGACCAGCGGTATAAATGGCACCTAAGACCATAAGAGCTACCGGCTCGTTTTGCGCCGCTGCTTTTTCGTACCACTCGCGCGCAATCTCTAAATCCTGTGAAACGACCTTACCGGCGGTGTAGACGTGCCCCAATTCTACCTGAGCGGCGGCATCACCACTTTCTGCTTTTTGCTTGAGACGCGCTAAACCACCACGCTTGTACTTGCCATTACCATTTTTGTAGTAATTGCGCACCTTAAAGGCCACTAAGCCAATGAGGATCCACACTCCAACGAAAATGGCCAGTGCTGACCACCCACTGCTCAGTTCCATGCCGAACTCTCCCTCATGATCTTTCTTACTTGCAGCAAGCGGCGGCCTCTTTAGCGGCGCTTACCAGCAAACACAGCGTTGCTCCTGCTAACGTTTACATCTGTTGATGTTTAAGCCAACAGCAGCGCTTGTTAGGTGAGCAAGGATAGCAAATACGCACCGGCGGGGGCAACTAAAGCGCGCTGAAAACAGCGCCGCATAAGCTAGATCAGGACAATAGCCGCCACTTTAGTGCACGGTCGCACGAGCAACCAACATGTGCGCTGGTGGCGCCTTGCTTATGCCCCTACTGTGGCGTAGCGCTCCGCACCAGCGCCTCTCAGCGACCTGATCTTCTACGAGCCGCAGCTGCAGATAGGCTCAGGCTCACATGATCCCTTCATCTTGAGATGTGGGGTAGAGACATTGCCAGCACTCTACCCTGCCGCCGTCACTTATGAGAGCACTCATTCCTTAATGGTGGCTTATTCCTTAATGGTGGCTTACTGCTCATACCCTCTCTGCGTACCTTAGGTGGTACTCTTGGGCTTAATCAGAGTGCTGACGTTGCAGCTCTCTTCTTCCTATTCTTCTTCTTCTCTGTGACGGCCACAGTTCCAGAAGCAACAAAGCCGCTCACTGTAGTACGCTACAGGGCGGCTCTTTTACTCTTCCCTTACTCTTAAGGGAGCGGGGCCAACTTGCTGTCTACAAGGAAGCAAGCAGCTCTCTGGGCACCGGCGGTGGTCTTACCGCCAGCTGTACTGCTACTTGGCGCTGGCAGCCTTGTACTCAGTAAAGCTTTGCACATGCAAAAGCTGCTTGGCGTGCTCCTCACTCTCTTGAGTTGGAGTGTTGGTCTCCTTTAACTTGTAAGGTATGCCCATCTCTTCCCACTTGAAAGCACCAAAGCTGTGGTAAGGCAGCACCTCCACACGCTTGACGTTGCTTAACGAGGCAATAAACTCATGCAGCTTAGTTAAGGACTCGTCATCATCGGTGTAACCTGGCACCAGCACATGACGGATCCACACGTCCTTACCAATCTCATCTAAGAAGCGAGCGCAATCTAAAATATTGGCGTTGCTGACGTGCGTGAGCTCCTTGTGCTTAGCATCATCAATGTGCTTGATGTCCAGCATCACGAGGTCGGTGTACTGCATTAACTCCTTAAACTGCGAGAAGAATGGCTCCTCACGGGTAAAAGGGCCACCGGCGGTATCAATGCAAGTGTTAATGCCTTGGCTCTTCAGTTCGCGGAAGAACTCCACCATAAAGTCCATTTGCAACAAAGGCTCGCCACCGGAGCAAGTCACACCACCGTCCTCACCCCAGTATGGCTTGTAGCGTAAAGCACGGCGCATGATGTCATCAACCGAGAAGACATCACCCACGTTTTGCTTCCACGTATCAGGGTTGTGGCAATACAGGCAACGCATCTTACAGCCCTGTAAGAAGACCACAAAGCGCACGCCTGGGCCGTCTACAGAACCAAAAGACTCAAAAGAATGCACGTAAGCCGTTGTCATAAACAAACCTCGTCAGCACAGCGTGGCAGGGGAGGGGAGTGGAGAGGAGTGGAAGGAAAGCGGCCTGCGCTTAGGCACAGAACAATACTCCCGACGGTGGAAAAGAAAACAGCACGTCGCTCCAGACGTCCGCAGCTAAACTCTGCCTTACAAGTAAAGATGCATACATACATGCTTGCTTGCAAGCCAAAACTTAGGTGCGGCTGACCGCAAAGCAGGTGCTCTTCAGGATTAAGGGACAAAGGCGAGTACTAAGCACACCTGAGCTGCCCCACATATAACAAAGGCCCATCACGGGCCTTTGTTATTGTTGCCAACGCTCCACCCTAAAACAAGGGCGGCAGCGTCTTTAGGGTTAGCACATCGCGCTTAGCGATCTTATAACACCTTGTGGCAGGTACGGGCAATCACGTCCAGCTGCTGCTCACGGGTTAAGTCGATGAACTTAACAGCGTAACCAGACACACGGATGGTGAAGTTAGCGTACTCTGGCTTCTCTGGGTGCTCCATAGCGTCAATCAGCTTCTCAGTACCGAAGACATTGACGTTCAAGTGGTGAGCGCCCTGCTCAAAGTAGCCGTCCATCACCTGCACTAACTTCTGAGTACGCTCAGCTAAGTCGTGACCTAAAGCATCTGGAGAGATGGTCTGGGTGTTGGAGATACCATCTAAGGCATACTCGTATGGGAGCTTAGCCACAGAGTTGAGGGAGGCTAATAAGCCGCTCTTCTCAGCACCGTAGGATGGGTTAGCACCAGGGCTTAATGGCTCACCAGCCTTACGGCCATCAGGTAAGGAACCAGTAGCCTTGCCGTACACCACGTTCGAGGTAATGGTTAAGATCGAGGTGGTTGGCTCGGACTCACGGTAGGTGTGGTGCTTCTTAATCTTGTTTAAGAAGGTCTTTAATAACCACACAGCGATCTCGTCAGCACGGTCGTCATCGTTACCATAACGTGGGAAGTCACCCTCAGTCTGGTAATCAATCACAACACCCTGCTCGTTACGGATGGTCTTGACCTTAGCGTACTTGATAGCACATAAGGAGTCGACCACGTGCGAGAAGCCAGCGATACCGGTAGCAAAGGTACGACGCACGTCAGTATCGATTAAGGCCATCTCAGCAGCCTCGTAGAAGTACTTGTCGTGCATGTAGTGAATGAGGTTCAGCACATTGACGTATAAGCCAGCGAGCCAATCCATCATCACGTCGAAGCGCTGCATCACCTCGTCAAAGTCTAAGTACTCGGAGGTGATTGGACGGTATTGTGGGCCAACCTGCATTAAGCTCTTCTCATCAACACCACCGTTGATAGCGTAGAGCATGCACTTGGCTAAGTTAGCGCGGGCACCGAAGAACTGCATCTCCTTACCGGTCTCGGTAGCGGACACGCAGCAGCAGATGGAGTAATCATCGCCCCACACTGGACGCATCACATCATCGTTCTCGTACTGCACGGAAGAGGTGATGATGGAGATCTTGGCGGCGTAATCGCGGAACCCCTTTGGCAGAGCCTTGGTGTAGAGCACAGTTAAGTTTGGCTCTGGGGATGGGCCCATGTTCTCTAAGGTGTGTAAGAAACGGAAGTCGTTCTTGGTCACCATGGAACGGCCATCCATACCGATACCGGCCATCTCTAAGGTAGCCCACACTGGGTCACCGGAGAATAACTGGTTGTAGGATGGGATACGAGCAAACTTGACCATACGGAACTTCATCACGATGTGGTCAACCAGCTCCTGAGCCTCAGACTCAGTTAAGGTGCCTTCCTTTAAGTCACGCTCAATGTAGATGTCGAGGAAGGTGGAGATACGACCCACGGACATAGCGGCGCCGTTTTGGGTCTTGATGGCAGCTAAGTAGCCAAAGTACAGCCACTGGAAGGCCTCACGGGCGTTCTTAGCTGGGCCAGAGATGTCATAGCCGTAGTCGGCAGCCATCTTCTTGATTTGGCCTAAGGCGCGGATCTGCTCGGAGATTTCCTCACGTTGACGGATGATGTCATCGGTCATCACACCGCAACCGCAGTTGGCTAAGTCTTCCTTCTTCTTAGCAACTAAGAAGTCGATACCGTATAAGGCCACACGGCGGTAGTCACCGACGATACGGCCACGGCCGTAGGTATCTGGTAAACCGGTGATGATCTTGTTCTTACGAGCAAGGCGCATCTCTGGGGTGTAAGCATCGAACACACCCTGATTGTGGGTCTTGCGGTACTCGTTAAAGATCTGCTCGAACTTAGGATTTGGAGTATAGCCGTAGGTGGTGCAAGCCTCTTGAGCCATACGGATACCGCCGTAAGGCATGAAAGCACGCTTTAAAGGCTTGTCGGTTTGTAAGCCCACAACCTTCTCTAAGTCCTTGGTGCCTTCGGCAATGTAAGCAGGACCATAGGCGTTAATACCAGAGACCACCTCGGTCTCCATGTCTAAGACACCGCCCTTGGCGCGCTCTTGCTTCTGCAGGTCTTGCAGAATGCCCCACAGCTTGTCAGTGCTTTCAGTAGCTGGGGCTAAGAACGAATCGTCACCGTTGTATTGGGTGTAGTTGTTTTGCACGAAGTCGCGCACATCAACTTCATCAACCCAGTGGGTGCCCTTGAAACCACGCCATTCTGCTCTCATTACATATCTCCCCAAGAGGAAAAACCAGAAACTTTTGCCGTCCTGCTTCAGCCTGCTAAAGACCAAGACTTCAGCCGGCGACAAGTGGCTAACTCAAATCGACGGGGCTATTATTGACTGAGCACTAACAAAAAACAAGATTTTGGCGGTTGTCTACAACTTTTTGCGGCAACAGCCCACAAAAGCTCTTGCACCGCACTAAAAGCGCTTATTTAAGCTGTTTACAGAGCAAAAGAGGCGCAAAGTTTTTCGCAGTGGCCGCTGCGGGCGTCAAAGGCAGGAAAAAGCAAATACGCATGTTATCAGGTGATAATCAGCTGATAAAAGCTGATATACATCGGGTGTAACGCGGCTTTTTCCTCAGTGCAAGCAGCGCAATTGAGTCTTTTGCGCAGATGAAAAAGCGCCGCAAGAGACAGTGAAAAAAAGTGAATTTATATAAAGTATTTAATAAATCCCCTTAACTAAACACCCCGCCCCTATCCACCTTAGGGAAAGCTGATTTTTATCAGTGTTTAGCGTTAATTTCATGGCCAAAAATGACCTAAAGAACAGCGCTCACGGGAGCAGTTACGCATGATTGACCTGCATCTGACCTGCAGCAAATGAGGGGCTTAGAGGCTCTTTATGGGAGTGGTGGTGATTGGGGATGTTACATGGCGGCTAAGCGCACCAAAGAGAAGCATAAAGGCCGTCTATTGCCTAATATAAGGCATTGACAGGTAAGACTACTGTGCTCCAAACTGGGTCACAGCGCCACCTATTGTTACCGGTAACAGCTAGAGCAGTGGGCTAAAAGCTACGTATGTTAAGTTAGCCTGCACTAATTCATTAGATTTTCTAATAAATCATTTTACAGGTGGCTGCAAAACGGGAGACTATTAATGGCAGGGTTGAGGCTGGGAACGGGAAAGGAAAGCGCACAGGGACGCATGAAAGCAGGTTGAGTTCTGGTTAGGACGTGACTTGTATGGCTATGGCAGCAAGTGAGGAAAAAGGCGCGGCTGCAGTGGCAAGGCCGTGATAGGGCAAAGATGAAACGAGTACGACGACGCAGACTAAGAAGAAGAAGAAAGAGAAGCGCTGGCAGTGCGTATGGCAGTGCGTATGGCCGTGCGTATGGCCGTGCGTGGGTTAATGAGTGCGTGCTGTGGCTGCAATGATAATGGCTCACAGCAGCGCAGGCCACAACAGCGAAGGATAAGGTAGACGCCTGCTGACAGCAAAGGTCTGAACAAAAGCACCTGACGGCACCATGATCTTAAGAATGAGCGCCAGATCCTACCTACTCTTAGAGTCTGGTGGCTTCAGGTTGGGAGTGGCTCCAAGGCAGCAGAGTCTGTGCTCTCTCGCCTTGGAGTAAAGTCTTAAGGAGAGAACTCTGCTCAAGGCGAAGCTGAGCTCAAGCTCAGCTGGCGGGCATGACGCCACACAATTAGGGCGCCTGACGGCGTATCTCAAGGTAACACCGAATAGCCCCCTAGAGCTGCAAAGCCCACCGGCACAGCTACCTCTGCGCACTCTGCTCCTTAGTACTGGCCGTACTTTGCAGAGCGCTCCCGCTCAATCAGAGTGCCGTTTTGATAAGCCTGCTGCAACGCACTGAGCTCCTGAATCGTGCGCTTAATACGCTGGCCCGTATCACTGCTTACTACCTTTAAGCGCTCAGGGTAATGCTCCACCTCAACCGAGTCGGACTTAATATCCACATGCTCCACGATCGCCTTTTCCGTGCTCTCAAAAGGACGGTGCGACTTTAAGATCATGCCGTGACTAGAGAAGATCAGGGTATAGCCCGCAATGCCCGTCGTGTTGTGGTAAGCCTGACATAAGCCACCGTCAATCACGTAAAGCTTGCCATTACCACGCACAGGGCTCTCACCATCACACACGCGAATTGGCGTATGACCATTGATGATGTGGCCATGATCTGGGTCTAAGCCAAACTCACTTAAGATCATGCGGCACACGTCCTCGGAATAGTACTGACGGTAGTAAGGGTCACGAGGCTCATGATGCGAGCTCTTATCGTCAATGAAGTAGCGCTCAAATGGCTTCATGATACGGCCCGACAGCGGGCTATCAAAGCCACACCACAGGTAGTACATAAAATCGAGGCTGCGCTGATCACGGTGGGCAAAACCGTGGCGGCATACATGCTCACAGTAATCCATAAAGGCCTTGCCCTTGAGCACCTGCCCATGGCAATTGATCTCACGGAACTTACCATCCTCCGTCATAGGCACACAACCATGATAGAGCAGGTTGCCATTAAAGCGCTTATAAATGGAGCCGTGCGAGAAGAGGAAAGCCACCTCCTTTTGCAGCTCCCGTGAATTGAGGAAGCTCTTTTTCATCGCCTCCACAATCCACGCCTCATCGCGCGTCAGCGTGTAGGGATCCTTAGGGTCAATGGTCGGCAAGTCAACCGTATTGAGCTCATAGACCTTACCGTCAATGGTCACGGTGCCATTAACAAGATCCATCTTATCGAGCAAGAGGCGGTCATCCATGCCTAAGTCAGGATTGCGCTTAATGAGCTGACCTTGCAGCTTAAAGGCAATCACCGTAATGGCTTTGACCATCTTTTCGCGATTGTCATCAGCGTAGGCCTGCAGCATCATCTCGTACTCGTGCTCTTGCGCCGACTCATCAATTTCGCCGTTTTGCACCAGATGCCCCAACGATTGCGCGGCAGCAGCGGCAGCGGCGTGCGCCACCTCATGTTGCTCCGCCTCAATCACATCAAGCTGCCCCTGACCAAAGAGCGTGGAAAACACCGACTGCAACGCCACGCTGTTTTCATTGTTTTGCATCGCGGTCAATTGCGCTTGTACCTGCGCCTTCTGTTCTTGCGCCTTAGCCGAGCGCTCCTTTACTGGGGAGTGGTAGGTCTTTTGTGCAAAGTCATTGAGCTTGCGCAGTGATATGCCGTAAGCGCTCTCCAGCATCGAGCAGTTAAAGTAGTTGATGTTGTTGCGCAACACTGTGGCCATGCACACTTCTGAGCCTAAAGCGGCGCCCATCCACAGGATGTCGTGGTTGCCCCATTGGATATCCAGACTGTGGTAATCCATGAGCAGCGCCATGATCTTGTCTGGGCTGGGGCCACGGTCAAAGATGTCACCCACCACATGCAGGTGGTCGACCGCAAGGCGCTTGGACAGCGCGCACATGGTGCTTAAGAAGTGCGGGGCTGCCTTAGTGCGTAAAATGGTGTTAATGATTTGCTCGTGGTACTCCGCCCTACTGTTGCTCTCATCACTTTGGGCGTGCAGGAGCTCGTCAATGATGTAGCTGTAGTTTTGGTTGATAGCTTTACGTACTTTGGAGCGAGTGTACTTAGCAGAAAGGTATTTGCACAGCTGGATAAGTTGCAGCAGGCGCTCACGGTACCACGCATCGGTAAGACGCCCTTGGCTCTCCATGAGCTGCATGACCTCTTGCGGGTAATAGATGAGGGTGCACAGTGCCGACTTGGCCTCGTCAGAGATGTCAAAGAGGTCGTTAACCTTTTCGTGAATCACGCCCGAGCACGAATTGAGGATGTGGCGAAAGGCGTCATACTCACCGTGCAGGTCGCTCACAAAGTGCTCGGTACCCTTGGGCAGGTTCAAGATGGCTTGAAGGTTAATGATCTCCGAAAATGCCGCCACCTGATTTGGGTACTGCGTAGACAACAGCTCTAAATAGTGCTGATCGATAGTCTCATTGCTTTGAGCTGCCACAGCGGCCCCGACTGGCATCGCTGTCAGAGCAGACTCTGCAGCCGAAGTAGACTCTGGTGCCAGAGTTGATTCTGTTACCAGAGTTGACTCCTTTACTGGCGGCGTTTGCTTCTCGTTCTGCGCGGCTTGTGGCGCCATACCTAACCTCCTCACTTAAGTCACAGCGGGAGCCTCACTTCCCAAAGCTGTACTGTGTTTTTGTATCTGAGCTGAACGCAAAAGCTCATGGTCGTAGCTTACGCTTGCATGCAGAGGGCTCTGACAAACTAATGTCAGGCCGTCTCTGCTGCGCTTAGTAGCAAGTGCCGCTCTGCTCCAGCACTTTTGTTCTCAGTCTAGCAAAAGCCAGTATGTTGGGCTATGCGGCCCTAAGCAAAATGCGATATACAGCGCCAAAAGCACCAGCAAGGGGAAGCCACCTTTATTAGAGGTAGCGGAGGTGGCGTGGTGGGCATACACGCGAACCTAAGAGCTGACAGCTCAACTCAGAGCGTTAGCAACTCATCCCTAAGGGTGATTGAAATAAGTGGGGATGCTCTGGTAAGGACGATACGCGTGGTGATAGTGGTGATGATGACCACAAACACTGGTCATCGACAAGGCGCCTCACGACACCTTTATCGTTAGGATGGCGACAGCAAGTACGCACAAGTATGCACAAGTACGCAAGCACGCACCTACTATCAGAGAGCTGACGGACTCTGGTGCGCGGTCGCTGCTCTTAATTTAGAGGCGGCTGGTGTTGCTGTGGTGGTGGTAGTGGTGGTAGTGG
>JAHLFE010000204.1 GCA_018884035.1 Candidatus Anaerobiospirillum pullicola
CAGCAAGCAGCACAGCAGATTGTGGACAACAAATACGGCGAAACCTTTGCGCGGCGGCCAATTTTGTGGCGTCTGGCCATGGTGTTCTGTGCTGAGACCCGTGAAATTACAGATGTGCAGGTTGTAAGTTAATAGCAGCTACCGGTAAAGAGCATACCCGCAAACTTAAACCACCGCTAGCAGCAAGGTGATCTTGGTGAGGAAACTAAGAGTGGTTGCTATCTCGCCTACAAGCTGGATTTGAGTGGCTTAATACCACCATGAGGTGGCTGTGCTGACACACTGAGGGGTACCGTCCTATCTTAGTTATTGGGTATAGTTGAGGAGCCCCACGTAGCGGCTATCATCCCCGCAAACTTAAGCCACCACTTACGTCAAGGTGCTCGCGGTGACCCTTGAAGCAGAAACCTGATATGGAGCGTCAAGCGTCGCTACCGCGACGTATCTTGAGGTAGGTTAGTGGCAAGTAGCTGTGCTCACACAAGGGGAAAACACTCTCCTTAGAGGCACAGCGCAGCTTAGCAGTGCAGCTCAGTCGTAGGTTCCTGCTCACAGCCCGCACGCCCTTTACGTTTGCGCTTGCGTTTGCGCTCGCCGCTCTGCTCCGCAGATCCTAAGGCTGTACCTTATCTTGTGTGCGCGATGAATCACTAGTACGCACTTTAGAATCAACCTTATCCGGCACCAGCTGTGGCTCCTGATCCTCAAGTGACTCAGGATTCACAATCGGTGGCACCACTGGGGCCGCCTGCTCTTGCTTGAGCGGTGTGTGCTGCTCTTGCAGCTTTTCAAAGTACTTCTGCGCCTCTGCAGCCTGCTGCCGTAAGAAAGCATCACGCTCTTGCTGCTGCGCATCGGCAATCTCATCAGCTGCAGCAATGATCTCTTGGCGCTCATAACGGGCAATTTCCAATAAGGCATAGCGGTACTCTAAATAGCCAGAGTAGTCGGTAGTAACGCACAGATGGAAGAGGTCATATGCCAGCTTATACTTCCCGTCAAACTCCGCTTGCTTGGCCATATAGAAGTAAGCTTCACAAAGCCGTGGTGCTACTTCTTCAGGAGGGATCTCCGCGTTACGAATGGCGTCGATCAGCTCATGGGAATCGATCTTACCTAAGTAGAAATCTAGCACCTCTAAGCCCCATGGCACCTCTTTTTCGATTGCTGCCCGCCGCTGTGCTAAGTGCTCCAGAGCCACCTCTTGACCCTCTACTGTGCGCTCCACAATGTAGAGCCACGCAATACGGAAGGGGTCATTGTGGTCAAACTCGTAGAACTTCTTAAGGTCGTCTAAGGCTAGCTGTGGACGCTTGCCATAATAGAGAGCAATACCACGATTGAAGTAAGCGTAGTTCTCCTCAGGATCGAGCTCTAAGGCCGCATCGTAAGCGTCATAGGCCTCAGCAAAGCGCTCGGCGCTAGCGAGGTAAATACCTAAGAAGTTATACACCTGCGCATAATCAGGCACGGCAATGAGCGCACTCATCAACATGGTGCGTGCGGTGACATTCATGCCTAAGCGGTCGTAAAGCAGGCCCAGTTGATAGAGCACTTGCGCCCGCCGCTCGGCCGAGAGCTTCTCTGTGCCTAACATGTGGGTAAGCTGCGCCACCATGAGCTGATACTGCTCACGCTCTTCTGCATTGGGGCCGGTGAGAATGACATCGCGCTTGTCTACCGAAAAAGTGGAATCAAGCGGCGGATCAAAGACATTAGAGCTGGTGTTGACTGAGCAGGCATTAAGCCCCAATGCAAAGGCCATAACACCGCAGGCAAAACCACAGCGACGTAGCATCAGGGACAGACGTGGCTTAAGCGGCAGCAGCGCTGATGCAGCGGAGGCGTGCTCTGAAGCTTCAGGGGATAAATCTGGCAGCTGTGACCATGACTGTGCTCTGTCTTGTGAGCTAAACAGCCGCTCCATTAGCGCAAATGCGCTGGTGTTTCGTGCCATGAGCCACTCCCCACTCCACCTAACCAAAAACCATGCTGCCTAAAAGACGAAACAGCAGTGATGACGCCACCATTCTGCCCTGCGTCTCACGCCCAATGGCGTAAGAGCCAAACCATTTGGGGTCACTGTGGGATTGTAGCAACACCTCAGTGTTTTGGCTATGGTGCGACGCTAGAGCAAGGACGCTTTTGGTGCTTAGCGTTGCCATCAAGCACAGGCAGATCCCAAGCAGTGTGCTGACACTACAGCGAGCTTGCTCTTCTCTAAGAGCGGTCAGAGCGTCATCACCGTATCACCACCGCTGTATGCAAGGCAAAACTAAGACCGACCTCATGCGTGGCAACCACTGCTTGTAACGGTGTGCTGGGCTGATGCCGCGCCCATCTCTAATGCCCCTAACCGTGCCACTGTACCTGCAAACTCAGGTTCTCCGCAGAACTTGCTGGATAGAGCCACCATACTACTCTGAGGCGGCTAACATTAAACGCTATAACCACGGCTCAAGTGCTTACTTCAAGGTATAAGGCTACTTTGAGGTATCCACCAAAACTCTGAGCAGAGCCCGAACTTAAGACCCCCTGAGTGATGTTGTGCACCCCTTGCACATACCCTCAACACAAGAGTATAATGCTGCTCACCTATGGGGGTGATTCTGGATTCGACCGGAAGTTACCTAGCCCGAGGTGCATGTCGAGGGTGGATCGGCCTCGTTAAAAAATCCACTAAAATAGTCGCAAACGACGAACAAAACTACGCTTTAGCTGCTTAAACACCAGCGTAAAGCCATCGGTGTTAGCCCCTGCTAGTGTCGGCTAACAAATCCGGTGTCAGTTTCCTCACTAGCTCGTGTGGATGCCCCGCTTGTGGTTGAAGCATTAAATCCTTTACAAGCTGGATATTCAGTGGCGTGACTCTCCGCAGCTGGGTATCGAGATCAAAGAGAAGTCTAAGCATGTAGTACTGACGGTGAAGTCTTTTGGGACGTGGGTTCAAATCCCACCACCTCCACCAAATTCTTGCGAGCGCAGCGCTTGACCAGACAAACGCTGCGTGGCGCCACCTGCAGCTTTTCCTGCCTCTTTCTTTTTTTCCTTTTCTTTTCCCGCTTCTTCTTCTTCTTCTTCTTTGCGCAGCTCTTGCTGCTGCCTTACTGCTTTGTGTGCATTGCTGAGCTTGGCGTGCACCTCGGTCGCTGTTTTGTTAGGCAATGCGCTGCTGTGTCTGTGCACCGGAACGTAAGATGCCGAGCGCCCCGTGAGTACCACCAAAAGCAAATCTCAAAGGAGATAACTGCCTACAATCAGGTGTTTTACCATGAGAGTAGGTGTTTGCTAAGGCTCTACTCTCGAGATAAGGCGCCGTCAGGCGCTTTGAGGCTATCTACTGAACCCCAGACCCGTAACTGGTATGTGCTAACTTACTTTCCTACCAGCCAGCTAGAAAAAAGCCACTACCGCTTACCCCTCAGGGCTTACAGTAATGGCCTTCTTGTTAGCACCACTGTTTACCATGCCCCAGCCCTAAACCTAAAGGCACTAGGAAATGGCTGCTGCGTGGTTATTACGATTGCAGCATCGATAAGGCAATCTGTGGACGCTGGTTAGCTTGCACCAGAATCGTAGCCGTAGCCTGCTGAATAATGTCCTGCTGCGTTAAGGTAGCAGTTTCTTCGGCCCAGTCGGTGTCACGCAGAGTAGCACGTGCTGAGAACACATTCTCCTCGACGTTCTCTTGGTTACGTACCGTGGCCTCTAAGCGGTTTTGCATTGCACCTAAGTCAGCACGCTTGCGGTCTACGGCGGTAATTAAATCGTCGATACCAGCTAACACCGCTTGTGCCGCGCTTGGGGACGACAGATCAATACCAGGATCGTCGCTATCGCGGTTGCTAAAGATGTCAGCATAATTAGCCATCACGGCATTACCATCGGAAGTGGTGTACAGTTCATAGGACTGAGCACCGGCGTACTTAGCTGCTAAACCTGCTAAACCATCCACATCCATGGCGTAGGTGAGATCCATCTCAATGATCGACGATGGGTCAGGGCCAACTTGGAAACGCACAATGCTGGCATTGCCGTTTAAAATGTCAGCGCCACCAAAGGTGGTCTCATTGGCAATACGCTCGATTTCCTCAGTTAAGGCATCAACCTCAGCCTGAATACCTTGACGGTCGCTGTCAGTCATCGTGCCAGTGGCAGATTGCACCGCCAGAGTACGAAGACGCTGCAGCATGTTGGTGACCTCATCTAAGGCACCTTCGACCGTCTGCGCAAAAGCAATTGCGTCCTGCGCATTGCGATTGCCCTGATCTAAGCCGTTTAACTGCGTGGTGAGGTTGTTAGCCACCTGAATACCGGCGGCATCATCTTTAGCGCTGTTAATGCGCATGCCCGAGGACAGACGCTGATAAGAGATGTCTAACTTATCAGAGGCCTTTTGGGCAGCACGCTGCGCGTAAAGGGAAGAAATGTTGGTGTTGATAAACAGTGGCATTAGCTAACTCCTGCACCGCAAAGGATACCCGTGTGACTGCTTACCAATACCTCTGTGCAAGCCGCAACCGAAGCTACTGCAATCCATTGGGGTACAGCTGTGTGTGTACAGCTCTAATTTTTCCTGCTCCCCTGAGCACCACTAAAAGCTGTCGCCTGCTCACTTGTGGTGAGAGAGCAAGGAGCAAACAGACTCCACAGAACAGCCCTCAAGCGAGGAAAGACCAAGATAAACCCACACCGGTGAGTTTTTACCACGAGGCTGCAGCCGCACACAGCACTGCTACTCGGGGCACCAGCACAAGCTGATCTTGCATTCAGGTGCAGCCTAAATTTAGCAGATTATATGCCACAGAGCCCATAGTGACGCCATTTGCCCGCCCCCGTTAACCGTAGCTCTGGCGCAAGGTGTCATACCCATCCGCAACCTGATAAATAAGCCCTGTACGCATATGATTGGCAGCAGCACCCCAGCACCGAGTACGCTCATGTATGGGCTTCATGTCCCCCTTACAAACACCACCAACTACCCAAAGACGCTACCACTGTAACAGCGCCCGCCCTACCTTCACCACCGTAAGGCACCCTGCCCTAACGTGGCTGTACGGTCACTTGAGCGCGCCCTGTACCGTCGCCTGTAGCTCTGCCTATACGACATCTTACCGTGACCTAAGCGCTTTACTGTGTGTGCGTCTTTGCTACCTTAGCGGTCAGCTTTAGCTGCTGCCCTAGCAGTCAGCCTTTACGCCCCTACCTCAAGAAGCCTGCGCTCTAGGCTACCACCCTTCCCCAGAGCTTGCTGTAACCTGCTTACTTTCGGCCTATTTATCGGCCCCGTCCCTGCCCCCAGCCTAGCGTAATCATAAGAATGATGCTAAAATCTCGTGACTTTTTCCTTTACCGAGGGTTCTGATGGCGCAGTTCATCTTCACAATGAATCGAGTGGGCAAAGTGGTGCCCCCTAAACGACAGATCCTCCATAACATCTCTCTGTCGTTCTTCCCTGGAGCCAAAATCGGCGTCCTAGGCCTCAATGGCGCGGGTAAGTCCACCTTAATTAAGATCATGGCCGGTGTCGACCAAGATTATGAGGGTGAAGCCCGTCCACAACCTGGTATCAAGATCGGCTACCTCCCTCAAGAGCCTAAGCTTGACCCAGAAAAGACCGTCAAAGAGGTAGTCGAAGAGGCCTTTGGTGAAGTCACCGCCGCCTTAAAGCGCCTCGATGAGGTCTACGCCGCTTACGCCGAAGAAGATGCTGACTTCGATGCTCTGGCCAAAGAACAAGCCAAGCTCGAAGCTATCATCCAAGCTCACGACGGCCACAACTTAGAAAACCAAATCGATCGCGCTGCCGACGCCCTGCGCCTGCCTGCCTTCGATCGCCAAATCAAGGTTCTCTCTGGTGGTGAGCGCCGCCGTGTCGCGCTGTGCCGTCTGCTCTTAGAGCGCCCTGACATGCTGCTCCTTGACGAGCCTACCAACCACCTCGACGCCGAGTCGGTCGATTGGTTAGAGCAGTTCTTACATCAGTACCCAGGCACCGTGGTCGCCGTCACCCACGATCGTTACTTCTTAGATAACGTCGCAGGCTGGATCTTAGAGCTCGACCGTGGCGAGGGTATACCTTGGCAAGGCAACTACTCTAGCTGGCTGGAGCAAAAGGATCAGCGCTTACAGATTGAAGAGAACACCGAGAGTGCCCGCCGTCGTTCCATTGAGCGCGAGCTTGAGTGGGTGCGTCAAGGTGCCCGTGGCCGTCAAGCTAAGTCCAAGGCCCGCTTAAACCGCTTTGAAGAGCTCTCCTCTGTTGAGTACCAGCGCCGTAACGAAACTAACGAGCTCTACATTCCACCAGGGCCACGTTTAGGCGATACCGTGCTTGAGGTGAAGAACTTAAGCAAGGCTTACGGCGATCAGGTCTTAATCGACGACCTGTCTTTTACCCTGCCAAAGGGTGCCATTGTCGGTATCATCGGCCCTAACGGTGCCGGTAAGTCCACCCTCTTCCGCATGATCACTGGCATTGAGAAGCCTGATTCAGGTGAGATCAAGCTCGGTGACACCGTGGTGACGGCTTACGTCGAGCAGTTCCGTGACTCCATGAAGGACGATAACACCGTCTTTGAGGAGATCTCTAACGGTCAGGACATCCTGCGCATCGGCAACTACGAGATTCCATCGCGTGCCTACATCGGTCGCTTTAACTTTAAGAGCACCGATCAGCAAAAGCGCGTCGGTGACCTCTCTGGTGGTGAGCGCGGCCGTTTACAGCTGGCAAAGCTGTTACAGGTTGGTGGTAACTTACTGCTCTTAGACGAGCCTACCAACGATCTTGACGTTGAAACCTTACGTGCCTTAGAAAACGCGCTCTTAGAGTTCCCTGGCTCGGCCATGGTGATCTCGCACGATCGCTGGTTCTTAGACCGTATTGCCACCCACATCTTAGACTACGGTGATGAGGGTAAAGTCCGCTTCTTTGCAGGTAACTACACCGAGTATGAGGAGTGGAAGAAGAAAGAGTTAGGTGAGGAAGCTCAGCCACACCGTCTCAAGTTCAAGAAGGTCACGAAGTAGTCTCCAGCCGCTCTCTTGAGCTTATAGGTCATGCGATCTGACCTCAGTTCGCCTTGCCTCGTGTGGGGTAAGGCGGGCTTACAAGCAGCACTCCTAAAAGACAAAAAGCGCCACAATGGGCGCTTTTTTCGTTTTGGGACGGTGCTGGGGTGCAGCATCAGGTGTGAAAGACGTGAGTACCCCAAAAAGCACAGCTCAAAAGAGGTAACTGCCTACAAGCAGGTGCTTTACCATGAGATGAGGCGTTTGCTGCGGCGCTACTCTCAAGATAAGGCGCCGTCAGGCGCTTTGAGGTTACCTACTGAGAGACCGCCTATCTGCGGTACTGACAGCAGCACCTACCATCAAAGCAAGCTCAAATGCTAACGGCTAACAAGCGGCCCCCACATCTGCAGGGTTGAACCTGAGAGCACGCCAGCTTGCTTCAGGAGCCGTGCTTAGCGCCCTAAGGTCAGCGGGTGAAAGAGGTACTGCCCAGGTGGCTTTAAGGAGGCCTTGGTAATGGCAAAGCCCGCCTTTTGTGCCGAGCGCAGCGCCTGAATATCACCAGTCACAGCCACCGTGGAGATGCCATTTAAGTTGCCGAAGTCATAGGAGGCAATGGAGTAGCGCCGTAAGGCCGTAGCTAAGCCCTTGCCTTGCAGTTCAGACTCTACGCCCACATAGACCTCGTGCAAGATGCAATCTTGCACTTCGACCTCGTTGAACATGAAGCACTCATAGCCCACGATCTTGCCTGACTTATCTAAAATCAGGGAGATGAGGTTAGGAGCATGGAAGCGATACACCCACACCAGCCAATTGAGCATCGGCTGGCGAAAAAGCCTATAATGCAGCCCCTCGATCTCTTTGAGGTACTTGGATGCGCCTACGACAAAAGTATAGTCACCAAAGACCTGCTCATCCCTCTTGCGCTGCAGCCGCCGCGCAAGCTTGTGGTTGAGATGCCAGAGTTTGACGCCATGTTTGACATGGTCGAGCTCCATATGCCCCTCCTTTTGCGGTTGCGGTGAAGTCTCCATGTGCTTACGCACATGGCTTCCTCCCGTTTTAATAGGGAGGGTCCTGAACAAGAATACAATCCTACCTCAGCACCGTTCCAAACAGCAGTTTGGGCGTATGTTAGCCCTTGCATGCTAACGCCTCGCGCTAAAGCGCACGAAGCTCCGCGTGTAGTTTAATTAACGTGTTCAGGCAGCACGTACTTCCGTGAGTA
>JAHLFE010000205.1 GCA_018884035.1 Candidatus Anaerobiospirillum pullicola
TCCTCAGAGTTTGGTGGTTACCAAAAGCAGCATCACCACTGCGATCAAGCAGTAGTCCCTTGTGATGGCGTTTGGCGTGACCAACCATGAGATAGTGTTGGAGCCACATCCACCAAACTCTGAGGAGAGCCTGTTTTCTCAATGTTCAGGCCGCGAAAACTATCAAGGCCATGCGATAGCGCCTCGTCCAAGAGGGAGCACATGGTAGTTTTACCCATGCGACGCGGCCGCGCGATAAAAATACGCCGCCCCGCTCTCATCAGTTCCGACAAGTAGCCAGTCTTATCTACAAAGAACATATGCTCACGACGAATGGCGTTCCAGCTAGAAATACCAACTGGCATCTTAAGTATCGTTGCCACATCCTCCTCATATGCCATCTTTCCCAACTGACTCGTCATGGCCCTTCTGCGGCAGTGTGCATGCAGTGGTTGGCTAAAGCCCCATCATAACTGGAGGCTCCCCTCTCTTTACGATTGGGACGAGCCAACCAAGATAGGCTAAAGGAGTCACTGACGCTCATGCCCCCACGCCCGACACTACAATGCTACTACTGCTTCCGGCCCTGATCGTTGCCTTTGCTCTTAAGAGCAGCACGGTGCTGAGGCTCTACCTCATCCTCCTCTACCTCATCCTCCTCGTAGTCAGCATCCTCTGCCTCAGCAGCGTCTTGCTGGTCTTTCATGGCCCGCAGCTCTTTTTCCATGTGCGCAATCGCAATGTTCACATCAAATGGCTCCGGATAGCAGTCCCCCATGTCGAGGTTGTTATCCAAGCACTCTAAGATGTAGCACTTCATGAGCGTCATCGATACGGACTTGTAATCCATTGGGTCGATGCCATTGACCTTGCAGTAGCGCCACAGGATCTCGCGCTGCACTGGCTCTAAATCCAGCATCTCCAGCTGCGACAAATCAATATCGTCATCATCATCGTCAGCAGCATCAGCACTGTCAGCGCCAGCGCTAGCGCCAGCCGCGCTTGGGGCGTCCCCCTCATAGTACGACGCGTCACCATCGTCAGCAGCGCCGTCATAGGCAGCCGCATCTTCTGACCACGACGCTGCATCCTCAGACTCCATTTCCCGCTGCAAGTACTCAAGGTGCATGCGCAAGGCGCCCTTAGACACCAGCTTCAGGAAGGTGTCTACATTCTCCACCTCAATCTGATACTGATCGGAGATAAAGGTGATGCGCTCCTGCTCCGGCACCAACCAGCCATCAGCCTGCTCTAAGAACACGCCACTAAGCTCCGCCTGACGCAGCGTAATGATGTCCTGATAAGGACGCCACATCTGGTACTCCTTGTGCGGATGTGCCTTAACGTAAGCCATGGTCGCATCGCTGTATTTCAGCAGACTTTGCTGGTTCTCAAAGTCACCTAAAAGCCGGAAACTCTGCGGCACTAAGACGTGCGGGAAGTACTGATAAAGCTGACATATACCATCAGCTAACGCCACCTTATGGCGGTAGTCAGCATCCTCACGTGGGGCCTTAGAGTCATACTCCTCGTCCACCGCAATGGCATACACCTCACGAGCAAAAGGCCACTCACCATGCCGGTAGCGCATCATGTTGACCAGCGCACTGCGCGTCTGCCATGTGCCAAAGCCTAAAAAGGCGCTGCCAATACTCTGCTGCGTTAACAGCACAGGAGCCGCAAGCGCCATCGCCTCCGCACCTAAATCAGCGCCCGTGTGGTGCAGAAGCACCAGAGCAGCCTGACCTTCAGTGTAGGCATAGCTGCGCTGTAAGATGTTGCGTACCAGCGGATCACCAGTATTGCGCTCATGAGACTGCAACTGCTCCAGCGGGAAGGACAAAAACTGCTGTGGCAGGTATTTGACAAAGACCTGATTCTTCTCACCGTACTTGTAAGCTTTTTCCAGCGACAGATGGAACGAGCTGTCTTGGCGTACCGCATTAAAGAGCTGGTATGGCATCACCAAACGACGTGGGTCATCAGCAGCGATCAAGTCATGGTGTAACTTGCGTTGCCGCTCCGACTCGTAGAAGCCAAAGACCAAGTTCTTGACTAAGAGGATCGCAGTCTGTAACACCTGCTCCTCAAAGCCCTCCATGCGCTCCAGCTTCTCCTCAAGGCCACGGTTGCGTACATACTTAAGGTATGCGTCCCACGAAAAGCTATGTCTGCCCGCTAAGAGCTCTACTTCCCATTTCTCCGATAAGCTCTGCGCCATCTGCTCATGGATCACAGCTTTAGTTGCTGTCAGCTCCAGTTTCGAGAGCTCGCGGATGATACCGGCCGTAAGCACGCGCACTAAGCGCCCTAAGTAGACGCGGCTAGCTTGAAACACCAGTTCTTGCACCGGCATGGTCTTCAAATAAAGCTCTGGCGTGTCAAAGAGGTCAATGAAAGCCGCACCTGATAAGGTGTCATCAAGCATCACCAGCCAGTGTTTGTAAATGACCTCGCTCTCGCTGTAGCGCAGCATGCTCCAATAAGGCAGGTTATAGCACAGTCTGCTCTCCGCCCAGAAGCCTAAGACTGAGCCCAGCTCCTCACGGCTAGCCGTGTCCGGTAAATCCAACCACTGCGTAAAGCGCTGCTTATACTCATTATCATCATCGGCTAAGGCCTCAGCAAAGTGCTCATCACCGTAGAGGATACGCAGCTTCTGGCGCATGATTTCACCGGTGGCCTCGGTGATATTATCGATGCTCTCCTCACGGTTAAAGCGCATCCTAAAGGTGTCGTAGAGCAGCACCGCAAAGGAGCTATCCACCACATCGGCCGCACCAAAGAAGTAGCCCTGCTCCTCTAAGTGCTGCAACAGCCAGCGCGCCATAGCCATCTGCGCGGCGTAAGACTGACCATCATTGAGGTTGTTCACTGCCGAGAAGATTAAATCATGCAGTGGGTTGTCATCCTCATGGAACATCTGTGGCCGTGTAAACTGCCGCTCTTGCGCCGGATCAAAGGTCACAATGGTGTTGACGATCTTAGCTAGAGGATGCGACGGCACATCGAGCTCATCGCGCACCAAATGGCTGCCGCCATAGGTCTTAAGCTCTTTCTCTCCCTCGCTACCACTACCACTACCCTCCATGGAGTCCGTATCCGTGGCAGGAGCAGCCATACCATTGAGGTTGGCTAAGGCCTCAATAGTCTGCGCCGCCTTGGAGCTACTGGTGAGGTGGTCGGTGTTCACGCCCAGCTTGTCGTTTAAGAAGCTCTTTAAGCGGGCAAAGATAGTTGCGGCCTCTGCTTTGGAGACGACGCTATTTTCAGCGGCATCCTCACCACCTTTAAAGTCACTCAGATCCAGCGTGGCCGTACCACGTGGCGCATGCGCGGCGCGCAAATTGGCCATAGCACTCCCCATGAGCGAAGTAAGCTCTGGCGAGGACAGCGCCTCCGCTAAGGTCTTGTCATCAAGATGCTGCGGATCAAGATGCAGCTTCTCAATGAGCAGCTGCCGCACGAGTGGCGATAAGGCATGTGGCATAGTGCCATTGCCTTGGCCTGCTCCTGCACCAGCACCAGCACCTGCACCATTGCCCCCATCAGAGGCAATCACCTCCGCACTGCCCTTAGCTTGCAGCGCCGGTAAGGCGTAAGGGTAGAGGGTGTCGTTATCATCCCCAAACACCTGACCATACTGGCGCATGTGCAAACGAGCACTCTCCAACTGCACCGCGTCGTACTGCTCCGTATCAAAGAGGCTGCCGTTATACTCCACCCCTGCTTGCAGGTCAGACCACAGCTGTGCCTCCTCTTGCAGCTCGTACTCCGAGAGCGCATTTTTGTTGCGGCCCGTATCAAAAAAGCCCAGCTCAAAAGGCGCACGTGACCCTTCGCTAACCACTGCGGCAGGTGCTGCTGCCGGTGCTGCCGTCTCGGTAGCAGCAGCTACCGTCGCATCAACAGTAGCAGCGTTGTCAGCTACTGCCCCGGCGACACTATCTTGTGGCCAGCCTTGCGCTTGGGCGATCTTCGCCGCCTGTTGTTGCGCGTGCGCGGTAGCCACCGTCGCGGCTACAGTAACATCATGCGCCCCTGACGTGCTCCTAGAGGTTGTGCCCGCACCGGCCAGCCATGCCGCCGCCACCACTTGATGCAACTTAGCTGTAGAGACTTCGTTTTTGCTACCTTGCACGCGCTGTAAATGCCAGCGGAAGCTATTAATCTCGTAGCTCGCCTCGGCATAAAGCGAGTCATAGGAGCGCAGCCGTAAGAACTCCTCATGGAAGGCGGTGTACTCACGATCAATGGCTAAGCACAGCTCAAGGCGCGAGCGATGCCAGCGTGCTAAGCGCTGATCAAAGCTCAAGCCCCAGAGCTCGGTGTTATAAAGCGAGCCATTGTTAAGCTTGGCTGCCGCGACCAGCGTGGCATGCTCGGGACTTACAGGGCTCTCACCGGTAATCTCCGCTTGCAGCTTAGCTACCGCCTGCTGCGAGCGCGAACCCCATGAGCCCATGCTGGCCCCTGCGGCCATGGCATTGCCCGCCAAAGCGCTGCCAGCCAGAGCGCTACCTTCCAGAGCAGCGCTTGCAATGCTCGCTGCTGCGGCGCTCGCTGCTGCGGCGCCTGTGGAGCCTGCAGCAGTAGTAGCCTCAGCAGCTGTGCCTTGGCCTAGGTTGCTGGCGGCCACGCCGTGAGCGGCGATACCCGCCCCCAAGGTTGTGCTCTCACCGCTACCACTACCCGTGCCCTTACCGTTAATACTGCCCACTACCGCCTCATTGGCTTGCAGACGGTTTAAGGCATTGATATAGGTCAGAGCTTGCGCCTTAGTGGTCGCATCTAAGCCCTGCAGCAAGCGATATGGCTGCAGGCAATAGACGTAAGGCATGAGCTTTAAGAACTGGTGCTTATCCCACGTCTGTCCCTGATAAAAGCTGTGTGTCAGCCAATGCTCATCGCTCTTGGCCGCCACAAAGCGGGCAATATTGTCCTCACCCAAGATGCGCTCTAAGGTTAAACGCAGATACATTGGGCCCCAGCGGCCCGACCACGCGTCAATCTTGCCACTGCGGTGCCAGCGTTCTAAGTCCTCTTGTGCGGCCGCCCCACCAATGTCGACGCCCTCTAAAACGCCCTTACTGCGCTTTAAGAGCTTATCGCTCATGGTGTAGAAGTACTTAGAGCGTACTTCTTCATCGACCTGACCTAAGCCATCGAGCGTTGCGGCCAGCTGCTGCAGCTGATTGCGCGCCCGTACAGCCTCGACGCCATCTAAAACAA
Source organism: Candidatus Anaerobiospirillum pullicola (assembly GCA_018884035.1). Taxonomy (GTDB): domain Bacteria; phylum Pseudomonadota; class Gammaproteobacteria; order Enterobacterales; family Succinivibrionaceae; genus Anaerobiospirillum; species Anaerobiospirillum pullicola. Next base: position 5,212 of record JAHLFE010000205.1, read on the forward strand.
AGAAGTCACCACGGCTAATCGGCAAGTTCTCAGAAATGGCAAAGGAATAGCCACAGCTTGAGTCGTACATGCGGCGCGAGCCATGGTAGTGCTGACGGCCTGGGACATAGCCATTTTGCGCCTCTAAGCGTAAGGACTCAAACTCACTAAAGCCCTCGGAATTCATGTCCTGCGAGAATTCCTTAAACTTATCAGAGTTGATATCAAGCTGCAGCACTTCCTGCACAAACTTACGCGCCGTCTGTAAATGCGGCTCCTCTTGGAACTCATCAGGGAAGAGCTCATACAAGAAGAGGTGGCTCTGCGCGTAGTAGAGGAAGCGCTCCTTAGCGCCAGGCATACCACGGAGCATGTCCTTGGCAAGCAAGTACGCGTAACTGCGCTGTGGTGCCTCCGGCTTATAACCAAAGCGCCAGCCATTACGGCTTTGCACCACCACCTCACTAATGGCGCCAAAGCCGTTTAAGCGCAGCAGGTATTCGTAGTTGATGTAGGCCTTAAGCCAGTACTCCAGAGTTCTGGCTTCAACTTCGTTGTGGACACCTAAATCGAGGTAGCCAATCTCACCAAAGACCATGCGGGGTAAGGACAGCGGCAGCGCACTGGACGCGGTCAGATCCTGACTTTTCATGGTCACAGTGGTGCCATTTTCCCCCGTGCCCACATCTGCAGCAGCAGGCAAGCCCTTGAAGTGATCAAAGTCAGTACCGGTACCCCAATTCTGCGTCTTACCTTGAAATAATTGCGCCCGCAGCTCCATCTCTTTGCGGGCATAGTCCTCACTAAAATCAAAGGCGTGCGCTCTTTGGTAGTGCAGGAGCATGAGCTCTGGGTTTTGGTGCAGGCGCAGTAAATTACCCAGCGGGCTAAAGTAGCCATAACGCAGCAGCGTCAGCGTCAGATCCTTAATGGAGGCAAAGGTATCCGTACCCGTGCGCTTCTCATCTAAGGTCAGCTTAGAGTTTAAGATGCCTAAGCCCTGACCATAGAGGCTGCACAAAATGACGAGGTCTCGATAGTGCTCGGTGGTGTAGGTGTTAATACCCTCGTTATAGGCCTTAAGGAGGCTCTCTTTTAACGCCTGTGCCTGCGGCAGAAAGTCTTGTAAGTCGAGGTGGCCCTCATTGGAGTCCACTTCGCTCCAGCTGACCTCAAGGCCCCACATGAGGCTGGTTTGTCCCCCATCCTCACTTAAGGTAGCCGAAGCAGGCAGTATGTCCGCCTGCGCTGTGCTGTCA
>JAHLFE010000206.1 GCA_018884035.1 Candidatus Anaerobiospirillum pullicola
CTCAGAGTTTGGTGGTTACCAAAAGCAGCATCACCACTGCGATCAAGCAGTAGTCCCATGTGATGGCGTTTGGCGTGACCAACCTTGAGATAGTGTTGGAGCCACATCCACCAAACTCTGAGGAGAGCCCAGATTCTGAGGAGAGCCGAAATTTCTTCGCTCTTTTGTGTTGGCAGTGCGCCGCTCTGGGGCAGAGATTTTTCCTGATTTGTATGGGGTTTGTGTGATCTTATTGGGGCATTTTGCAGGTGAAAAATGTACCTTGCACCGCTGCTGCGCACCTTAGCGTAGGTGGCAATCAAGCCCGTAAATACGGCCGTAGCCTGCTGTCTGTAAATATTTTTACTACGATCACTTTAAATTTCAAATACACGACCCCACGTGTTTAGGTGTAAGAGCTAACACCAAGTGGTAGGAGCGCTCAGATGCACATTTGCTTATGGTGAGCGCGCGGCAGCTTGCTTACAAGTCTGCCTTTACTTACCAAGACCGAGGCCACAGCACCTGATGCTTACTGCACTTACCTGCTTCGCTGACAAAGCAGGGGCTAGAGTGCAGGGAAGACCAGAGAACGCGAGGCCGGAGGTTACTTTTTACCAGAGACTGTGGTGCTGCACGATGCCATTCCTCCGCGATGCTATTTGTAGCCTCGATGCCTACAGGAGCAACGCAAAGCGGAGCTCCTGTAAGAGCGGACTGCAAGGATGCAAGGCGTAGCACGACTAAGATGTTTAAGCACAGACTCTGCTGCAAGCTCATGACTGTTGGTAGCTCACAAGGCAAGGCCACAGGGAGGTGGCTGTGAGCTAAGTGCCAGTGACCGGTGTCACTTCAAAAGGCACTATGCGGCAGCAGACAGGAGCTGAGAAAAGCTTGGTGTTGGGAGCAAGGATTTTTGTTTGGAGGAACGAGATGCGTTTAGATCGATTTACCGTCAAGTTTCAAGAAGCTTTATCTGACGCACAATCGTTAGCCGTTGGTCATGATAATCAGTTCATCGAGCCAGTCCACATCATGGCGGCTCTGGTGAACCAAGAAGATGGCTCAGTGCGCCCTCTTCTGACCTTAGCTGGTTCCGATCCACAAGCCGTTAAGATTTTGGTGGACAAAGCGGTAGATGCTTTGCCACGAGTCCAAGGTGTTGGTGGTGACCTGCAACTGTCGCCACAAACTGGCAAGCTCTTAAACCTGTGCGATAAGCTTTCGCAGCAGCACAAAGACTCGTTCATCTCTTCGGAGATGTTTGTCTTAGCTGCCATTGAAACTGATGGCGACTTAAAGCGCATTTTAGAGCAGTGCAATCTGACCAAAGAGAAGTTGGTCAAGGCTTTAGACACGATGCGTGCCGGTAGCAAGGTCGACAGTGAGAACGCTGAAGAGGCCCGTGGTGCGTTATCCAAGTACACCATCGACTTAACGGAGCGTGCGGAGCAAGGTAAGCTCGACCCTGTGATTGGTCGTGACGATGAGATTCGTCGTACCATGCAGGTGTTGCAACGCCGTACCAAGAACAACCCTGTGCTGATTGGTGAGCCTGGCGTTGGTAAAACCGCTATCGTTGAGGGCTTGGCCCAGCGTATTGTCAAGGGTGAGGTGCCAGAGGGCCTGCGCAACAAGCGTGTGCTGTCTTTGGACTTGGGTGCCTTAATTGCTGGTGCTAAGTATCGTGGTGAGTTCGAGGAACGCTTAAAGTCAGTGCTCAATGAGCTGGCTAAGCAAGAGGGCAAGGTCATCCTCTTTATCGATGAAATCCACACCATGGTGGGTGCCGGTAAAGGTGAGGGTTCCATGGATGCGGGCAACATGTTAAAGCCTGCACTGGCCCGTGGCGAACTGCACTGCGTGGGTGCTACTACCTTAGATGAGTATCGTCAGTACATTGAAAAGGACGCTGCTTTAGAGCGTCGTTTCCAAAAGGTGCTGGTCGATGAACCATCGGTGGAAAACACCATTGCTATTTTGCGTGGCTTAAAGGAGCGTTATGAGCTGCACCACCATGTGCAGATCACCGATCCAGCCATTGTGGCTGCTGCTACACTGTCTAACCGCTACATCACTGACCGTCAGTTACCTGATAAGGCCATTGACCTCATTGACGAGGCGGCTGCTAGCATTCGTCTGCAGATTGACTCTAAGCCAGAGCCTCTTGATAAGCTCGACCACCGTCTGATCCAGTTAAAGATGGAGCGTCAGGCTATCGCTAAGGAGACTGACGAGGCCAGCAAGAAGCGCTTAACTGCTATCGACGATGAGATCTCCAAGGACGAGGATGAGTACAAGCGCTTAGAGGGCATCTGGAACCACGAGAAGCAGATGCTTGAGGGCACGCAGAAGATCAAGGAAGAGCTTGAGCATGCGCGCCATGAGTTTGATGTCGCTCGTCGTAATGGCGATTTAGCCCGTATGAGTGAGCTGCAGTATGGTCGCATTCCAGCATTGGAGCGCCAGATTGCAGAGAGCTCTAAGGCCGAGGCTACACACACCGAGCTCTTAAAGAACAAGGTGACGGATACCGAGATCGCCGAGGTGGTGTCGCGTGCTACGGGTATTCCTGTGGCCAAGATGCTCGAAGGTGAGCGTGAGAAGCTCTTACGCATGGAGGATAACCTCCATAAGCGCGTGATCGGTCAGGATGAGGCTGTTACTGCGATTGCTGCAGCTATTCGTCGTAGTCGTGCGGGCTTGTCTGATCCGAACCGCCCAATTGGTTCGTTCCTGTTCTTAGGCCCAACTGGTGTGGGTAAGACTGAGCTGTGCAAGGCTTTGGCTGAGTTTCTGTTTGACACCGAAAAGGCCATGGTGCGTATTGATATGTCGGAGTTCATGGAAAAGTTCTCCGTCTCGCGCTTAGTCGGTGCTCCTCCAGGATACGTTGGCTATGAGCAGGGTGGTTATTTAACCGAGGCGGTGCGCCGTCGTCCTTACTCGGTGATTCTGCTCGATGAGATCGAAAAGGCCCACCCTGATGTGTTTAACATCCTGTTACAGGTGTTAGACGATGGCCGCCTGACCGATGGTCAAGGCCGTACCGTGGACTTCAAGAACACGGTGATCATCATGACCTCGAATTTAGGTTCGTCGATGATTCAGGAGGAAAGTGGCAAGTCCTCTTATGATGAGATCAAGGCTAAGCTCTTTACTATTCTGGAGAAGAGCTTCAAGCCTGAGTTCTTGAATCGTATCGATGAGACTGTGGTCTTCCACCCACTGAACCACGAGAACATCAAGGCCATTGCCAAGATCCAGCTGCAGACCTTAAGCAAGCGCTTAAAGGACAATAGCTTAGAAGTGCAGATGGGCGACAGCGTCTACGATTATGTGGCCAAGGTCGGCTTCGATCCTGTGTTTGGTGCACGTCCATTACGTCGTGCTATCCAGAACGAAGTCGAGGATCCACTTTCCAAGATGATTTTGGAGGGCAAGCTGCTGCCTAACGTCGCTTACGAGCTCACTGTGGATCATGACGGCAAGTTACAGTGCAATCAGGCTAAGGCTTGAGCACAGTAAAGAAGACTCAAGTCGTGCGGGCTTAAGATGCGTTGGGTGGTAATACCTTGCGCTGACAGATTAAGTCTGTGCCTCCTGCCAGAAAGTTTGCTCTGGCAGGAAGGGGCTTTACCCGCAGCAGAAGCGTGTTAGCAGTTGCTTCCTACCTCAATTGCTAGTGCGCAACTATCTTAAGTAGAGCTAAAGACTTGAGCATGGGCTGTGTCTTGTTGCTATTGCTGGAGCCACTACGCCAGCAGAGGCAGCGGTGCACAGTCACTATCCAGTAGTAGCGCCCTGTACTATTGGTTATTACGGAGTACAGCCTGAGCTTCTATCTCTGTGTAGTGATCGTGCTTTGTAGAAAGTACTGCTATGGCATGGAGTGGAGCTCAGGCTGTGCTGTGTAAGAAAGTCAGGTGGTATGTGGCAAAAGTGTCCCATGCTGTTGATGATAGCGTGTGGCTCTATACCTCATGACTTTTAGGGGCTGCAAACAAACGAAGGTTGAGGTCAGCGGTCGCGTGTCAGGATAAGAGACGAGGCTTTTGGCCTTGACGAGCCAAACTAACTAAACGCGCTTTGCGCGCGCTGCTTAGGCCTTGTGCTGTGAGGAGCATTTGCTCTTGATGGCGCAGGGCCTTTTTATTGGCGCATAAGGTATTAGCGTAGCTTTACTCCACATTAGGCGCTGCAGTTAGGCGTTATAGCGTAAACCTCTCACTAGGCTGAAGGCACCATGAGTGCGGCTTATTAAGGAGCAACCTTCTCACGGTTAGCAGCTACAGCACCATCAACAGTATTAGCATACCAGCATCCCCAGCACCACTACCAACAACAGAAAGTGCTAGCAGTAGCTAAAGCTCAGAGATGTAGCTGGCGCCATTAAGATAGCCCAGCCACAGGACTGGCCAGCATTATCATCAAGTATGACCGTCAGTAGGGGGGTAAGTTAAGTAGTGTAGCCCACGTCGCGTTAACGCTAACGCCAGTACCTAAGGCAGCGTGGTGACTTGCTGTCTACTATTGAGGGAGAGCGTTTTCCCCCTTGCTCCTGCAGAGTATTTTCCCCCTATTTATTGGCTTAGAATCGGCCTTTGAGGTGGGTTTAAGCCCCCTTGAGGCAGAAACCTAATAGAGATCATCAAGCGTCGCTACCGCGACTTATCTCTAAGGTAGATTAATGGCAAGTAGCTTTGCACACACATGGGGGAAAACGCCCTCTATTGAGGTGAGCCCGTAAGTCGCCTCCTTAATAGGGCGAAGCACCTTTATGAGTCTCTTTTTGGTGGCTCGTATCAACATCCCCTCGGACGTGCCATACAAGCAATGCGTGCGGATAGCTGTCGGTGCAAAAAAATTTTGTGGCATAAATGGCTTGTGTATGCAGTTTACATAGAGAGGGGGACTCTACAGCAACAGCTTTTTTGAAAAATTTTTAAAAAAGTTGTTGACAGGGGGGCGGAAATCCTTAAAATACGTTCCCGCTGCGACGCACTGAGCGCCACAGCAAAGCAAAGCCACAGCGCTTTGTAGTTCTTTAAAAATCGATGAGTACGAACAATCTGTGTGGGTTCTTGAGAAAGAACTTTGAGATTAGCCAACATAGCAACGCAAGTTGCCAAGCAGCGCAAGCTGCACTTCAAACGATTCTTTAAGTGAAGAGTTTGATCATGGCTCAGATTG
>JAHLFE010000207.1 GCA_018884035.1 Candidatus Anaerobiospirillum pullicola
CAGCGGTATTGCTCTGGGATGAGCGGAGTAAAGCCCATATCACAGCTTTCTTTGTCCATCTTCAAAAAGAGCAGGTAAGTAAGCTGAGTGAGATAGTCGGTGTAACCAATGCCCTGTGCAGCCAAGACATCAGCCATCTGCCAGACCTTTTTGCTGAGGTCTGTAGACGAGTTTTCTGAAGAGGTGGTCTGTGCAACCATAGCCAACCTTGTTCTGATTACTGTTAGGGGTTAATGAATAGCTGCCGTCTAGGAGTTGAGGCTGATTTGGACTGTCCCCACTTTTCCCTACTGCTCGCTACTAAAGTGGTTATAAGAGAGGCTCTCTGGCAGATCCATGTAGCTTCCACCTCTGCTCTTTAATAGCAGCAGATTACGCGCAGTGGCTAAGCTGTTACCCTCGCTCATCGCTGCCTGCGCAACCTCCTTGGCATCACCTTCAAACTTGACCGTAATTCGGCCAATACGCCTCACAGGAATTTCACGTAACAGCGGCTGCTTAGTTCTCTCTGTCGCAAAGAGCCGCCATGCCACAGGGCTCATTGTAAAGAGCAAGTTGTAATCACCACCAAAGGTACCCGCCTGATAAGCAAAGTCCTTTTTCTGCTGCCACAGCTGATCTAAGTGCTGCTCCACCCATGGATTAAGCGCAAAGGCATGAGGCCACACTTCTCCACAGCAGCGAGAGTGCTGCAGAATATGGGTGCAATCACCATAGACGCCATCAGAGACGTCAATAGCACAGTGACACAGCGGTGCAAGCACCTCCACTAGCTTACGCATATGTGCTGGGTAGGTGTAAGCCAGCTTCTCAAAAGCAAGGCGCTCTGACTCGGGTAAGGCCTTAATCGTCTGCTTGTAGGTACTGTCTACAAAGAGGCCATTGGTACCCACCTCACCGGCAAGACAAATATAGTCACCGACTTGCGCGCCACTACGCAGCCACACTTGCTTAGGCTGTACGGTTTTACCTATTACCGTCACACTAATAGCTAAGGGCCCCTCAGTGTGGGTGATATTGCCACCGATTAAGGCGCACTTATGCCGCGTTAAGCACTCATTTAAGCCCGCAGAAAACTCCGCCCAAAAGGCTGGGTTATCTCTATACGCTGATGGTATCTCTAACGAGAGCGTCGCAAAGCACGGTAGCGCGCCCATGGCGTAAACATCAGAGAAATTAACGTCCAGCACCCGTGAGCCAAGAAGTCGCGGGGTGATCTCACTAAAGAAATGGACTTTCTCGACTAAGGTATCTGTGGTCAGCACAAAGGTGCCATTGAGCTCTAAGACAGCGGCGTCATCCCCAATGCCTACGACCAGCCCTAAATCTTTAGCTTGAGAGGCAAACTGCGGGTTGAGGTTAGTAAAGTACTGGTGGATAAAAGAGAACTCATCAGTGGTAGCAGCCATGGTGCAATGCCTCCAAAGAACACGAGCAGCAACAGCAGACAAACCACAGCCTACCACACCGAGGCGGCAGCAGTAGCAAAACGCAGCGACCAGAGACGCAAAAGCCACCTTGCGGTGGCTTCTGCGATACGCCCTCAAGCGGGCTTACTGCGTAGCAATGCACTTGAAAGTGCGGTACTACTTGTTGTCCTTGTGCATGGACTTTACGACCTTGTCGAGGACGCCGTTGACAAACTTGTGGCTGTCCTGCTCGGCAAAGGACTTGGCAAGTAATATGGCCTCGTTGAGCACCACCTTAAATGGCACTTCCTGCCGGTACTTAAGCTCAAAGGTACCTAAGCGCAGAATGGCCTTGTCGACCTGATCAAGATCGGCTAATGGTCGCGAGAGGAAAGGCTCAAAGATAGAATCGAGGTAATCGCAATTGGCGATCACGCCATGAATCAGATCATGCAGATACTCAAGATCGGTATTCTGCACAGGCTGATCTTCTAAGAACTGCTTCTCCAGATCATTGGCAGGCATCTTGTTCATCTGCCACTGATAGATTGCTTGCAACGCGAAATGACGCGCCTTGTGACGCATCGCTGGGGTCACTGCACCCTCAGTCTGATCCATTACCTACCTCTTAACATGTCAGTTTCAAAGGGCGTTTTACCCCCTCAGAGCCTCGCCTTGACGTGCTGTTAGGCTTTTAATTGGCGCATCACGTTAATCATCTCTAACGCGGCCGAAGCAGCTTCGCTGCCCTTATTGCCCGCCTTAGAGCCTGCACGTTGCACGGCCTCATCAATGGTATTGGTGGTGAGCACACCGTTAGAGACGATGACCTTGTTTTGTAAGGTCACTTGGGTAATACCCTTAGCGCACTCATTGGCCACCACCTCAAAGTGGTAAGTAGCACCACGGATCACGCAGCCTAAAGCGATTAAGGCATCGTACTTACCGCTTTGGGCTAGGGCCTCTAAGGTCAGAGGAATCTCGATGGCACCTGGCACACGCACGACGGTGATGTTGTCATCACAGACCTGTCCCTCTCTTTTGAGGGTATCGAGGGCACCTTCTAAGAGGCGCTCACAGATAAAGCTGTTAAAACGCGACACGACAATAGCGACTTTCGCATCAGCGCACGGCTTAATACCTTCGATGTAATTAACAGGCATGGCAACGACTCCAAAAAATCCCATGTAGGTCACAGGTGCCCATTCTGGATTGCGGCAGAGTTACCTCTCTGCACGGAGCGCCCGTAAAAACCGAAGAGGGATTATAGCATGAAAAGCCACGGCACCCGCCGTCATTATGCGCGAAGAAGCAGGGGTAAAAGCTGATTTACAGGCCGTTGCGCGCCACACAGTAGAGCAGCCAAAGCACTTGCCACCACGCGCCAAAAGATACGCGTGCCCCTGAGCAGCCGCGACCGCGTAAGGACTACATGAGGCAAGCCAAAAAAGCACTACCACCAGTGAGAGCACTGCCACCACACCGGTGTTACTACCTTAAGCATCAGCTTATATGCGGCCACGCGCGCACACTCACACACCAGCTACCGCCATTACCCTGAGAGTGGTTATTGGTGCTGACTCTACACAAGAGCTAAAGCCTGCGTGCTTTCCTGCTGAGGGCTCTTTGGAGCTGCTGCGGACTGGTAAGGGCTACACTTAGGAATGAGTGATCCAATAATTGATGGATTTTTCATGGGCGCGGATGTAGAGCACAGGGGCCGCTCTAACATCCAGATAAAAGCCTCAGATGAACCAAAGCCTATCTGGAGATAGGGGCGTGCTTGCTCAAAAGGTCATCACTTATGAAGTCAGTCGCTCCTTACCTGCAGATACGGGTAAGGGCCGTCAGGCTCTTTACAGCGCCCGCCCCTGTGCCGCCAGCCCCTCTGCTCCTGCCTCTGAGGCGTGTTACCTCAGAGCATGCGCAGTAAGCGCAGCTGCTCTTTAGTCCTACACCGAGGAATAAGTCATCTCACCAGTGTTGGCTGCAATGCTGAGGAATGAGTGATCTCATAACAGACGGATGCATGATTGAGTGCTGGCAACAACCTACACCTCGAGATAAAGGGTGGCTAGCCTGAGGCTACCTTAAGGTGAGGCCAGTATGATTGCCATAAATCCCGTCATCTCTTAAGTAAGTCGTTCTTGAGTAATGGCAGCATCTCCTACCTACCTACCTACCTACCTACCTCGAGGTGGAGGGTGCAGGCAAGCCTGAGCCTATATCAAGGATAGGCACACATGATTGCTTTCCATGCCGTCACCTATTAAGTCAGTCAGTCCCTACCAGCCTAAATAAAGCCATTTTGCTGTAAGGAGCTCAAAAGTGAGGACTCAGCCCCCTGCGCTGCACGCTGCCCAGCTCCCTGCGCCGGTTGCTGTGCTTGCAATAAGCGCTCAATGTAGCGCGCCAGCACATCTACCTCGAGGTTAACCTTGCTGCCAGGCTCAAACTTGGTAGCGATCTCACTTAAGGTGTGCGGAATCAGAGTCAGTCTAAAGTCCCGATCCCTAACCTCATTTACAGTCAGTGACACCCCATTAACTGCAATGGAGCCCTTCATGGCAATGTAGCGCTTGAGGTTCTCAGGTGCTTGTACCCAGATGTTATAGGCCTCGTCTACACGGTAGCGCTCTAAGACAGTACCAATGCCATCGACGTGGCCTTGCATGATGTGGCCACCTAAGCGCGTATTAGGGGTACAGGCTAATTCTAAGTTGAGCTCCGTACCTGGGACATAGTACTGAAAGCAAGTAAGGGAAAAGCTCTCAAAAGACAGATCGGCCTCATAGCCATCAGCGTAGAGTCTGGTGGCGGTTAAGCAGACACCATTAGTGGCAATAGAGTCACCTAAGCGCACGCGGTCTTTAATAAAAGCAGGAGTGGTGCGCACACGCACATGAGCGCCTTGGCCGACACGCGTAATAGACTGTAAGGTGCCCTTAGCCTCGACAATGCCAGTAAACATGAACTACCTCTTACTTAGGTGCGTGTTGTGGGGTGCAAGCCAGAGCCACTATCGCAGTGGTTGTGATGGTTGGGAGTGTTAGGGAGTGGAAGGGAATGGTTGGGAGTGATTGCGAGTTTTGCGTGATCAGTTTCAGTGGTGAGGAACAAGTGCTCTCATCAGCGATGGCTGCAAGGTTAAGAGCTGGTAAGCACCACACCGTAAGGAATGAGTGTTCTAATAAATGACGGAAGATTGGAGGTGTGAGGGTAAGGGTAAGGTCACACCTCGAGATGAATGGTGCAGGTGAGCCTCAGCTGATCTGCATTGGTGCACGCATCCGTGCCTTAAGAGCCGTCATCTATGACGTCAGTTGCTCCTTACTGCGTCCTTAACCTGCGTTGTCCGTAAGAGAGTGGCGCTGACCACTCTTACAGCTATGTTGCGAGCTAAGCTTAATTGCCGCCCTTACCCTCACCAAAGATAGGCCCACGCAGGTCTAAGCGTACATCGTGGCCTAACTGCGTGATCTCAACCTTGCTAAAGCGCAGGGCTTGGCTTAAGTGGGCAATCTCCGGTAAGACAAAGCCCTCACGGGCTCCCTCTCCTAAGAGCATAGGGCTGACATAGCAGTAGCACTCATTAATGAGGCCCTCTGCCATAAAGGCCGAGCTGAGCTTACCACCGGCCTCGACCATGGCCACGCGGATTTCCTTGGCGCCTAAGAAATCAAGTACCGCCTCTAAGGAGGCATGCTCTTGACCTTGGGCATCCTTAACCATAGGCACGTAGACAATGGAGGTGTGCTCTGTCCACGCCTCTACCCTAAAGTTATTACCTTGCAGTAAGACCTTTGGCACAAAGGTACGTAGTGGGTCAGTAGCTGCAAGCATGGATTTACCGACCTTGCCCTTGGCACCGTGGTGCTTAGCCTTGTTTTTGGTTTTACCTTTAGTCTTGGTAACAGTTGTAGTCTCAGAATCAGAGTCAGAGTCAGAGTCAGATACAGCTTGCGCCGCCGCTTCAGCCTGTGCCGCAACTACAGCAGCTGCGGCTGCCTGCTCAAAGTCAGCATTAACCAGCTCTTTTTTGCCCTTGGCCTTTTTGCCCTTATGCGCAGCTTTGTCCTGTGCAGCAGACGCGCTCAGCGCTGCCGCGAGGGACTCCTCAGCAGTGGCAAAGGTATCCTTGGTAGTAGCTGCGGCGACTTTAGCCTTAGTAGGAAACTCCAGCGCCATAGCCTCAGCAGCGTCAGCAGCAGCGCAAGCATCAGCAGCAGCGTCATCAGCCTCATCGGCCATGGCCTCAGCAGTCATGGCAGCCGTCAGGCTGTGCTTGACATTAAGCTCAGATGAGGCACCAGATACCACGCCAAAAGCGCTATTAGCATCACGCTCAACGGCTGCTTCAGCAGCCTCTTGGGCGGCGTCAGCAGCGGAGGTGATACGCTCAGCCTCGGCAAGAGCGGAGGCCAGAGCCGCTTCTTTACGATTCTCCGATAATTGGCGCAAGCCTTGGGCTTGATCCGCAAGCTCATCACTCTTACCAGAAACAGCAGTGCTAGAGCTAGCGGCGGTAGCAGCTGTGCTGTTTATAGCGCTGGCAGAAGTAGAGTCAGCGGCAGCGGTAGCTGCAGCTGCAGCGGTTGCAGGTGCAGCTGTGCCCTTTTTACCCTTACCCTGAGTCCTCTTGGTCTGCTGCGCCGATGCCTTAGCGGTAGTAGCGTCAGCGGTGGTGATAGCAGCAGCTTGCGCCTCAATGGCAGCGTCCTGTGGCGTGACCTCGGCTTGCGCAGCAGCTGCTGCCTTGGCTTTGCGGGCAGCTTTGCCCTTAGAGGCATCCTTGCTGGTAGTTTTAGCTTTAGCTTTGCTCTTACCCGTCTTCTCTGCCTGTGCCTGAGAAGCAGCACCAGCTGGAGTGGTAGAGGTAGCAAGCGGTGCGGCCTCGGTGGTTGTGGCGTCAGCACTAACGGCCGTGTCAGCAGCAGCTGCTTTGTTGCTTGGCTGCTCCAGCTTCTTGCTGACCCGTGGGGTGTTCTTATTGCACACCAGCACCTTGTGCGCAGCGCCCGCCCCTGTACTCTCCTCTAAAGAGGTAGCAGCCACTTGGGAAGCGCGCTCTTCTAAGCACACCTCATCTGGCTCGGGATCGATTGCAGCAAAAGGCTCATGGGTACCGACGACGATGTAGTTCTCCCCTGTGGCAAAGATGCCATACGGCTCTAACAGGGCCGTATTGCGATCCCGACACAGCGTGCCATGGCTGTCGATGATGACCTTTATCGGAGAGGAGATTAGGTCGAGATCGAGGCGCTTACGCACGTCCTCTGGCAACTCACGGACACGGACATTCATCCGTGGGTTATCGGCCTTTACCGTCTCATGGGAGGTGATAATGGCATCAGACCAGAGGCGCAGGCGCTGCACATCAGAGCGGGCCTCAAAGCCGGTAATCCACCGCGACTCACCGGAGGCTAAGGCTACCTTACCGTCAAGGCTGATCGCGTGCTTCGTAAAGACCCATGGGCGCTTGGTGGTAATGGAGTAAAGGAAGGCACGATTGAGGTCTTCGGCTTTACGGGCACAGACACCTACTCGCACTTCGATGCCAGCTTCCTCGAGCATGACCTTACCACGGCCTGCAACCTTTGGATTGGGGTCTAAAGTCGCCATCACGACACGGCGGACACCGGCATCACAGAGGGCCTTAGCGCAAGGTGGGGTACGACCGTAGTGAGAGCAAGGCTCTAAGGTGACGTAGACGGTGGCACCTCTGATGTCCTCATGGCGCTCTTGGGCATCACGCATGGCCATAACTTCGGCGTGAGGTTGGCCGGCTTGGTGGTGATAGCCTTTACCGAGAATTTTGCCGTTGCGCACGATGACGCAACCGACGGCAGGGTTAGGCGAGGTGGTGTAAAAACCTTTGGCTGCCTGTTTCAGCGCCAATTTCATAAAGTGCTTATCGCTGAACTTATCCTTAGCCATCTCAATTCCTCACAACGACCTACCAGAGAAGGGGATCACTGTGTGTGGTAGTGTTCACTAAAACAGTGCTTAGCTTAGCACATGGTTAAGCTGTTACGGCTTTATAGGCGCAAAAGCAGCAAGAAGCCCTCACTGTGGCCACATCATTCTAAGGCACTGCTCTGTGCGATATGAGGGCGCTGTGCTAAACGGTGCTTTACATTGAGGGTAGGCATCATTACATACCTTACAGCCAAGACCACCGAGGCAAGCGCGCCGCTTAGGAATGACTGACTTAATAGATGATGGACTTTATGGTAATCATGGTGCACCGTCTTAAGCTAGGCTTAGACTCACCTGCACCATTCATCTCGAGGAGTGTCCTTGCCATCACGCCCCAATCTTCCGTCATTTATTAGATCACTCATTCCTTACAGTCTAAGCTTCCGAGGAAAGCGCGTCGCTTTGCATTAGGGCTAAGAGCCCTTTACGGCTCAAGGTAACTGAGCACAGCTCTACCCTTAGCGTTTACCACGCAGCAACAGCAGTTACAGCGGCTGCAGCGCCTCACACCATCAGCGCAGCCATAAAAAAAGAGCTGTATCCTCTGGCTTTACACCACAGTACACAGCTCTATTTCTGGGCTTACCTCTTAGTGCTTGTGCCCTAAGACGCAGATAGCCCCGCCTGCAGCGGCGTGTTTGCTTTGATAGCGCGCTTTACAAGGAGCTTAGCTTAGTCCTTGTAGACTGGGAACTTAGCGCATAAGGCCAGCACCTTAGCCTTAGCAGCCTCAATCACGCTCTCGTCTTGGTAGTTGTCTAAGACGTCGCAAATGATGTTAGCCAGCTCACGCACCTCAGCCTCCTTAAAGCCACGACGGGTGCAAGCTGGGGTACCTAAGCGCAGACCAGAGGTAATAAATGGGCTGCGTGGGTCGCCAGGAACAGCGTTCTTATTGACAGTGATGTTGGCCTTACCTAAAGCGGTCTCAGCGTCCTTACCGGTCATCTCACGACCAATAAAGTCCATTAAGAACAGGTGGTTGTGGGTGCCACCGGAGACCACCTTATAGCCACGATTCATTACCACTTCGCACATGGCCTTAGCATTAGCCACGACCTGCTTTTGGTACTCCACAAACCATGGCTCCATCGCCTCCTTAAAGACGATAGCCTTAGCGGCGATCACGTGCATTAATGGGCCGCCCTGCGAACCTGGGAAGATAGCAGAGTTTAACTTCTTGTATAAGGCCTCATCGTGGCAGTTGGAGAGGATAAAGCCAGAGCGTGGGCCGCCTAAGGACTTGTGGGTGGTAGAGGTCACGACGTGAGCATAGTCAATTGGGCTTGGGTAGACACCAGCGGCAATTAAGCCCGCCACGTG
Organism: Candidatus Anaerobiospirillum pullicola; assembly: GCA_018884035.1. Lineage (GTDB taxonomy): Bacteria > Pseudomonadota > Gammaproteobacteria > Enterobacterales > Succinivibrionaceae > Anaerobiospirillum > Anaerobiospirillum pullicola. The sequence continues at coordinate 8,712 of JAHLFE010000207.1, forward strand.
AGCCATATCGACCATTAAATAAGCACCAACCTCGTCGGCAATCTCACGCATCTTCTTCCAGTCAACGATGCCGGAGTAAGCAGAGAAGCCTGCCACGACTACCTTTGGCTTAACCTCTAAGGCCTGAGCGCGGATAGCCTCGTAATCGAGCTCACCGGACTCATCTACGGTGTACTGCACCGAGTGGTAGACTTTACCGGAGAAGTTAACGCTAGCACCGTGGGTTAAGTGACCACCGGCAGCTAAGGACAGACCTAAGATGGTGTCGCCTGGGTTGCATAAGGCCATGTACGCGGCGCAGTTAGCTTGCGAGCCCGCGTGTGGCTGGACGTTAGCATAATCGCAGTGGAAGAGCTTGCAAGCACGCTCAATGGCTAAGCGCTCGACCTGATCGACAAACTCGCAACCGCCGTAGTAGCGCTTACCTGGGTAACCCTCAGCGTATTTGTTGGTCAGTTGCGAGCCCTGAGCCTCCATCACGCAGCGGCTAGCGTAGTTTTCCGAAGCGATCAGCTCGATGTGATCCTCTTGGCGCTGATTTTCAGCGGCCATAGCGGCATAGAGCTCTGGATCGTACTGGGCGATAGACTTAGAGTTGTTGATCATCATAAGCAAAGAAGCCATTTGTCCCATGGTACCCCATGGTAAAAACAGCGTGTTCCTCGTGAATAAGGCGACAGCTCAGACCAAGTGCGCCGAAGGTGCACTCCAACCTGACCACAAATGCATTTGCACGTCGTTATGCGCGGGCTTACAGAGGTAAGAGCGTCCAAGAGTGACGTGACGCACAATTCTAGCACAAGAGGCAGAATGCTGGTGCATATTTATCGGGTTTTGCCAGAGAAAATAGCAGGCACACTCATGCTGGGGCAGGCACTTACAGCGGTGCAAAGTTGCTGGGCGTTTTTGGGGCAATCGTGATGGCCAAGATACGCTCAGGATCGTAGCCAAGAACCTAAGAGCAGCAACAACAACAACACTTCGTGAGCAATAACATCATCTCTAAGGTGGTGGTGCTGCTGCTGCTGTTAGATGTAATGGTGGTGGTAAAGATGGCCAAACAGTCAAATCAGGGAAGTAAGCTCAATAGCTGCCATCAGGCAGTTTGCACGTCTTTATTTTTTCTGATAAATAAGCTGTTTCTGCTTGACTCCTCTCAACGATAGCCACCACACTGAAGCTTAAGATGGATGGCACGCTCAGCTTGAAGGATATCGCCTTATCTTTGTGGGGTAGTCATAAGCAGATCCACTCTGAGATAAAAGCCGTATCTTAGCGGTTGGGGAAAAATAAGCCACAACTCCTCGACGTCAGAATAGCCTCCCCCTGCTTCAATGGCGCTTACATACTGTGTAGCCACAGCCGTTACTGCCGAGCTTTACTCCCGCACAGCCAACGATGATTGTGGATAACACCTCACGCACTCCCTACAAGTGATCACCACACACCAAAAATACAAGCCACCGTGCGGCCATTTTGCTTTTTTGCGTCAGCATTTGCTATTTGTGCGAACTTCCTCACAACAATAGCATGTTGTCCCCACCTCTGACCGCACTTTTTTCACTCTGGTCAGTCTCATGAAAATGAGTCTGAACGCACTGCGCTTGACTTATCGCTTTGTAAGTATCAGTAGCCCTCGCAAAAGCGCATCCCATCAGGATTAAGAGAAGTAGCAGCAACAGCCATAACCACGTGGCAGCTGCGCTCACAGCAGCACGCAGGGCCGTATAGGCTTTTAGGCTCTGCTCGGCGTTTGGTGAATACCACAACGTGGTCTCATACCTGAGGTAAGCACTTGAGCCGTAGTTATGGCGTTTAATGTTAGCCCCCTAAGAATGTATGGGGGGGCTTGATCCACCAAACGCTGAGGAGACGCGGCTTTTAGGGATTGGGGTAAGCAGTGTCATAAGAGCACACTTAACCGCTACCTGCACCCCACTACAACGACACTTACCGCCACTTACCGCCACTCCCCAAAATACGCTGCTGTTGCCCCCAAAACCAGCTCGCAGCAAGGGCAAAACCACTCAGACTACACTCCCGACAACAGCAAATAGCACTTTTACGAAATTTTGCGCAAAAACACGCAAAATCACGCAAAAATTGAGAAAAACGGCCCAAAATCACGCTAAAAATCGCAAAAACCGCACAAAGTTTCACCATCAGTGGCTTTTGTTGTTACAATTGACGCCACTTTGGTTAAGACGTGGAGAACTCGCTTGAATACTCCAAAAGTGCTGGTCATCAATGGCCCCAATCTCAACTTCTTAGGCATTCGTGAGCCTAATGTCTACGGTCACGACAACCTCGCGTCCATTGAGGCTAACCTCACCGCGCAAAGTCATGACTTAGGCGTTAGCGTCGAGTGCTTTCAGTCCAACAGTGAAGGCGCCATTGTTGATAAGATCCAGCAAGCTTATGGCAACACGGATTTTATCCTGATCAATGCGGGAGCTTACACGCACACGTCGGTGGCCATTTTAGATGCCTTAAGCGCGGTCTCGATTCCATTTATCGAGATCCACATCTCCAATGTGCACGCGCGTGAGGAATTTCGCCACCACTCGTTTTTATCAGCCAAGGCCTTAGGTGTCATTGTCGGCTTTGGTGTAGATGGCTACACCTACGCCTTAGACAAGGCAGCCCGTTACCTTAAGGCCAAAGCAGAGCACTAAGAGCTCTGCTTACGCAGGCAACGCAGGCAACGACCTCAAGCGCTGCCTGCTTACGCTCAGTATTATCTATCGTAGCGTAGCGCTTTACGCTTTAATGCTACCTACCGCGCCCGCCCTGCTACACCAAAAAGTGTCAGATCCCAGTGCGGAGAGCGCAGCGTAAACAGCAAGATTCGTTAGGATTTGTTGGTCAGTTTGGCTCTGAAGTGGCCCTGTAATTAAGCCTCGGGCTTAACACAGTGCTCACTACTTTAAGACCAGCGCGTAAAGAGGCTCCCCTTTAGCGCCGCGTACTGACCACGAATAGCGCCCCGTTGGCAGGCGTAAGCGCAAGCTTACAGCTGTGACAGCGGGCTGCTTTTGTAGGCTCGATATGCAACAGCACCGCCTGTAGCATGCATATCCGGCACAGAATACCTCTAAGACCCAAGCAGGGCAGTTTGCGGCCACACCCGTAACAGTTTTTGTCCTGAGGCTCCTTTAAATCAGAGCCTGAGGCCAGCACTTTTACGTGTGTTCTGTACTCCCCTACTCCCCAAGCACTCTCTACCACTCTCTAAAGCTTAGCAGCACTTACTACCAGACTCTCTCCCTCGCGTCAGCGACAGCTTAAGCTTAAGCTTAAGCTGTCTCTAAGCTTCGGCTCTTTAGTTGGTAGTAGCTACTGCCTGCTCTGCGCACTGCATGGTGATTGTGGTGCTAAGGCTAAAGGCGGTAGTGCGGCTAAGTCACACCACAAACTGCCGTGGTCTTAACCTCAAAAGAAGCTCTACCCACTTCCCGAGCTCCTTTGAGGTGTTTTCCAGCGATAGGGGTAAAGCCCTATCAGCGGTAAGGCTCAAGCAGCTGTTGAGGCTGCTTGACCTTAGTGGCGCCTTTTTAAGGTAAGGATAAAGCCTCAGCCTGAGGTAAAACCTCAGGCTATAAGTTCTGTCCTGTTTTGAGTTGCCACGACGCTGTGTTATCCCGTACAAGGCGGCCATGCTTGCTCTGCGTGGTGCTAAGTCATGGTAAGACGCGCCACCGTTTTTCTGGAATTCTGGAAACAGTGCACCTAAGCTCGTCCCTAGAGCTTAGTGTGAGTAACGTGTGCACTCTGGCTAAGCCTTGAGTTTGGCCCACCCCACCACCGCCTCCTGCTGTAGAGAGCTACTCAAACCATGGAGGCGGTGCAGCTTGGATCGCGTTTGTTCTGGGAAATTTTTATGCAAATTGACATCAACAAAATCGCCAAATTGATTGCCCTCGTGTCGGACTCCGATATCGCCGAAATCAATTTGAAGCAGGGTGAGGAAGAACTGCGTATTTCACGTCAGTCCACGGTAACTGCGCCAGCAGTGCAGACTATTGTGGCCGCTCCAGCCCCAGCAGCCCCAGTAGCCGCCGCACCTGCAATCGCAGCTCCAGCCGCCGCTCCAGCTCCAGCTGCTGCCGCTCCAGCCCCTGCTGCCGATGCCCCAGTCGATGACTCCAAGATCATGCGCTCTACCATGGTCGGTACCTTCTATCGCGCCGCAAGCCCAACCAGCGCTCCATTTGTCGAGGTCGGACAAACGGTCAAGGAGGGTGATACCCTGTGCATCGTCGAGGCGATGAAGATGATCAATCAGATCCCATCTGATCGCTCGGGCACTATTAAGAAGATTCTGGTTGAGAATGGCTCCACGGTGGAGTTTGATCAGCCAATTTTCGAGTTTGAATAATTTCGTTGCCCACAAGCCGTAGGCAGTCTGCCTTGCCTTATGCCCCAAAGCGGAGGCGGGGTAAAGCACTACGGCGCCAAACAGATTAGGACACCGACACCCTGAGGGGACAAGCTCAAGCCTGTGCAGCTCTTCAAGCCGCACAGGGCAAAGTCCAATCCCCGCAAAACGACGCTGCTTCTTGCGGCCTCTACCTGTTATTGGTCTAAGGCACAGAGAAGCCCCGCTTACAGCGTATACCGTGTGTATACCACCTTCTAGCGCGTAGCCACTCTCATGATGCTAGCTACGACCTGACCCCAGTACAGTGCTAAGCGCCGCACAAGAGCTCGTCAGAGCTGACGTGAGGCGGTCTTAGCCATGTGCAAGTAAGAGTAAGCGCAAGCCCGCTGTTTGCTTGCGCAGCAAGCCCTACGCTGTACCCGCTTTGCGGTGTACCTGCCTCGCGTCGGTAGGTATTAGGCCCCAAAAGACCCGCCCTACTTACTCTTTACTCTGCGCCATTACAGCGCCCGCCCCGAGTGTGCTCTTAGCTTAAAAGACACGACTCTACGTCTACGCTCAGAGATGCGCTCAGGTGCTAGCGAGGCGTCAGCTCACTGGTGGTCATAATCTATTTTGCCGGTGCCGGTGTGCGGGACATGACCTCACCTCTATGTCCCGTCTAACATCTGTGGTTTGTTGCCAGTTACTACCCCTTACTCTGTTCTTAGCACTAAGGCGCGGTTGCGTCTTAACGCCAAAGCCCAGAGTAAGGACGAGCACTGCTTAAGAGCGTGGTCTCCCCTAACGGCTCTACTTACTGCCCTGCTTTACTGCTCTGCTTTACTTACCTTAGCGCATGTCGCTTTTTGTCAAGCGCTTCATGCTGACTAAAGCCATGCTCCAGCAAGCAAGCAAGCAAGCACGTAATTAATTAATTAATTAATTAATTAAGCACGTAAGGCGCTGCGCAGTGCTCTGAGAACCGGTGTTTTTGGCGCTGCAGCGCTAAGCGTAATGCCGGTACTGCCATTACTTACTGCCACATACCGACTGTCCCTCTGAAGTAGCTTAAGTAAGCTTAAGTAAGCGGTAAGACAGCAAAGAGAGTGAGTGCCTCCCATGGTGCTGACTCTCAAGGCAGTAGCGCCCCAGCGCCCATGGCCCTATGGCTCCATGGCCCCATGAGAGCTACCTTACAGGTAAAGCTGACCCCAAGGTCAAGCTTTTACTTTTTTACTTTATGGGGCGTGGCAGTGCGATCCGTGGTGGACGCAACAAACCTGACCAGTGTAGGATTTGAGTATGCAAATTGATAAGGTGGTCATTGCCAATCGCGGCGAAATTGCCTTGCGCATCCTGCGCGCCTGCCGCCAACTGGGATTGAAAACCGTTGCCGTGCACTCGACGGCCGATCGCGATCTGATGCATGTTAAGCTGGCCGACGAGGCGGTCTGCATTGGACCTGCTGCCGCCAAGGAATCGTACTTAAACATTCCGTCGATCATCTCCGCAGCAGAGGCGACGGGAGCTTCTGCCATTCACCCAGGCTATGGCTTCCTGTCAGAAAATGCTGACTTTGCGGAAATGGTGGAAAAGTCGGGCTTTATCTTTATTGGCCCTACCTCTGACACCATTCGTCTCTTAGGCGACAAAGTTTCGGCTAAGCGCGTGATGCAAAAGGCAGGTGTGCCTTGTGTGCCTGGCTCTGATGGTGCCTTAGGCAACGACATCGAAGAGAACAAGCGCTTAGCGCGTAAGGTAGGCTACCCTATCATCATTAAGGCCGCAGGTGGCGGCGGTGGCCGTGGTATGCGTGTGGTGCGTCGCGAGGAAGACTTAGAAGAGTCGATCGCCTTAACCCGCCGCGAAGCCGACATGTTCTTTAACAATCCGGCGGTGTACTTAGAGAAGTTCCTCGAGAACCCACGTCACATCGAATTTCAGGTGCTCTCCGATGGCAAGGGACACGCTGTCTACTTAGGCGAGCGTGACTGCTCCATGCAGCGTCGTAATCAAAAGGTCTTAGAAGAGGCCCCAGCACCATTTATCACCGAGGAACAGCGCCACACCATTGGCATGTCCTGCGTTAAGGCCTGTGTGGACATCGGCTATCGTGGTGCAGGCACCTTTGAGTTCCTCTACGAGAATGGCCAGTTCTTCTTCATCGAGGTCAACACTCGTATTCAGGTGGAGCACCCAATTACGGAGATGATCACCGGCATCGATCTGGTGCGTGAGATGATCTCCATTTGCTCTGGCGAGCCTCTGTCTTTTAACCAAGAAGACATCAAGCTGCATGGCCACGCTTTTGAGTGCCGTATTAACGCAGAGGATCCAAAGACCTTTATCCCATGCCCAGGTCGGATTGAGCGCTTACACATTCCAGGCGGCCCTGGCGTGCGTTGGGACTCGCACATTTATCAAAACTACACGGTACCACCACACTACGATTCGCTCATTGGTAAGCTGATTGTGCACGATAATACCCGTGAGTTAGCCATTATTCGCGCCCGCGAGGCCTTAGAGGAGATGGTGATCGACGGTATCCGCACCAATATTCCACTGCATAAGGATCTGCTCACTGACCCTGTGGAGTTACAAGGCGGCGCCTCGATTCACTACTTAGAGCACAAGTTAGCTGAGCAAACTCCAGCTCCAGCCCCAGAGGCACAAGCGGCAGCGCCAGCGTCAGCAGCGCCAGCGTCAGCAGCACCCGCCACAAAGGCACCAGCCACAGCACCTGCTAAGGCGGCCAAGAGCGAGGCTAAGGCCCCTGCTAAGGCTGCACCTAAGGCCAAGGCGAGCAAGGCCACAACAAAGGCGCAAACAGCTGAAAAGGAGCAAGCAGCAGAAAAGGCTAACACCAAGGCCAGCGCTAAGAAGGCCCCAGCAAAGAAGGCCGAGGCTAAGACCAAGACGGTGAACAAGGCCCGTCCTAAGACTGAGCGCAAGTAAAACTGAGGAACAACTGACTTAAGAGATGACGGCATTTAAGGTAAGTAGCCTGCTACAGCTTAAGCTAAGCTCAGCGCAGGCTTACCTGCACAGCTCATCTCAAGGTGAGGATCTTACCCTCACTCAGCCTTGCAGCCGTCTCTTTAGATCACTTGTTCCTGAGCAGCACCTGTGATGCTGTGCTTAGGCTCACCTAAGGAGCCACCACAGCTTCCCAAAGGTGCCCACCATAAGGCCGCTGCGTCGACTAAGAGTTTTTAGTCTGCGCACCGGCCTTTTTCATTGGTGGCTGTAGCGGCGCGCACAGCACCTGACCGAGGTGGGATTAAACACTCACCTCCCTACTGAGCAGCCACAATAACGCGTGCACGTACACTCTTGGTAGTGGAGCGCTTTGGGGATACATGTACGCTATTGCTGAAACAAAAAGCTCTGTGCGCTACAGCGTAGCTTTTTAACGAGGAATGCTCTTGCCGCCAAGAGGGGCATGCAACGCGCTGTGGCACTGCCGCGATGAGGGTACTACCGCTTAAGCCCTGAGAGCTAATGTGACCAGTGGTTGCTCTGGTAGCGGCGCTGACGATAGTAGCTACCACGATAACGCCTATCTCCGGCGTCATACTGCCCTTGCGCTTGCCTCTGCCCCTGTGAGCTGGAATGCCATGCGCTCTGCTGAGAGTTACTCGCCTCTGGCTGTTGCAGGTAATGGTAGTTGTTATGCAGCAGATGAGACATCTTTGGGTCTAACAGCGGCTCGTGCAAGGAGTGCACTAAGGCAAAGAGATCAGGGATCTGATCCTGCGCAGTGATGTGGAAGATAGGAAGACAGGTAGCCATGCACACCGCATCGATTCTCCGGTCACGGCACTGCCGCTGCGCGAGGTTATGGGTAGGATCGTCCAGCTCAATAACGCAGATAATGTTTTCGGTGGTCTTGTTCACCAACACAAAGTCCACCGTCATGTTGTGGATTTTGTTAGCGACCATACCCTTTGCCCAGCCTTTGAGGTTGCAGGCTACCTTGGTATTGATAGTAAGGAGCGCACTGAGGCTAACCTGCGGCATGATATGGAAGTTACTGCCAAACCAGCGGCGCAGGTTCTTGAGGTAGCCATACTCAAAGTTAGTGACCAGACGCTGTTTGCGCGCAAAAGAGTCACTGCTGATCATGTAGGCAAGATAACCGTCGAGCTTTTCGTCTTCGGACTCTTGTTCTTCTGGAGGCAGCAGCTGGTCGTAGAAAGGCTTAGCGTTGAGGTTACGGCTAACGAGGTACAGATCTTCTGCCGATAACGCTGGCTGTACTGTGGTTGGTGGTGTTTGTGGTGGAGGAACTGGCTGTTGTAGTGGGGCTGGCTGCATGCTGTAAAGATGCACTCCCAATTGCTGGGCATAAGATTGCAATCTCAGCCAGTACTCTCTCCCTTCAAAACATGGTCTTTGTTCCTCGCTGCTGCTATATGGATACCTGAGGGTGGTGGAACTTATCAGCAAGCGCACAGGGTCAAACGCCAATCCACCGCTTAATCACCGGCCAGTGCTTGTAGGTACGTCTACTGGTAGGCTGTTGTGATGATGATGATGATGATGATGCGGTTTCAGCTTAGCACTTTAGAACGGTGGCAGCGTTAAGTAGCGCTATCTGCGTCGTATATGCAGGCCAGTGAAGATATCTGACGTTGAGGAGCTGCGGCTGATTTTTCCACAACCGCTAAGATACGTCTTTTACCTGAGAGTGGCTCTACTTACGACTGCCACCACTCAAGGGTAAGGCGCTAGCCTTTAACGAAGCCGCGTAATTCCCTATGCGTAAGCGTAGGGATGTAAGCGGCCAATACCAGCACAAGAACTCAAGAAAGGATATTTCGTCCCTACTTGATGGGGGCTTTGTGGACAAGCCCGTAGTGATCCGCAATCTACATCAGAAGATCAGATAGCGGCTCGCTACTAGAAAAAAGCAGTGTGAACACTGTGTAAAAGCAGAGTTAGCACTGTGAGACCGCAGACGTAAGTCTGCGGTAGTTCATGATAAGCGTACTCCACTCTCATGATTCAGTGTGGTGGCTATCGCTTAGAGGCGTAAAGCAGAAACAGCTTATTTATCATGAAGAATAAAGGCGTGCCAACTGTCCGATGCTAGGATATTCTGACGTTTGGAGGTAAATGGGTAAGGGCAGCTACAAAGCTTGCTAAGCCTTACTGGCTATGTGTGCGCGTGCGTGTTTTAACGGCTCAGCACAAACAAAAAACGGCAGCCTGCTTTTGGTACAGGTTGCCGTTTCTCAGCACCTTACGGCGCGATTCAGAGTTTTCGTGGGAGTGAAATGGGAGTGATACAGCGTCAACTGAGAGGGCTCTGCACTTTAGACGTAGAACTTGAAGCGAGAGCCTGGGCTGCGCGCCACCTTAATCGGCTTGTTAAGGATTGCGGCAGGGTTGCGGCAGTAGCGTGCCTTGGTGATCACCAGTCGTAATGACGCTGCTCTATCGTAGCCGACTTGACTCTGATCTTGGTACAGCATTAACACATTGTCAGCTGCATTAGTGGCATAAGGGCTTGCAGCGATGTCACTGAGCGTTGGCATTTGCTCCTCTTGGTTACCCCACTCGTAAGGACTCTCAAGCTGCGCCAGAAGCAAGATCGTCCAATTGTGTTCTTGAGCCTCGCTCTTTAAGGCATTGACGCAGAACTCGAGCTGCTCGCTCCAAGAGTATCCCTTGCAGATAAGGTCGTTGTCGATACCATGAAGATTATCGACCACAAACAGATCTACAGGCGCCTTTAAGCTCTCTCTCTCCATGCAGGCGATGATCTCTGACAAGGCCTGAGTAGGCTCACAGCCGTATAGGCGCATGTCTTCTATCATCCTCAGTGGAGTTTTGTAACCACCCACAAAGTGAACTTGACGGTGACAAAAGTCGCTGAACTTAGCCTCCAGCGCGGGTAACTCACCACTTTCGTGGAAAGAGCTGAGTTCATGCACTCCCACCGGCACGTCATTGACTAGGCCGAACAGGCGATTGGCAAGCTCGAGGGAGGTCATCTCGTTCGAGAGGTAGATCGCTCGGCCGTGATAACCCTCTAACATGTTGAAGAACGCATCCAAGCCCAACCACGTTTTGCCCAAACCGCAGCTGCTTGCCACGATGGTGACACCACCACGGACGTAACCACCGATTACCTCATCGAGGAAGTCGTACCCTGTTGGTACCAGAAGATTGTCCGCATCTGGGCGTGGCACAATGCGACTTGAGTTGCTGCTAAAACCTGCAGCAACATCGTTGGTAAATCCGTTACCGGAATCGTAAAAGTAAGGCATACTGCTTAACTCCTTTCTCACAGAGCAGAGCTCTGCATAAGGTTGTGGATTAAAGCGCTGCGCCCAAGACTTCAAACACTGCTTACACAACCGCAACAACAGCGTGCAAGCGCAGGAAGCGGGGGCTACGTGCGCCGTCATTTCCACCATAACCCCGACCCCTTTGCTAAACCCCCCGCAAAAGTGACGTGACTGCACACACC
>JAHLFE010000208.1 GCA_018884035.1 Candidatus Anaerobiospirillum pullicola
TTAATTAATTAATTAATTCGTTCCTAAGAGCCAGCCAGAGCACCTCCCCTCGGTGTTACCTCTGATAGGGCTGTGGGCCTCATTCTGCCATGGCAATAAGGTTGCTGCGCTCGGCCTAGGTTGAGGTTGCTATGACTTCCTCTGTAACCTACGCTGTTGTCGCTGTTGCTGGCATGGTCGCTGGCGTTGACATTGTCGCTGTCGTGAGCGTTTAATGCCCTTGTTTCTGCCCGTAGCTCTGCCTTTTCGCAGCACCCTTTGCACCACAATGGTTCTCGACCTTGCACAAAATCGGGGGCAAAATCGTTCAGTTTAGCATGTGCTTCCGCCGCAAATAAAGGATTTGCGCCTCTCTTTGTGCACTGTGACCACTTTTCTCTTCTCTTGCCTCTAAGAGCCTTGGCGCTGCTCTGTTTTTCGTTACAATCGTTAACGATTGCGGCTTTGTCGCTGCTCCACACATGGTATGCCTTGCTTTGCCTTTAAGACTTGCCGTCCAGAGTACAGCCTTAGTGGCTGTTTAGCTCTTGTCTAGAGCCAGTGGCTATCGCCGCTTTAAGGGGCGGGCGCTGCTATTGCTCATGGAATGAAGTTTGGCTACTTAAGCGTTAAAGCCAAGGAATGACGGACTTTAGGGTAATCATGTTGCAACGTCTTAAGATAGGATTAGACTCACCTGCACCATTCATCTCGAGGTAGGTGACGCTGCCAGCACTCATTCCTTTCTCCGGCATTTATTCGATCACTCATTCCCAGCCGCTTTAGGTTGGTTGTTAGGTAGAAGCAGGGCCTAGCCTGTAGACATGCCTCAGCAGAAGGAGATGGCTATTGTTATTGGCACCTTGAGACGTAGTGGTCACGTAAATTCGCGCGACTTGTGAGTGGTAACAATCAAACCCCCAGCGCTACGTCACACACCTAGCGCACAGGGCGGGGTCAGGTGGGTAGGGTACAGCTGAGATGGGTTTCAGTCTAAATAATATTGTCGCGCTGATTAATCGCAACGAGCCTTTACCTATCGGCTTTGCTAAAGCCTTACGCAATGTCGCTGACCTCACCTTTAATCGCGGTATTTACACCATCGCCGTCGACGATCTCTACGCTGCGCTGGAATTAGACCTCGATCCTAATGTCGATCTGATCGGTGCCGAGTGCTACGTCAATTCCGATAACCTCTACAAGGTCGTCAGCATCTTAAGCCGCCAAGGCGTGAGCATGATTCCGCTCTCTGTGCCATGCACCTTAAGCGTCTATAGCACCGTCTACCTGCTTAAAAAGCCTGACCTCAACTTAGATCAGGACGTGGCGCTCATTACGCGCTTTGCTAAGAACCGTCCGCAGCAGCTTACCAATCGCGAGCTGGACTCTTTAAAGCGGGCTCAGGAGAAGTTACGCAACTACAATATCTTAGTGCGTATCTTTGAGTGCTTAGGTGCCGCCCAATCATCACCGCTGGATGCCAATCAGCGCAGCGTCTTAAGCGAAATCATGTCTAACATGATGCTGCCTCATGACGGTGAGCGCTACCTGCGCTCGGTCTACACCTACGCCTGCGATTACGGTTCCTTTCAGTACCTCTACGATCAGCCTAAGTACTTTTCCAAGCCCCTTGCCCCTGCGCTGCAAGAGAGCGTGATCGATACTGTCGCGCGCATCATTGCTCCGTCCCACCAAAAGATCACCGTTCCGGATAACTTCCCATGGAAGGCGCTCTTAGAGCAGCGCTATAAGATCTACTGTCCACAGATCTTTGATCTGGGGGGCAGTGCTAGTAAAGAGTCATTGACGCGCATTCCTTTGCGTGAGCGCCAGCTCTCAGTCTTAACCCTGACGCAAAAGCGTAATCGCCTCAAAAAGCAATTGGATGGGCTGCTCAGCTCCATTAACGCCGCTCCCGCCTCAGCAGCTGCTGCGGACGAGTCCGAGGCTAATACGAGCACCACTACGCAAGAGGCAGTAGCTGCGGCAGCAAAAGCTGCGGCAGCAGCAAAAACAAGTGCGCTCAGTGCGGTGAGCAGTGCTGCAGATGTGGCCTCTCGTGTAGATAATACTGAGGCTAATAAGTTGCGCCAGCAATTGCTGCAACAGCGTATGGGTTTTAGTGCTGACTTCTTGCGCCGCGTTGAGGACATCGCCGCTAAGGATGATCCGTCCTTAACTTTTGATCTCCAAGAATTACAGCAACACCTCCTGCATGATGAGGACGTGCGGCTGCGCCTGCCTGATTTTGCCCACAGCCGCTTAGAGCTCTTTTTGCCACCCGAGCTCCCCCCAGCTGCCCAGCGCGTGGTGCCTCTAGTGCAGCTTGATCCTAACAATATGGACGACGTGCGCGTGCGTGGCCACCTCGTCAAGGCTGACGGCTCGCAAAGCTCTGTGCCAGCAATGGAGCAGGTGCTGCAAGCGACTGCGCACAATTACAACTACAACATGGCCGGTATCACCACGGCTGATGCCGCTAGCCTCGAGTTGCAACGCCTGTTACAGAGCAAGATCAGTAACTTTAAGACTAAGCGCAATCAAAACGTCGATGACTGGAGCATGGAGCGGCAAAACCTCAAGGCCAGCGCTTATCTCCGCTCTAATGATGCGCCATGGATCGATCCTGCTACCTTCCCTGCTTTTGCTTCTGATGCTACCAACAAAAACTCGGGGCTCATGGGCTCGTGGGGTACTGCCCAAGGTGCTAACTTAAAGCGGGATAACCCTTTTCACGTTGTTGGTTTCTGCTGGGATCGGCTCACCCATCTCTATCACAGCTACATGGTCTGGGCTGAGGATAGTGAGCATCCTTGGCCTAACCTCAATGCCGACTATGGCAGCAATCTCTTACAGTTTGTGCTCTTCCCGCTAAAGCAGCTGGGGCGCTTAGACCGCCTCAATTGCTTTGAGTTTATCCTGCGTAAGATGTTTGCGGCGCAAAATGCCAGCAGTGCTTTGGATGAGCACGGCCGTACTGATGAGGTGCCGCTGCAGCTGTTATTTGAGCTGGAGCTGCAAAATGACTACATCCTGCAGCATGGCTGTCACCTGCCGCTGATCTTCTATCACAGCCTCTACTACTTTGATAAGTACTTAGAGCACCCAGCGACGCACTTTAATAACGAGCTGTTCTATCTGGAGCTGCTCCAAGACACGCCTTTTGCGCTCAACATCTACCTCTCACGTATTTGCCATAAGTATGGCTCGCGTCTCATTGACATCCCGCACGAGTTCTATGGCTTGCTGGCCTTAGCGCAGCTCTTCTTCCCGCTGAACGAGGTCAAGCAAGAAAGCCGTAGACTCTTACAGTTCTTGCTCGCGCCATCGCTTAAGGCTTCAAACAACTTTGCTAAGGTTGTGACCATGCGCCGTTTGGCGCATTGGTTAGGCCGCTATGTGCAGGAGCAGGCGAACAAAGGTAACTACATCAGCTTGGAGTTAATGCCGCTAAACGTAGGCGGTGGTGACTTTGCCGCTGTAGCTTACAACCAGCCACTGAGCGCAGACCCGCTGCACACGGAGACGTCACCAAGTGCCGTTCACGCTGCGCTGGCTGCTAACGCCTCCTTTGAGCTCATTGCGGGTTTATCGGCCCCAGAGCAAGAGGTGGTCACGGCTACCTTAAAGCTCTTACCGGCGTATTGCGCCAAATCGCTCTTGCTGCGCAAATTGGTCGCGGCTATGGTGGTGAAGTTCTTTGCTCACCCTGAGCAGTTCTACCGCCAAGCGCAGCAGCAACAGCAGATGAAAGCCACAGCAGCGGCAGTGGCCAGTGCGGCAGCTCTGACAAATGATGGTGACGGCGCGCCTGCATCGACGCTGGCTGCTGCTGAGATTACGGCTAGCACGCAAGACGCAGCGGACGAAAGCACTGTCGCCACGGCCGTTACTGCTACTACCTCTGCTCACGATGTTAACGATTATGCTGCCGCTGCCGCTGCTGCCGCTGAGGGTGAGGGTACTCTGGGCATGGCGGTAGAGGAGGATACTCTTGGCGATGATGATGATGATGATGACGCTTTGGGCAGTGACTTTGCGGATGGTGATGAGTATGCCGCGCGCTTTACCACCAAGAAGGGCCGCTTTGTCCCTGGTGGCCTAGATAAGAGCGCTAGCGTTCACTTTGCCGCTAACTACACTGAGGGCAATGCCTCTTACTTTTTAAAACAGGCCACAGCGACGCGCGCGGGCAAGAAAGCTAAAGCTAGAGCGCAGGTGGGAGTCGGTGGCGCCTTGGCGCAAGTTGCCAATGTGATGCCACAGCGTAAGATTGCGGCACAAAAGGCCAAAAAGGCCGCCCAAGAGGCACAGCTGGCTACACCGCAGGCAGCTGAGCAGAGTGCACCGCAGACAGCTGTAGTTGCTGCCGAGGGAGATGCTGCGGTACAGCAGCTGACTGCACAAAAGCAGGGCTTAGAAAAGCTCAGTGCTAACGCTAAGGTGCAATTGCTCACACAGCAATCCCGCAGTAAAAAGCGCAGTGCGCAAGCCCGTAACAATGCTGCCAAGCATGCAGCTGCCGCTCCGCAAGAAGCCGCCTCACGCTTTGCTTCGGGGCAAACCTTCCTTGAGAATCTGTTACAGCGTGTTGAGCGTGAGCAGAGTAAGGCTTTAGAAGCCTCGTTTGAGCAAATTGTGCAGGCTGCTTTCCTCTATTTGGATCACAACCAATTGACGCCAGAGGCCTTTGCCGCTGCCATGGCTTCTATGAGTCTCACGGCAAGTGCCATGGCATCCCCAGCAGCTGTTGATGCCGACGTTGACAGTGATGCTGCCGCGTCTGATGCATGTGAGCTGACCGCCGAGCGTCTTAATCAGCTGCAAGCAGAGCAAGAGGCTTTACGCCAGCTTTTGACCACTGCCATTGTGGATGCAGCCCAGATGTGCTTAGGCGGGCATATGGCCCCAAGCCACATAGCCCGTACTCGGGCGCTGCAACAGGAGCTGCAGCGTAAGCAATTAAGCTGGATTAATAACACGCCACTAGAGAAGCAACAGCAGCTTAATGACTACTTTGCCCCTGACTGTGATGCACGGGTCTTTGGTAGTAACTCTCCTTTTGGTGATGAGCTCTTAGAGCCTCTGTATCAGCGCTATGTGGTGCCAGTGCTGCGTCGTTTGCTCTTTAAGGAGCAGCGCTGCTTCTACGCTTTTTACCCCGCCGTAGAGCACATGAAGGAGCTGCTGACGTGCTTGCTTCAGTATACGGTGCTGACCTTTGATCAGTGCACCTTTACCCAAGGCGCGAGCAAGCGCGTGCTCATTGACTCCTTTGTCTATGAGCCTAGTGAGGCTAAGTACGCGTCCTTACGGCAATTTGCTCTGCGGGTGCAAGAGGCCTCGGCTCTGGGCTTTGCCGATGGTATCCCTTATAGCCAGATGCTTGCTTTAGAGCAGGTTTTACGGCACAACCTCAAAGTGCAATTGGTACCTCACTACAATTGGGCTAGCCGTGACCAGCTGGTGCTGCGTCCTTTTTACAAGCAGGTACGTGTGCTGTCTTTACCAGAGGAGCTGCAAGATAAAGAGATGCAGAGCTACCTTGAGAGTCTGCTCTTAGCGCTCTTCTTGTCTTACGTGGCTTTAGAGCTGCTCTATGCGGTGACTACAGTCGACAATGAAGACCAGCTCATGGCGATGCTGGTCAAAGAGCTCAATGACTACTTGCACTTACGTGGCGACTACAGCGTGAGCTTTGTTTATGAATACGTCAAAGCCACGCTGGAGGTGATTAAGGACAATGGCGCGCTCTCTGACAAGAGCTTCTTACAGCAACTGGCCAGCAGCAATAAGCCATGGCTGCCACAGCTCTTAGGCCAACACATGAAGCACTGTTTTACTTTCTTCCGCCACCTGCTCATGGTGCTCTTTGGTTGTGTCAAAGCGAGCAATGTGCACAAGGAAAAGGTGGAGCAGGGCTATAAGCTCTTAGAGCCGCTCTTTAAGTTAGATGAGGTGCATACGGGACGGAGGCCACAGCCAAAGAAGGGCCTCATGATTCTCTTCAATAACGCCGAGGAGATGAAAAAGGCGCATCCAGTGGAAGCACCGCGCTTAGAGCTGGACATGCAAAAGATTCAAGCCAAGCTCAAAGAAAGCGAGCAGGTGCAGCAGGTGATTACGCAGCTGCGTGAGCAAGAAGAGGCACTAGTGCAACATAAGGAGCAGGAGCTTAATGCCTCTTTAGCAGAGTCTGATCGGGCGCAGAGTGCGCAGGCGGCAGCTGAGGCTCGTGCTGCATCTGTTGCAGTGGCTGCTGCATCCGCCGCCACCGCATCTGTGTTCTCTGCTTCTGCTGCCACAACTGCCGCAAGTAGTGCACAGCCAAGCGCGGGGATAGCACAAGAGAACGAGGCCACGCCAGCGGTGCAGGACAGCGCTGCTGGGGCGGCCGCCGCTGCAACTGAGCGCGCCACGCCACGCATAGCGTCGGAGCCTGTGCCTGCGACTACAGCTGCTACTGACAGTGGCAGTGTGACCCTTGCCAGCAAGCTCGGGCCAAAAGAGCGCTCGGTCATTGAGGCTATTGCGGTACAGGGTACCGATGCTATGGTGTACTCAGAGTTTAACGGTATCTGTGTCAGCCATGGCTTAATCTCCGGTAACTACTGCATTGAGGTGCTCAATGAGTACGCGTTTGCGGAGTATGACGAGCCAGTGCTGGAATTAGACGGCAGTGGTGAGGGCGCAATTGTGTATATCACCACTGATCTCTTACAGGATATGTACAAGAAAAGCCGTGCACTTTAGGGGAGGGCTATTCCCTGAGAGGCTGTCCTAAAGGTGATCACGATGAGTGTGAAGAGGCGTGGTCACTGGCTCTTGCTGCCCTTGTCCTTGCCATTCCTTAGAGATACGGCCGCTGTTACAGCAGTGCCTGTATTTTAAATGTGATCAGAGCTTTTGCGGTGTGAGCGGAGCGCGGGGCGCTGGGGCAGGGAGCAGGAGCTTTGCTCCGGCAAACATCCTACAAACAATAAAGGCATGAGCTCTGCTGCGCCCATGCCCTGTAGACTGATCGTCTTGTCTTGTCCTGTGGTCAGCTGCTACTGTTAAACCAAATAGTCGTACCAGTGCTCGTCGATCTTGCTCTCTAAGATGAGCTTGGTCATGTTAAACACCTGACGTGGTCCAAACTTTAAGGTCACCAAGCGGCTTTGCTCCAGCATCTGTGGCGCCTCTGTTTTCGCTTCTAAGCTTGAGGCCGCCTCATGAGGCTGCGGCGTGTAGTGGAACTCAGGTGGGTCGGCATTAACCGTCTTGACCTTCTTTGGTGGCTCATAGCCCATTACATGGCGCGTGCGGGTTGTTTCCTGTTTGCTGCTGCGGTTATCTACCCGCCACAGCGATGGCGTTGGCGAGAGCGCCTCTAAGTCAGGTTGTGCCTGCTTCTGCTCTTCCAGCGCTTGCTGTTGCTCCTTGCGTGCATCGTCTAAAATCGCGGTGGCCTTGCTCTCTTCGTTTAAAGTCGCACCTGCGATGTCATCACCATGATGCCACTGTGAAGCGCTCTCCTTAATCGCCTCTTCCTGTTGCTCGGCCTTGGTCTTGAGCAGATCCTTGTTGATAATGGCACCCACAGGAATCTTACTGGCAACCTCAGCATAAGGCGCATAGCGCTGTTTGGTGATCTCAGGCTGGTATCTAAAGTCGTGTGGTGGCTCAATGATTTGCACGGAGCTGGCAAAGCTCAGAGGATTGGTGGGATCAATCGGCACCTTGGTGTTGATGCGGGCGCGGCTCATGGAGAGCACAGGATTGCCCGAGTCCTCGAACTTGCGTGGAGGCATGTCCTTATCAAGCTTTGGGTGGGCGTCTATAGCCGTAAATTGCACCGGCGTGTTCATTTGTACCGGTGAAGGGGCCTTGTGGTTAGGCTGATCTGGGACTACGGTCAGTAAGTGGGTATCAGCGGTGATGATGTTTGGGTTTAGGTGGCGTAGCTTGGTGTAGTTAATCAGCACCTCAAGGAAGTAATCACACAGCTCCTTGCCGGAAAACAGTGGCTTTAAGCACTTGAGGGCGCACAGGCCTAAGTAGGTGCAATCATCACGCAGCGAGTCTAAGTTTGGCTCGTAGTCAAAGCTGTTGATGAGGTAGCCATAATCGAGGGCAAAGTCATAGACTTCACGGCCAATTTGTTCTTCGACCTTGGCAAGATCCTGTTTGTTACTGATACGCGCTAATTGTGGCGCACTGATGCAGGCACCTAAGTACACCACCAGCTTATCAAGCTCACGTAAGCGGATTAAGCATAAGCGGTCGGCGCTGTTCTCAAAGCAGTAGGTGAGATTGTGCTCTGCGTGGAATTGCGCCAGCTCAGGGTGCATACGATAGAGAGTGTCAGAAATCTGCTCTGGCGTCTTAGCTTCGATGAAACGGCGTTGCTTAGCGTGGAAATCACGATTAAAGCTAAGAATGCGGCTTAGCAAGTCTTGCTGTGAGAGCAAGTAGCGCGCATAGTAGGGTGTCAACGCCATAAGAGACCCTTTAAGCTGAAAGCGCTCGTAGTAAGTTTAAGTGCACAGACTGCGAGCAAGACCGACATAAAACGAAGCGCCTCGATGCAGGCGCGTACACATGATTGTTGTTTGCCTAAAGAGTGATTTGGCGCCGTGCAAGGCAGTAGAGTAGCTCTGCCTAGAGCTAGAGGCAGCGTCTCTAGAGCGCACTCAAGTCAGCGCGCAGAGGCTGAGAAAAACAACCACAAGCGAGCGGAGAAGCAGCAGGCAGTAAACAAGGCAGCAGGCAGCAAGTTATGGTGAGATCTCTACGCAAAAGATAGATCTATGCTGCTTACAATGCCAAAATTACCCTTTAGACTTACTTTCATTTTACGGCAAAAAGCAAGCCTTTATGAATGGTGTGGCGCCTGTTTTCGGGAAATAAGAGGGGGAAGATCCCTGCAAAGGGTGATACTAATGGGGCCCATAGGTAATTAAGTCACCTACAATGGAGCAAGGGCCTAGGGCAGCATTGCTCATGTGCAGAGGAAGAGAGCATCTTTCAAGGTGCGCGGCAAGAGCGCGGCTCTGACGATAAGGGGGCCGTGATGAGCAAGATCCTTGCTTCTTGCCTCCGTGGTGATTGCTTGTGGATACTTGTGGGGATATGCACGCAGTGCCAGCAAGCCAATAACACTCAAAACGCGCCCACAGTAAGGACATACGAGAAAACAGTGTTACAAGGGAAAAGCGGAACGCAAAGCGCAGAGAATGTTTGGTAGGGATAAGGACAAGAAGAACTAAGAAAGATTACGCAGCTGTTAAGCCTATTGAGGAGAGCTTAGCTGCTGCGTGACCACGTGAAAACAGCAAGTGCATGGCGCTGGCACGAACGTAGAGCTCGACCTACATTGTTGTGTAGTGAGTGTGGAAATGTAGATCGCATTCGTGCAGCACCGAGCGCAAGAGCGCAGAGAAGGAGCTTCTTTCTCTGTCTCCTGCTTGTGCCTATATCCCTATATCCATGGCAAGACTGTCCTCTGACAGCCACCAGTGAAGCCACTGGAGCTGCCAGAGCTGTTGGGAAAAGAGGGTTTTCCCAAAATTGCTGCCGTTAGTACTAAACAGCAATGCAAGGTCAATGGGGTGACCTTGGTGGCGTTAAGAAACGGTGCGCTTACGCCGGTCAAAACAGTCTGTAGGCCTAAGGTTGCCTGAAACCTTAGCCTACCCATGCAGTGGTGCAGCAGCCTAAGAGAGCCGAGTTCCTAGGCTTAAGAACCTCACAACCTGCTACAGGTAAAACCTCTCACAAGGACTGGTGTGTCACCAGAGCTTGCGTGGCACTTAACCCTTCGCTGACGATGGAGAAAAATCGCCATTGTGCTCAGTTGCGAGGTTTTCTCGATTGAGGCCTAAAGTTTGGCGAAACCTAGGTGGTTGCCAGCCCCCTAGACCTCTTTCGAGCCCGCCATCCTCATATAAGCTGCCATAGAAATACATGTCGGGGTGAGCAATCGTTACTCGAAAAGCAGCCGAGGTTAATTTTAAAGTGCCTATATTAAGCTGCTTAAGCCCATCCCAACTGGTGCACTGGCAACGGTATACTTGAATTTTGAGCTATTCATATCTTAACAGAATTCACTCTGACATAAAACCAAAATGGAGCATAGAGCACCGCTGTAATGCACCAGAATAGCCCATAAGGTGTAAGTAAAAGCTGATAAATAAGCGCTTTTACTGGGAGGAGTATGAGCTAGTTCACAAAGGAAAAATTATCTGATTTGCAACTATAAAACAGTGCTCTACCGTGCTTTGTATACAAAAATCGCAGAGGCACTGAGGACTGTCTGTGCGCTTAATGTTAATAAGATACAGCAATATAGTGCATAAGTTAGCACTGCTTAGGCCGTAGCAGGGCAAGTACAGGCATAGGTGCAGGTTAATAAAAGAGAATATTGCGTAGTTGTGGGATGTTTTGGGGCCAAGGCGTTTTGGCGTGAGAGTAAAAAGTGAGCGCGTCAGCGGCGAGGGTAAGGATCAGCTTCGACAGAGACGGGCCGTGGTGAAGGGGCGGAAGACGGTAGGGAAAGGGTGGGATACTTCAAGCAAAGTGGCGTAGCATGGGCAGTACGCCAGTAGTCGTGGCATGGCGTGACGTAGCGTGACGCGCAGCACCATCATGTGCGCTGCAATGCGCTGCAAAGCAGCTGTGCGCGCAGGAAAAACAAAGCCCACAGTGACAGCAGTTGCTCTCACCATGGGCTAAGGCTCAAAGCGTAGCTGCTGCTAAAAACGCCGCTCACAGCGGGAAAAGAGAGCACGCCGACAGCAAGCAGTTAGTGTTACTCAAATGGGAAACGGATACCCCATTGCTCACGCAGCTTGTCCATGACCTGCATCACCTCTAAGGTCTTTTGGTGAGGCATCTCGGGACACTCGATCTTGCCTTGCTTTAAGGCATGCAGGCAGGCGAGCACTTGATACTCATAGCCTGTCACCTGCATTGGTAAAGGCAGCTCCTCGATCTTTTGGTGGTTTACATCAAAGATCTCTACCTTTTCAGGGTTGTTGATATTGGTGACGACAATGTAGCCCTTTTCACCGTAGATGATACCGTTGCGGTCGCTTGGGCCAAAGGCTGTAGCGTGCAGCGAGGCCATCTTGCCATCTCTAAAGGTCAGGCAGATGTTATCTAAGAAGTCCACGCCCAGTGGGGACTTAATGCAGGAGCCAGTGACCTGATCAAGGTCGTGGCCAAAGAACATCATGGCGAAGTTAATTGGGTAGACGCCAAGGTCTAAAAGTGCACCACCAGCTAGGCGGGGCTGCGCAATACGCTCCTTGTGGGAGATTGGGTAGCCTAAGTTTGCCTGAATAGAGTGCACCACACCAATCTTGCCTTCCTTTAAGGCGTGGGCAATGATAGCGCGCGATGGCATATAGCGCGTCCAAATAGCCTCGGCCACTAAGGTGTTTTGCTTCTTGCTCAGCTCTAAGATTTCCGCTGCTTGCTTCGCATTAGCGGTAAAGGCTTTTTCGACCAGAATAGCCTTTTTGTGGTCTAAGCATAGCTTGGCGTGCTCATAGTGTTCAGAGTGTGGGGAGGCGATGTAAATGAGATCGACTTCAGGGTCGTTTACTAAGGCCTCATATGATCCATAGGCATGAGGGACGTTGTATTTTTGTGCAAAGTCATCGGCACGCTCTTGGGCGCGCGAGGCCACAGCGTAGAGCTCAACCTCTGGGTGGTGTAAACCGTTTAAAGTGCGGGCCATGGTACCGGCAATAGAACCCGCAGCTAAGATACCTACTTTCATGACAATCCTAAACGATCACAGTAAAAGTGCAAGATAGAGGCGCAGAAAAGGCGCACTGAGAAGACATGCGGGCAGGCGCATAAGGTGCGCTATGCAGTTCTGGCGCTTGGTGTGGTAAACAATGTACAAGAGTATAGGGGCGCTGACAAGCAGTAAGCAGCTATCTTGTGCCCGTGTACGCAAAAAAGCCGACCTATGCGACCTGTACAGTCGCTTACCGCCCACAAGCAAAAAGCACCCAAATCGTTGCCCCACATCGAGGAGAGCCAAAAATAAGGATCAGTTCATGCTTTGTGTATTAATATGCCCTAATTGTAAGGAGGTTTTCTGATGACACCTGAGGCTTTGAAAGCAGCCCAAAAGATGGTTGCGGATTCATGTGACGACGGTGATGTCAGTAGTCCCAAAATGGGAAGGGCAGCTCGATGGCTATGACGTTTTTTCTATTGGCTATGCCGACTCCGAAGGCAATGAGTTAGAGCTGTACCTCGGTTACCCATCTTACGCTTTAGTCGATCCTAAGCATCCTGACCAGTTCTTGTACAAGTGCGATGATGATCTGTCGATCACTGATCGTCTGATTCAAGCAGAGGAAGAAGCTAAGCGCAAAGCAAAGCGCCAAGCTAAGAGCTCTGCTAAGAGCTAACTAAGATCCAGCCCCCGCTTTTGGGGGCTTTTTCGTCTCTACGCTTAAGAGGTTCAGCTACGTGGAAGACAAGAGAGCCTGCTGTAATGCGCCGACGCCAGCAATTAGGGGGCACCCGCATGGGCGTACTTAAGAGCACCACGTAAAAGAGCTCAGCACTGGTAGATTGCCAATCCTCTAAGAGAAAAACGGCGTCGCTGTCAGCTTCTGTTAGGCTTCAGACGCATAGCAGGGGCTAGGGGAGTTAAGGATCTGTAAAACAATAAAGTTTACAGAGTGCTGTCAGCACCCAAGCAGCCTACCAACAACGTTGGTGATTATGGCCAAGCCGTTTTGTAAACCTTATTTCGTTACAGATCCTAACAGCCCTGCGCTTAGATCTGTGGCACGTCATCATTGAGCTGCTCCTGCTCTAAAGCCTCACGCAGAGGCTCAGCATCAGCACGCTCGGTTGCCACTTGTGCCGCAGCCGCACGCTCCACATCTTGGAGATCGTGAGCGGCCATGGTCTCGGCCACATTGCTCTCATCTAAAGACTCAGGGGCGGTTGAGCTGACACTCTCATCCGTCACGGTGGTAATGTTAACGCGAGGGGTAGCCACTAAGGTCAGCTCATCAATGGGGCCCGAGGTAAAGGTGGTGGTGTACTCAAAGTAATTAGAGCGCACCGTCGCGGCCTCAAAGTACTTATCGTCAGGGTTGGCATCCAGCATTGGCTCTAAGCCAATTTGCCGTAAGACCTCATCAGCAAAGTCAGGTTGAGCATTGTGGTTGACCATACGCTCGCAAGCAAGCACAAAGGTTTGGAAAGCCTTTAAGCTCTCAGGAGGAAAGGCGTCAGGGTAGCGTGTCTGGATTTGTACCGAGTTAAGTTCCTTGGAGTTTGGCTTGGCGTAGCCTTTGATCTCAATAGCGGTCGATAACACCGCCACAAAGCCCTCAGTAGTGTCATTAGCATTAGCCAGTGGTAAAGAGGTGTCGGCTTGGTCAAGCAGCTGATTAAAGGTGTCACGAAAAGCTTGCGGATCGCGCAGTGGGTTTTGCACTTGAGCCACGATATGCGCATCTTCAAGCTGGGACTCTTCGTACCACGAATAGCCTGCGCTAATAAAGTAATAGGCAGCAACGGCCAGAGCGATTAAGCGCAGATTACGGCGCACGCGCTCGTGCTTTTCTTTCTTCTCTTCCTCGATTTGCTCAGGCGTCTTAGCAGCAGGGGCTTTACGTAAATCGACAACCTTACCATCAGGTGGAACGGGCTTAAAGTCCATAGACATGTATGACGCGTGGCCTTTACAGGGCAGTGGCGTCTTCTCCTTTGTTGAGAGTGTGGGGAGTATGCCTGCTTGGGCGGCATCTCTGATTGCAATGCGGGGGAGTGAAAGTGAAAGTGGTAGTGGAAGGTAGCGGCCTTAGCTGGTGGTAAGCAGCGCTAAAGCTGAGCTTAGCTGACAGATTAAGCTTAAGCTTGGGCCTTAACGCTTCTTACTTGCCTTTAGAAGGCTGGGCTGATCAGAATCACCAGCGAGCGGGCAGCTACCTTAAGCTGCGTACCAGCACTGTAACGTGGCATCGCAAAGATATTGACCACGTCATCAGGGTAGCGATCGGAGGTGTTCACCAAGAGGTACCAGTGACGCTTAGCATTGCGTGGCAGTGGTGGCAGCTCGATCTCTAAGTCCTCCCAATAGGCATTGACGAAGACGTAGGCGTAAATCGAGTAGGTGCCCCAGTAGGCCATTAAGCCAATGGAGTGTGAGTAATCCGACCAGTCTGGCTGGAATGGCTTCACGCCATGCCACTGAATACGGGTGTTGCGTAACACCTTATCCAGCATGCTGTAGTCACGGTGGCGGTGGTTAGTAGACGAGCGCACGCGGATAGTACGACGACGAATCATCTGCCGCGTAAAGAACAGCATCTCCTGTTGCTCTGGAGTGAAGTTCCAGTTCATGTAGGAGAGCTCATTGTCTTGGCAGTAGGCGTTGTTGTTGCCCTTTTGGGTGCGTAAGATCTCATCACCCATGAGCAGCATTGGCGTACCCATCGACAACACCGTGAGGGCGATCATGTTCTTACACTGCCGCAGACGCAGGTTGTTGAGCTTCTCGTCATCGCTCTCACCCTCGTAGCCATAGTTGGCCGAGTAGTTGTTGTCGTTACCGTCGCGGCCCATCTCGCCATTGTCAAAGTTGTGCTTGTAGGCGTAGGTCACGAGGTCGTGCAGCGTAAAGCCGTCGTGGCAGGTAATGAAGTTGATGCTCTTTTGCGGATCGATTTCGCGCTCGTTGTAGATGTCAGGAGAGCCGATCAGGCGCAGAACAAACTTCTTAATGGCGCCATTGTCGCCACGCATAAAGGAGCGCACATCATCGCGGAATTGACCATTCCACTCACGCCACTTGGAACCGGCGATATTGCCCAATTGATAGAGGCCACCGGCATCCCATGGCTCGGCAATGATCTTGGCATCGGCAAGGCGCACATTGTTGTCGATATCAAGCAGTGCAGGAGCGTTTGGCAGCGGGGTGCCATTGGCATCACGCGCCAGAATCGAGGCTAAATCAAAGCGGAAGCCGTCGACGTGCATCTCTTCTTTCCAGAAGATCAGCGACTCTAAAATCATGGCACGCACTACAGCATTGTTGGCGTTTAAAGTGTTGCCGCAGCCAGAGTAATTGTAGTAATCACCCTGCTCGTTCATGATGTAGTAGCTGCGCTTGTCGTAGCCTTTGTAGCAGTAGCAAGGGCCATTGGCATCACCTTCAGAGGTGTGGTTGTAGACCACATCCAAGATGACCTCAATGCCATTGCGGTGCAGGGCTTTGACCATGTCACGGAATTCATCTAACGGGCCCATCATGGACTTGTCAGAGGAGTAAGCCTCGTGCACGGCAAAGAACGACATGGGGCTGTAGCCCCAGTAGTTTTCCTTGCCAGGTAAGGCGTCGTACTTATCGTACTGGTAGATAGGCAGGAGCTCGACGGCGGTAATGCCTAAATCGACGAGGTAAGGGATTTTCTCGATCAGACCGCGATAGGTGCCACGCAGCTCTTCGGCCACACCCGAGCTAGGGTCTGCCGTAAAGCCCTTGACGTGCATCTCGTAGATGACGGTTTTGTTTAAAGGGTGGCGTGGGGAGCACTCAATACCCCAATCGTAGGTCGAGGTGTCGACCACCATGGAGCGGGCGGCAGTACGCAGGTTTTCAGCCTCGTCGTTGCCCTGCATGCGCTTATAGTCCTTAGGGAAGAGCACGCGTTTGCCATAAGGGTCAATCAGCACCTTGCCAATTTCGACGTGACTGGTGCGGGACTTGTAATTGCGAATCGCCTCGCGCACGCGCCAAGCGTAGACTTGACCAGCTTTTAAGCCTGGTACAAAGACGTGCCAGTAGTAGACAGAGCGGTAGAGCGCTGAAGAGAGGGTAATCACGCTTGGATTAGGGTCATCCACATCCTTAAAGAGGAGTAATTCGATGACCGAAGCGGCTGGGCAGTATACGGCGAAATTAACGCCGCCTTCTTCAATCGTGGCTCCCAATTTGCGGCAGTGGCCTTGGGAGATTACATACTGCTTGTCCAAACTAATTTCTCCATCAGCTCTCCCCACTAGAGCGATCCTAAGAACTAAGCCACCTTGCCCGTCAGTGCTCATTGCTTATTTGCAAGTAAGTGCACTTACATGGCCTACCACGAGGTGCATACGTCAAAGCAAATGCGCAAATGCTGCTAAGAGTGTGCTTGTACGTATGCATGGCCGCATGGCGGTTGTGGTCTTACTGCTTTTTAAGCAGCAGGTGGACGTAAAGGCGTCAGTTTTGTGGGGTAATGTCTGTGTATAGGCTGACCTCGGAGCTTGAGTAGGCGTTTTGACGAGATGTCAGAACATCTTGATAGAGCGTCAAAAGGCGGTACCAAAACCATAGAGGTAAATCCTACCAGCAAGGGCAGCGTAAAAAGAGCACATGCAACAGCTACGGCCGCAGGCAGCACATACAGCCTGCAAGCAACACGGTTAGACCTACAGGTTAGGCGCTGCAGATAGCTTGAGTTGTTGCGTGCCAGCATGGGCAGCAGAAGCTCCTTTTACGACAACAGGCCTCTAAAATTGAACAGACACTGCGTTGTTGTGTTCCCTTAAGCAGGCCATAGAGGATGCTGGTGTTACTTCAAGTACAGGCGCTATGAGCATGGGGGCGTATGCGGGAGCGCGCTTAAGCATGCTGGAGCATCGGTAGAAGCATCGCTCGCGGCGTGCGTACTGTAAGTACGGGGACAGGCACTACTGCTGTTGTAACGCTGTTTTTGCTGTTGCTGTTTTTCTGCTTGCAGTTTTAGTGTAGCCCCAAAAGAGGGCGTGACGCCTGAGCTCGGCACTGCAAGTTAATACAGAAAAAGAAACCGTAAAGGTTTACGTTGGCAGCCACACAGTTAACCTTTAATTTTCTTAGGATCTGTTAAGAAAAGCAAGTGTGCTGAAGGCAGAAATGGCATTCTTTGGCCAAGAATTAAGGAAGAACAGGGAAGAACATGATTGTGCCACGATCTGGGGCAAAGTGGCTTGATACGGCTGTGCTGGGACACAGACTGACGCGGCAGTGGGTGGTTTGTTATGGGCCATGGTGGGACTAAGAGGAGGCAAGAGTAGGGAGGCGCTATGGTGGGGCAGTGTCCAGAGTGAGGACTCTAAGGAAGAACTCAATGGCGTTGAAGAGAGGCGGCGTAGGGGATATTTAGTGCTTTGCGGTGAACGCACCATAATGACAGCAGCGTTGCATCTTTGGGCTGCAGCGCTGCAGGGTGGAAAAATTGAGCTACACTAAACTTAAGCACTGACCAGAGCAGGCAGGCAGGCATTGTGAGAACAGGTACAGAGGCGAGGCTTTAGCGCCTCGGCGTCTACCTGTCATGACCTCAGGTTACACTGCGCGGCGGTTACCTAACTCCACTTCAGTCTACTCTAAGCTGTTGTTTAGAGCGAGGGCTTAGATGTGATCTCTGGCTAGAGGTTTTCTTTGGGGCGAGTAGGGTGGAAGCTTTGTCTTCATACTTTCGTTGGCGTCAAGGTTAACCCTAGTGGGATAACTCTCTGTAGTCAGCGTAAGAGTCACCCAGCCAGCATGCGCGTCAGTGAGCGTCGGGCAGCTTTTCAGGATTTCGGTTGTAATGGAAGCACTTTCTTTTCATAAAGTAGCGGCTTTATCCCTCAATACCCAAGCGTTGGGCGTGAAGCAGAACTTAGAGCGGATCTTACTGGCAGCGCAAGAGGCCAAGGCTCAAGGCAAGCAAGCCTTATTTGGTTGTGAGCTCTGTGTCAGCGGCATGGAATGCGATGACATGTTCTTAAGCCCAAGCTTCATTGCGAAGGTGCAGACGCTCTTACGTGAATTCCAGCAAAAGTTACCTGAGGACTTTATTGTCGGTGTGGGCGTTCCGCAGTATTTACAGGCCAAATGCTTTGCTGACCCTGAGTCCTTTTTAGCAGCGGTAGCCCCTCAAGGCAGTGTCACTGAGCATAGCGTCGAGGTGCAGGCTCAAGTGTCAAGCGAGGGCACGCTCACGGTAACGACACAAGAGGAAGTAAGTGAGCCTGTAGGTCCACTGGCAAGCTCTTACGTGCTGATGACACGTGATGAGATCCTCTTTACGGCACCTAGCAAACTGCAATTAGCACATGGCCGTACTGATTACTCGCAGCGCTATTTCAGTGCCGCCTATGATTTTCCTGGCTTTGATCTGGTGCATGGCTATGTAGCCCAGATTGGTACGAAAAAGGTCTTAGTGGCTTTTGGTGACTACCAATTCTTTATGTCGCCAGAGATGCAAGCTTATGTAGCAGATCATCACGACGACTTTGCTTTTATCTTGATGAGTGATGCCTACGGCTATGAAGTGGGCCGTCCACAAGAAGTAGAGCAGCACTGCTTACTGCTGTCGCAAGTCTATTCGCTGCCTGTGATCAGCATTAACAACTTAGGCTGCGAGGGTGGTGGCACCATTTACGACGGCCAGTGCATCTTTGTCGAAAACGCTGAGGTGGTATCGCGTGCTAACCTCTTCTCGTTTAAAGACTGGGTAATCACGACGGCGCAAAGCGGCATCTTACCGGCCTTGAGTGTGTACGATGAGATGCTGAAGGCGGTAGCCTTAGGTCTGCATGATTGGCTCATTAAGACTCACTCTAAGGGCTTTGCGGTGTCCTTATCTGGTGGTGCTGATTCGGCGCTGTGCTCTACCTGCGTGGTTTTAAGTCAGATTTATGCCTTACTTAACTTAGGCGTGACTAAGTACGTGCAGCAGCTGCAAAGCTTAGGGGTGCAACTTGATTATGGTCAGTTTACTAATGAGGTCGTGAGTGCTGCTGGTGTTGGCCCTTATGACAGCTCGCTGAGTGCTGAGATCATCAATGACCTCATTGAGGTGCTGAAGAAGTACGTGATCCCAGAGGTTTTATGGTGTGCCTATCAGGGCTCGGATTACTCTGGCTCGGTGACTCGTACTGCGGCCACAGAGATGGCCAAGTGCTTAGGTGCTAAGTTCTACCAGTGGTCGATTGCGCCAGTGGTTAAGGACTATGTGCAGACCTTAAATCAGGCCTTAGGTTATGACCTGACATGGGAGCACGATGACATTGCGCTGCAGAACATTCAGGCGCGTTCTCGTCTGCCAAGCATTTGGCTGTTAGCCAACCATAAGAACTTCCTGCTGATTGCTACCTCGAATCTTTCTGAGGCGGCTGTAGGTTATTGCACCATGGACGGTGATACTGCCGGTGGCCTGTCACCTATTGCAGGTATTGGCAAGAGCACCATTTTAAAGATCAATCGCCAGATTGTAGCTGAGGGCATTGCCTTAGATGGCTTTGAGCAGCGCTTTATGGTGCCAGCCATGAGCTACATCGTAGCGCAGGCGCCAACGGCGGAGTTACGTCCAGGAGGTGAGCAGACGGATGAGAAGGACTTAATGCCATATCCGCTTTTGGATACCATTCGTAAGCTCTTTACGGTGGATGTGCTGCTTCCTGAGGAGATTATCGCGGAGCTGTGCGCGCATAAGAACGACAAGTATGCAGAGGTGACGACCAAGGTGGGCGTAGCCACTGATGAAGACATTAAGGTTTGCGTACAGCGCTTCTTTAGATTCTTCCAGCGCAATCAGTGGAAGCGTGAGCGTTATGCGGTGGGCTTCCATATTGAGGCGGATGACTCCAGTCCAAAGGGCTACTTACGCTTCCCAGTGTTAAGCTCGTCGCTTTTAGACTAAGAGTCTCGTAGCTACGTGGTCGCATTAGGAAGGTATGCGGCAAAAGGCCTCTGTTGCTATCTTGTTTTGAGGTAGTGGCAGGGGCTTTTTGTTTGGTGATGGTCACAGTTGCTGCGGCAATGTATGCTCTATGGCAGGTGATAGCAAAAGGGCGCCAAGCTCGAGGTGAGCCCAGCTCCTTATGTGTGGCTAACGAGCCAATGATAACGACATGATGCAGAGGCCGCCCGTTAAGATGGGAAGGCCAGTAGAGTCGCTATTCTATGCTGCTGAGCATAGCAGTATGTTACTTAGACAAATTATGAACCCGCCAAACAAGTAGATTGCCGAAGGCAATGACACTAACTAAGAGAAAAATCGCACCGCCTAAATCCATGTCTTTTCCTCCCAAGGCTAGAAGCAAACAGCGAGTTTGTCGCTATCAATACCAATGCTGCAAAGTGCGGCTTTTGCCCCTGCAAAAACAACAAAGGCGCACCGTAGTGCGCCTCGTCGCTGGGTTGAAGTTGTGTCAGAGCTAAGCTCTGCTTCTGCTGTTATTGCTTGGCTTCATCTTGGAGGTTGGCTTTCGCTTGGGCCGCTTCCTGAGCGCGCTCAGCACGTACTTGCGCTAAGTTCTGCTGCTCGCGCGCCATATCTTGCGCCACTTCCTTGGCTGCCTGCTCCTTGATCTCCTTGATGATGTCTTGTGCAGGACGCTCGTGTAAGGTCTCTTGTGGACGACCACGCACCGCCGCTGGCATCTTTAAGTACACCGTCAGGGCAATCATTACCAGAATACATCCTGAGACAAAAAAGATACTGGCTAAGTTCACGTAGGTGGCAATCAGACCGCCAATGAGCGGGCCAATGGCACCACCAATCTGCTGCGCCGAGAAGAGCATACCAAAGGCGGAGCCACGCTCAAGAGGTGAGGTCAGGTTGATGACCATGGCGTTGGCTGATGGGAAGATACCAGAGAATCCTAAGCCCACACAGAATTGCAAGATCGCAAATGGTACGAGGGTATTCGGCAAGAACTGGCAAGCGATTAAGACACCGGCAGCCGTAAGTGAGGTGACCAAGGTCTTAAAGAAACCGATGCTCTGACCACGACGCCCCCAGATTGGTGCGGCAATAGCGCCAGCGATACCTGAGAGCGAAAACACTAAGCCGGAAATTAAGATCAGATTGTCATTGTGGCCACGTAACTCACCAATGTACAAGGTCATGATTGGCTGCAGCAGCAGAATCACCATGTTGGTAAGGCCGGTGGCAAAGAGGATCATTGGTAAGCCCGCACGGTTAAAGAGCTCGCGATAAGATGGAGCTGGAGCCTTTTTGTGCTCTGGGGCTTTTGATGGCTCTTTGATAAAGAAGATAGTCACCAAGGTGATGATAATGAGCGCACCAGCGGCAATGAAGAATGAGGTGCGAATACCAAAAGCCTCGGCTAAAACACCGCCAAAGAGAGGGCCTAAGATACCACCGCAGATATTGGCACTCTGCATCACGCCCATGCAGATACCAACCTTATTCTTTGGGGTGTAAGAGGAGACTAAGGCTAATGATGCTGGCCACAAACCGGCGGCAAAGCCCTGTAGGATACGCACAAAGAACATCTGCAGTGGGGTTTGCACTAAGCCACCGCATAAGTAGGTCAGGGCAATCAGACTGCTGGATCTGATAATCATCAGCTTCTTTCCTTTGGAGTCGGTCATCTTGCCCCAGATAGGAGCCATAACCGCACACACGGCAAAGGAGATGGCAAAGATAGCACCTGTCCACATGTTGAGGGTTTCTGGATTTGCCCCTAACTCGTCACGCAAGTATAGAGGTAAAAACGGTATCAACATGGTGTAACTTGCAGACATCAAGACGACGTTGCAAGTCATGATAGCGAGGACAACCTTCCAGTTCACAGCAGCATCCCTCCTCTAAGAGTATGTAGTACTTCGGGGGCTGTAGATGTTTAGCACCAGCAGGAGGTAAAGAGCGGTTAGCCGTGACGGGACGACTGCGCGCGTAAGCCTTACCCTTGCCTTAAGCATCGGCAATGAGGTATCTGAGCACATGCTCGTATCCAGAGGGATAGGGCTGGCTCAGGGCTAGGTGGAGGTGTGACTGTCACCATGTCGAGGTCACAGCCATCTACAGCGATGACAAAGCCAGAGGTAGCAACGGGGTAACTAAAATCACAGAGGAAAACCGTGGTCACAAGAACCCAGTGCTTAAGCCAAACTGTGCTCTTTTGCTTTGCGCTCTGGTGAGGCTAAAACCAGCCAGAGGTGCGTGGTTGCGTTTTCTGGGGTGGAGTAACTAACCACAGGTGATGCGACCACGCATAAGGCAGAGATAGGAACAAAAAGCATTAAGCTCTGAGCTTACCTAAGGCGTGCTTGTTTGTATTGGGCGGGGGCGCGCGCAGCTTTGGCGCTTGCTTAGCAGAAGATAGGAGAAAGTAGTGCTCAATGGTATTTCGAGGCGGGGTGAGGCCTACCAGCAGTGCAACAGCACTGGGCATAGCGACAAAGCACAGAGGATAGTGATTGTAAGTGAAGAGGAGTAGAATGCTGGCTGGGATGCTTAGGCTTAGACGTGCAGAGGGATCACGTTCAAGACGTGACTCTTTGGGTGTACACAGCGTAGCATCGCATACCAACAGGAAGGCACTACAGAACACCAGCCTCCTGTGTGCATTGCCCCGAAATACTGCGTGGTCCGCAGTCCAAGCAAAGCAAGTAATGGCGCTCAGTATAGTCTCATTTACAGGCAAAACAAGAGCGCATGCTCACAGACCGCACTTGTCAGTTGGCGCTGACAGCAAGGAAAGGCAGGGGGCTCCCTAGAAAAATCAGGAATTTAAGCCAAAGTTACCGCTGCTCCTACGGGCAATAGCTCATAATGGTTGTGTAGATGATAGTGCGCAATTGGTGCTTGCTTGCTTGCTTGCTTGCTTGCTGGCGGCGTCGGTATTTCTGATCTCCTCAGAGTTTGGTTGATATGGCACCAACACTACTCCAAGGTTGGTCACATCAAACACCATCACATGGGATCCCATGCTTGATCGCAGGGCTGCTACTTTTTGGTATCCCCAAACTCTGAGTAGAGCCGGTATTTCGCTCTTAGCTCTTAGCCTATTGCCGTTAACACAGAGGAACCTTAGCGTTAGCGCCCACACCCATCAAAGATGGAGACAAAGGTAGCGAGTAGGGACAGGTAGCCACACTCCCAAGGCATATTACCGCAGCAAAGCACGGTACTGCCTCGCTGGGGGAACATCATCATCATCATCATCACCACCTTTTGGTTCTTTTGGTGGATATAGCCAAGATTCGCCAAAGGCCGTAATGTTGTCAGCAACTTTCCTTAGAGGCTTGCTGCGCGTACCAGCTAAAAAGGCGGTAGCCACTTGCATCTTGTGGCTGCCGCCCTAAGTTAGAGCAACACTCCTTGCGTTTGTAACCCGTTGCCTATGAGCATAGCTTTGCCTATGAGCTCATAGCTCTTATTTGGTTTGTACCACTTGAAATGGCCCCGCTAAGTTCTGCGGTGTGAAGTACACCAAAGATGCCACAATGTGCGGCAGCACCAAGGACAAAAATAAGATAAAGAACATCACAAAGAGCACAAAACCAGCATCTTGGATGGAGATGATCTGACCATTGGCAATGATCAGCCTTAAGTGCTCGGTCATGTCCGAGATCACGAGTTGACCTACCTTAATGATAAAGCACAGGCTAAACAGTCGCAGACCAAAGGCAAGAACCAGCTTGATGTAGTTAAAGGCCAAATTCTGCGTAAACGAGAGCACACCAAAAGCGATCACCACCACGCCCATCACCGCGACAAAGAAGGCAACAATGTAGGTGATGACATAGTTTAAGATGATGAAGACGATGAGCAGGTAGAACGGTATCATGAAGAGGAGATAGAACACCACGTTGCGCGTCGTGAGGCTCAGAGCAAACTCTTCTGCAAGATGAAAGAAGTCAATCATCATGCGCAGCACATCCTGATAGCCGTCACCACTGGATTCGCTATAGGCCATGCTGGTAAAAGAGGCAATGATGTCGCGGGAGAAGTCATAGCCGTTAATAATGAGAAACTTGCAGATGCCAATGACGAGGCATAAGCGCACAATCACTGCCATAAAGTCCTGTAAGCCGCCTTGTTTGAGCAGTATCAGCTTGATGCCAGAGAGCACCACTGCAAATCCCGCCAGTAAAAACATCAGCCCCGAAGCATAGCGGACGACCTTATCATTGAGATCGAGGATCTCGGCCTCGTAGAGATATACCACATCGGCCATGTTTAATTGATTGACAATTGGCTCCGCCTGTACGGAGGTGGAGACCAGCAAGGCCAGCAAAGGGAGCAGTACTGCGCAACAAGCACGTGGCAGCATGCTCAGCAGCAAGCTGAAAAAGCGAGAATTACACATAGGCTATCTCCTTGGCGTGCAGTAAAGGGCACGCAGCAAGAGGTGCTGGAGCGACCTTGAATCACAAGAGCGACTAAGGACACCAATAGATGATCACGACCTTAAGAGGTGGCATCGCGCAGCAGGTGTTCTGCAAAGGCAGCAGAGCGGAGTTGTCAGGGGCGGGCGCTGCTACAAGCAAGCAGCTCCTAAAGCCATCACCCTGCTTTAGTGCTGACGGCTTTGCATGCTGGACACTAAGCCCAGCTCCTGTAAGGACTTGTGCAGCGCCGCATGGTTGTGGCGCTTTGGTACTTGCAGGTGACGCACCTTACGGTTGCGCTTGACTACATGCAGGTGTGAACGGGGCGTTACAACGTGGCTCATGGTGTGGCTGACGCCGTCCATAAGAGTCGTGCTCATCAGTACTGCTACCGCCTCATTTACAGAAGTACCCTCAGTGGTGGTCGTGGCCACTGGCAGCGCTGGCTGCTGGGGCTCACTTTTAGTGCCGTCGCTTACCGCCTGTGGGGGCAGCACTGACGAGTGCTCCGCTGTAGCTGGCTCTGCCACCTCCTCGGTGGTAAGTTCTTCCTCAGCACCACTGTTGACGGCAGCAGCGTTACCCTCAGTCTCTAAGTCAACAAAAAGAGGCAGGTCGGCAGACTTAGCCGAGCTGTTATGCTCTTGAGATGCGCTCATGTTCTCAGGCGCATGCTGTCCCTCTGCCGAAGTAGTTGGAGTGCTGTGCCCCGTAGCGGCGGTTGGCGTGCTTGCAGGCGTCTCAGTTGGCGCTGAAGCGTCAGAAGTGGTTGGCGCAGTTGGCTTTGGCTTCTGCGTGGCTGCAGGATGGGGAGCCTTTTGGCTTTGTGGGACAGTGTTGTCCTGTGGAGCAGTTTTTTCCTGTGCGGAGGCCTGTTGGGCGTCGGCATTGGCCTTACGCTTACGTGCTGCCTTTAACGCCGCATGATGACGTGCTTGCTTTTGCGCTTGTTTCTTGGCCTCAGCAGACGCCAATTCCTCGCGTACAAAAGCTGAGCTTGCATTAGGGGCAAATGGGGCGCAGATAAAGCCTGCGGCGTATTCTGGCTTGTAGCTTAAGCTTAAGAGCTTAAACTCCATCTCCGGATCGAAGTAGCGATCACGTGGCAGCCATTGCACCACGTCATTCTGTTGCGTGATGAGCTGTAACGCGTGTAAGCGTCCCAGCTGCTTGTGCAGGGTCTTGTGTGGGAAGAGAGCTTGCAGCTCGGTGACATGGCAGCAGCTTACGCCCTGTAACAGCAGGGTCAGCGCTAACATGTTGCGATCGATACTGCGGCTTAAGAGGGCTCCAGTAGGCATGTTGACGCCAAACTGGCTTAAGTGGCCGTATTGATAGGCTGCCACCATTTCCTGCAGGTCACGTGGCTCTTGCTGCTCGGGCTTAAAGTCAGGATCGACTGGCACCAGATAGCTGTGGTTCTCGTAGTGACGCACACAGTTGAGGGCCTGCAACATGTTGATGTTGCGGGTAAAGACTTGGGGGCTTAAGTGGCAGGCCTGACGTAAAGTCTCGTCATCTAAGCCATGGAAGTGCTGCAGCGCCGCAAAAATGAGGTTAGCAGGCTGTGATAAGTAGCCTGCATCGTAGGCTTCTAAGTGCAGGGTAACAGTGGTGTTACCCACGGTAATGTTACGCACAGTTGGCACCTGCTCTGGCTTGTTCTCAGGGGTTAAGCGCAGAGCAGGGTTGCTACTGCTGGTAGCTGTAGGGCGGGAGCTGGTTCTGCTCTCTGGGGGCAGAGGCATGGAGTCTTTGCTGTCTTGAGGCATAGTCAGAATCCTTTTTTCAAGGGCGGTAGCAGTGGCGTGTGGGCTGCGGCAGCTGCCATTGTGGTTGCAGCAACAGCTGTGGTTGCAGCTGTAGCGGCCGCCGTAACAGCAGCTGTGCTCCGCCCTGAGGGGTGGGGTGCCGTAAGGAATGACTGACCTAACAGATGACGGACTTTAGGGTAATCATGGTGCAAAGTCTTAAGATAGGATTAGACTCACCTGCACCATTAATCTCGAGGTGAGTGACGTTTCCAGCACTCATCCCTTTCTCCGTCATTTATTCGATCACTCATTCCTAAGTGAGTTCGTGTAAGTGATCTCGAGACACCATGTGTTATTTGGTTGTTGGCCGTGGGCTCCACGGGCGCAGAGCCTATGGCAGCTCGTAAGGTAGTGGCCGTTCCTCGGTCTCTTTGTAGGAGGTAATGGCCTTGAAGTAGCTCTCGTCGGCTAAGGCCTCGTTGCTGCTTTGTGCTAAGGCGTGGCTTTGTAATTTGGTCAGCTGGGCTACTTGGTTGTTGAGATCGACCATAGAGCTGGCGACCGAGCCATTGATTTTAGAGAGGGCATCTAAGGTAGCGGCGGTACTTTTGGTGTCTTGGCTCTCTTGATTGAGGCTTTGCAGCTGTTCAATTTGTCCTTGCAGCTTGATATTCATCTCCTCAGCATTGCGGTAGGCTTGCAGGGACTGGCTAATGGCGCTGTCGTCCAGCTGGCGAATGGCTTCTTTAAAAGAGCAGTGTTGGGTACGCATGCAGTTTTCCCATGCTTGCGCTTTATGAAAGGAGGCGTAGTAATGGTTGGCGCTGCCAAACTCTTCCCACACCGCACGTGCCGCTTGCAGAAGAGCCAGAGACTCTTCTTGAATGGCACTGACGTCTTGCCATGTGTATTTGTGCAGCATGGCAAAGTTGTCATTGAGCAGGTTGAAGCTGGCGTTCATGATGCCGTTGCCGGTCTCGAGGCGACTGATTTGCTCGATTTGGTTGATGTTGTCTTTGGCCCATTGTTGGATGGTCAAGATGCGTTGTATGGTGTTTTCCGTTAAGAGGGAGCCGTCGATGACAGGCATGGCCGCAGCGGCTGGTTTGGTGTTGAGGAGAGTGGTGATAGTGAAAAAGGAGAGGACCAAGAGCAAAGCCGATAGGCCGTGTCCTAAGAGGTGGCGAAGCTGGGAAAGCATGGTGGCCTCCAAAATACGCAAGTAAACGGAAATGGGGTGGATCACAAACCACCGCAAAGGAGGTGGGGATGTTTGTTCCTCACAAGTAAAAGTGTTACAAGAGAGGTGAACACCAACCACCTCAGAGGTGGTGGCGTGCGTTATCCCGCACCAGTAAGAGCATTACCAGCGAGGTGAGCACACCACCCTTCTTGAAGTAAAGCTTAGCAACTGCACTTAAAGTGCTGTCCTCACCCTGAGTGCGCCTTACTTAGTACACAAAGTCCTGATACTGGCTTGGGAAGTAGATATCCTTCGTCAGCGTTACATTGAAGTTAAAGCCTGGCTCCACCGTCAGCGTTGGCGAAATGGCCATATTGCGCTCAATGACGTTGGTTAGCACGCGACCAATGGACTGGCCCAATCCCTGTGATAGCGCACCATTTAAAGTGAGGTTGCCGTTGTCATCACGCTGGTCATCGTCCACGCTAATAGCAATACCAGCCGTAATGCCGCCGAGCAAAATAGAGTTGCCCATTAAGCGCCAGAAGTGGTTGTCCACCTCCGCATTAAAGCCTGCGTAGCCATCAGTACTACTGCCTGGCATCGCCCCTAAGCTCATGGCCTTGCCGTCAGGGAAGATCACGCGGTTAAAGCCCAGCATCAACCGCTCTTGGCCCATCATGGGCGCGGACGCATATTGGCCAATGATCTTAGAGCCACGCGGGATCAGCACGTGATTACCCCGTGGAGTGTCATAAACATCAGAGACCACCTGCGCCTGCACAAGTCCTGGCAGGTCGGAGTTGATACCTGTTAAGAGCACACACGGGATCAGCGTGCCCTGACGCAGTAAAAATGGAGAGAGCACGGTCTCAACTGAGGTCTGCAATAAGGTGTCGTTATTGACCAGCCCCTCATAAGCAGAGAGCGTTTGCTCACTGCTTATGCCCGATCCCCGCAGGTTGTCACCGCTACCGACACCTGCCACGCTGCCATCGCTGCCCATACCTGTAGCACTGCCGCCGATCGCCTGTTGTCCCTGCGCGAAATAGCGCTGCTGGAGCGGGGTCAGAGTGGAGTGTGGGGTGGTGGCAGTGGCGGAGGCAAGCTGGCCTGATGGGCTTTGCACCTTGTTTTGACCTTGGGCTTGTCCTTGACCTTGGCCTTGTGGGCCCAGCAGCGTTTCGCGGGCGCTGTTGCTTCCTTGGTTGTTAAGTGAGGATGAGGAACTTAAAGCCTGTAGTAAGGCCTCTGCACGGCGCTGCTGTAATTGCATTTGCAGCTGCTCTGCAAGTGTTGGTTCTGCAGGTGCTACTGATTCTGCAGGCGGAGCGATCACTACCGCAGGGCGTGGGGTAGACTGGGGCAGCTCTGGGGCTGGCTCTGCTGGTATTTGCAGTTCAGCCGTCATCGCCTCAGGCAAGTCCTCGAGCTGAGTAGGGTCAGTCATCGCTAAGTACTGGGTATAGTCACCCCAAAAAGAGGTCTCAGCGTTAGCCCCACTATGACGCGGTAAGCCTCTCCCCGCAGTACCCTCATCATCAACTTGCGACAGGCGCTTGCTCATCGACTCACCTAAGGCTAAATCAGGGGCATGCTCGCGCTCCGCTCGTTCCTCAGCAGCCGTCGGTTCCTGTCCACGGATAAAGGTGGCGTAGGCACCTAAGGACACCACCACGACACAAAATATCCAGCAAAAAAGCAGAGGTACGCGGCTGGAGCGGGCGCCTGATAAGCGCTGATTACGCTGTTCCATAAGAAATCCTCCTGTCCTCAAAGGCCTCTTACTTGACGCTGCTGACAAATAAGCTCAGAGGCGTCATTACCGCTAAGCGCGTAGCGCTGTTATTGTTGCTGTTGCTGTTGCTGTTGCTGCTATTGCTAATGCTCTTACCTGTGGCGCGCAGTAAGCTGCTTACCAGCGACTTGGGGCTCATCGCAGATAAAGAACTGCGCTGACTGTAGCGATCACCTGGTGTGGTGGAGAAAAACACGGGCACATCACGCTGTGAGTGCTGCTGTGGCCGCAAGCCATAGCGCTCGGTAAGCGCGGCCACACCTGCTGCACTTACCTGCTTGTCTGTAGCAGGGGGCTGCTTTGGCATATTGTCATTGGCGGCGGTGGTTGTGCCTTGTTCCGGATATTGCTGCTGCTGCTGCGCCTCGGCTGTGGTAGTAGGACGTGGCTGTGACTTTTCAGGGGAAGAGGCAAATTGCAACTTCTCTGGCGGAATCACCACTGGAGCTTGTTTGGCGGCAGGCTGAGCACTCTCGTTATGTTCCTGTGGTGTGGTGTCAGTGGTTGCAGGAGCGGGTGCGGTAAAGACAGGGGGCTCCTGTAAGCTTTGCCCGCTGTGTTTATTGCTGTTGCTGCTGCGTAGAGCTTCTACAGCTGTGGCCACTTGATCGGCATACTCGCGCTGCTC
Organism: Candidatus Anaerobiospirillum pullicola; assembly: GCA_018884035.1. Lineage (GTDB taxonomy): Bacteria > Pseudomonadota > Gammaproteobacteria > Enterobacterales > Succinivibrionaceae > Anaerobiospirillum > Anaerobiospirillum pullicola. The sequence continues at coordinate 29,467 of JAHLFE010000208.1, forward strand.
GGCCTCTGCCGCTAAGGAAGCTACCTTAGCCTTGAGGTCACTGAGCGCAAAGCCTGGAGTGCTATGGCTTGATTCAGTGGTGGTCAGGGGCGTAACACCATAGGTCTCATTAGGAGCACTGTCAGTAGCGCCTGTGCTCTGCGCAAACGGAGCGGCTGCGAGGTCACTTACGGCAATGTCGACCGTAGTACTGGACGCCGTGGTACTCGTGGCACGTGGCTCGGACTCCGGCGTTGCCCTTGAGTTGGTATTAGGTGCTGTTAACACCGGCGCCGTGCTGCTGTTAGCGCTAGCTGCAGTTGATGGCGTCACGTCCTTGCTGGCCGTGGCTGCTAATGCCGATGACGTTCCTGTTGGCGTTGGCGTAGCCTGCTTTGGTGCATTGCCAGCGGGTTCTGTATTTGGGGCTGGCTTTTGCGCTGGAGCCGGCGTGGCCACTGCCATCACCGCTACTGGTTTACTGCTGTTGGCAATGCGGGCGCTGCTGTGAGCTGTCGTCTGCTGCTTTGGTTGTAGCCGCTGCTGTTGCTGTTGCTTTTGTTGCTTCTTTTGCTGCTGTTGTGGTTGCACTTGGGTGTCTGCTACCAGCGTTCCCGAGGCGCGTGGTGCTGTGGTGTGGGCCAAATCAGGTGGCTTTACGCCGCTTGGGGGCGCCATGCTTAAAGACATGTCCGTCACAAGGGGCGCACGTGCCCTTAAGACCGAAACCGGCCCCAGTGGCAGCGCACGAGCGCTATACAGACGCTGTAAGGTCAAATCAGGCGCAAAGAGCTCTAATAGCGTAAACTCCTCGGTCTGCGTTAGATTCGTGGACAGAGGTGTCGCCTTTAACGCACAGGTGCCTAAGCTCTGGCACACCGCCGCCCCGCGCTGGCGTAAGGCCTGCGCTAAGGCCTGCTCCTTAGTCAGGGGTAGTACGACTTGTGCCGCTGGAGTGAGGCTACCCTGTGAAGAGTTTGCAGCAGGCGCTGCATCCTCAGGGGCTAAGACCTCAAACTCGCTGTGTCCAAAGGCGTAGTAGCCACTTAAGGTCGTTGCTAAATCCGCGTACATCGCTTGCAGTTGCTCGTTGTGGCGCAGCGTAGTTGCGTTGTCTGCAGGAGTTGGGGCTACTAATTGGCAGCCGGTGCAGATAAACATGGTGGCGGCAAAAAGCAGGGAGTGGTGTAAGTGCTTGCCCGAGGTTGGTAAACGAGAAAACATGAGCCACCTCCTTACTTATGAGCGTGGGCTGTAGCGCACATCAGCGCTTAAGGTGTCAGAGCTGTCGGCCTGTCCTAAGATCAGACGCAGATGCTGTGGCACGCCGTCGACAATAAAGTTTTGTCCTTGCACGCGGTAGTTGGTGAGAGTGGTGCTGTCAGAGCCAAAGGATGAAGTAGAGGTCACGGCCACTAGGGCTGGTAACTTGCCCTGTAAGAGCTGCTCTGGCATCTGCACGTAGGTGTGGCGGCCGTCGTTAAAGACACGCAGCGGCAGTAACTCCTCATCACCGCTCAGCTCGTAGGCAAAATCAAGCTGAGAGATCAGCTCTAAGCCGTTAGCGCCACCACCTGCGTGGGGCACAGCAATGGAGTTCATATGCGCGGTCTTTAAGAGGCGCTCTTTTACGGCAGTAAACTTTTGCAGGCTTTGCTCAGGGTAGCTAAAAGCAATGGAAGGCATAAACTCCGTGGCACTGGACTTAAGGTCGAGGGAGTAGGTGCGGCGATCGGTGTAAATGCGCATATTGGACACAAGGCCGGTGTCAGTAGGCTTGACGGTGATGTGCTCGACGATACCCTCGCTAGAGCCGGAGGCGGAGCGCTCGATGATCCAGCGCGCGCTGTCACCCACCTTGACGTCGACCACGGTTTCACCTGCTTCTAAGGCGATATCGCAGACGTGCAGGAGAGAGCAGACGACGGTAGGTTGTGAGGCGCCGTAGATAAAGCGCACTTCACCTGGCTTATGCACGACGGGCTTGCTGGTGAGTTGGCGTGAGCCCTTTTTCTGGGTGGCTGCTAAGGCTTGCAGCACTTGCAGGTCGCTCTCGCTTAAGGTGGCGGAGGAATCACCGGCGGCTGCTAAGAGGTCTTGTAAGGCGGCATCGGCATGGGCAGGGGTAAATGGCAGCAGGAATGTGAGCACTAAGGCGCAGACGAGACTCAGTTGCTGGTAGGCGGTGTGATGAGAGGAGTGGCGCGATAACGAAGTGGTCATGGCTTCTTTCTCCGAGAGGGAAACTGGCAGCAGTCAGGAAAGTGGGCTCTACCAGAGGTACGACCTTCTTTTGAGGAAGTAGGGAGCTCGGTTGATTGGTTGGTTGGTTGGCTCTGGTGCTGCCCTTGAAATGTGGTAGAGAGAGGTTACCTTTGCCTGAGCAGCTCTGTGCGTAAAAGGGTTGAGGGCGCAGCCCACAGGGCTACGCTATAACCTCAGACACAATGAAGGTCTGCACATAGAGGTTGAGTGGGTTTAACAGTCGCGAGGTGTCATCATTGGCCCCATAAGGCAGCTGCTCGTAGGTGATAATGGCGCGCATCTTCTTGGCGACATGCTCCCGCTTCCGCAGCGTGTCCTCGGTGGTGATATGCTCCACCCAGTCAACCTGTAAGGTGTTGGTACCAATGCTCAGCGCGTTGGCAATCTCCACCTCCACGGTGTGGTTCTTAGCGGCCTTAAAAGGATTGTTTTCCTGATAAAAGGAAGTGAGGTCACGAGCCACCTCAGAGTCCGGTTGTACAAAGGCGTAAGCCTGTAACACCGCCTGTTGCTGAATGAGGGGGTCAGTGCTCACCATGCGCACATGGCGCACAAACTCACACAGCTGGGAGAGCAGCACTGTTGGAGGAATGTTGTCATTGGTACTTGGCTGTAAGGGGCCGTTATTGAGCACTAAGCCGTGGGTATCCACCGTCACCACATAAGGGATGTAGGCGGAGCGTAGCGAGGTGGCAATAAAGGCTGCGAGGAGTAAAAAGGACAGGGCCATACTGCCCATGCCCAGCACCATGTAGCTGAGGCGGTGCTTGAGGTCTTGCAGGAGCACATTGAGGCGTTTTTCCCCAAAAAGTGGAGAGCGCTTAACCTTGTCGCGACAGACATCGCACTGTTGCTTTTGGCGTACTTGCTCCTGCTTTTGGGGCGCGTGATAGCGGGAGGTAAGACGCTTTAAGAGCGTGGCCTGACGCGGTGCTAAGACCGCCGCTGCTGGTACTGGCGCTGTTTCAGCTGCCGCCTTTGTCGCCTTTGCCGCCTTTGCTGGCGCTTTGCTCTGCTCCGCGTTGCCCGCAGCATTGGTAGCAGTATTCGCCTCACTGGTAGTGGCTGTGGTGGTGGCAGTGGCAGAAGAGGCTGTATTGTGGGTAGTGGTACCATCCGTAGTCTGGTCATCAGACTCAGATGTGGTGAGCGAGTCACTGCCAGCAGGGGCAGCAGGCTGCGTGTCCTGAGGCCACGTGTCCTTAGGCCACGTGTGGCTGTGGCTTACTTGGGAGGTGCTCATAGAACTTGTCTCCATACTGCGCCATGAGGCGGTCTACCAATTCCTTGTTGTGGTCACCGGCAAGGCTTAATAAGTTGAGCTCCATCGGACTCAACACGAGGTTAAACAGTGAGCGTTGCTCGTTCTTCACAAAGTAGTAATCGCGCTTGGGCTCGGCATTGGCGATGAGATTGACCTCTTTTAAGCTCAGACCCAAGCGCTGGTAGGTGTTGCGCAACAGCTCGGTGTTAGCATCGAAGTTGGCGAGGTAAAAACGTGTCTTGGCACACTCGAGCAGGTTGATAAAGTGCGGACTCTGCTCAAGATCAGTGAGCGATTGCGTCGCCAAAATCACAATGGCATTGAACTTACGCAGAGTCTTAAACCAAGTGATCAGCTCCGAGGCAAAGGTCTCGTCTTGCAACATCAGCCACGCCTCATCAAGGATGATGGCCGCAGGACGTCCATCAAACTGCTGCGCAATTAAGTGGAAGATCTGCTTAAACACAGGCAGGGAGAAGCTCTGACTGCTCTCAAAGATTGAGGCGCACTCAAAGGTGGTCAGCGCGGCGTTAAAGTCGAGGTTGTGGTCACTGTCGAGCAAGCAGTGCGTGTTCTGCCGCTTGGTGTAAGGAGCTAAGGCCTCCTTTAAGCGCCGCGAGGTCAAAATGAGGTGCAAGTCACTTAAAGTGCGCTGCTTTGGGGGACGCACACTTAAGATGTGCAGGCAGTCACTGAGCTCATTGCGCTCTGCAGGCTCCACCTCCACGCCGTTTAAGCGCAACAGCATTTGCAGATACTCAAGGGCGTAATCAAAGTCGAGCTCGTTTTGTAGCGACTCTAGGGGGCAGAGCGCAGCGGTGCTGTTATCAAAGGTGATGTGCTGCCCGCCTAAGGCCTTAGTGAGGCCATAGAAGGAGCAGCCCTTATCAAAGGCAAAGACACGCATGCCTGGGTAGCGCAGGAGGTTAATCATGAGCTCGGCTAAGAGCACGGACTTTCCTGAGCCTGAGGGGCCAATGACTAAGGAGTTACCTAAGTCCTGCTCATGCACATTGAGATAGAAGCTGCTGCGGCCCTTGGTGCGCACTTGCATCAAGGTCGAAGCATGGGCACCATAAAGCGGGTTAGGCGAGAGCATGTCGCCACAGTCCGGAGCCGACAGCGGTAAGAGGTCAATGAGCACGTCCTGTGACACGATTGGGCGGCGCAGGTTCTCAAAATAGTGGCCAGGGAGCGACCCTAAAAAGGCCTCCGTGGCGTTGACCGTTTCAACACGGGCGCTTAATCCCAAGTCCTCAATAGCCGCAATGGTGAGCTTGGTGTGCTCTTGTAAGGTGGAGAGGTCACGCTCCATTAAGATGAGCGTAGCGGTGTAGGAGCCAAAGACCACCTCGTTGCTATCAAGAGCACGCTTGGCATTATCGAGCTGCTCAACCTGATCCATGGCGTTTTGGTTAACGCGCGCATGTTGCAGATTGAAGATCTGCGCAATGAGGCCCTTGCTCTTTTGTGCCCAATAGCGCCGGTACTTTTCTAAGAGCAGGGTGCTCTTGAGGGTGTCAAAGTAGATAAAGCGCGAATTGAAGCGATAGGAGAAAGGTAAGGCAGCCAGTGCATTGACCAATCCCTCGTGGGTGCGCGTTGGTAAGCCCTCTAAGGCAATCACCGCGATGTACTTATCCCCAATTTGTGGGGTGTAGTTGTGGCGATAGTCATCAGTAGAGAGGATGGCGTCGAGGTAGCAACGCGAGCCTGGCAGGGCAATAGGGTGCTGCTTGCCGGTAAGGCAGAGGTGAATAAAGGTCAAACCGGCGTGATAAGGCCAGTGCCCCTCACGGGTGTGCTCCCACTTCAGCGTTGCTGTTGCCTGCGCTTGCGTCGCAATTTGTTCGCGGCTTGGGGCTGGTGGTAATTGCTCTTTGTTCGTAGTGGCCATTTTAAGTGGCGCGCTGGCGGCGTGACGCAGGTGCTCTTGCTGGCGAGCGACGTAGGCTGCGGTGGTGGCATCAGTCTCCACATCAGCTTCCCGCTCCACAGCTACATCATCCGTTGCAGCAGCGGAAGAAGATACAGAGGCACAAGCAGAGCTGGCACTGTGCGCAGCATCAGCGGTCTTAGCGGTAGTGCTGGTTCTGCTGGTGCTGAGGTCGGTGGCGCCTGTGGCAACACCTGATCCAGTAGCGCCTGTGGCAACACCTGATCCGGTGGCAGCGACGGATTCGGTGTTGGCGCCAGTGTTTGCAGCGGCAGCTGCAGCGTGCGCGGCCGCCTCGACCTCGGTATCCGTGCCTGTAACTAAGAGCGCGCGGTTTGGATCAAGGCCAATGGCCGTAGTGTTTAAGGCCGATGGCAGCATAAAGTCGCGGCTGCCTAAAGGGGTGACCTTAAAGCACAGCTCTAAGGTATCGACCACGTTTTGGCAGGCGGACTTAAACTCCGCTACCAGCTTGAGCGTTTGCTTACGGGCGTCAGCACCGCGATTACCCTCGAGGTTTAATAAGTCCTCTAAGTGCTGCGTGGTCGAGCTCACGCCCACGTAGGTGATGCTCAAGTAGAGATGGGAGTTAAAGCTGCCCTCACGGGCAAAGATCTGGGCACGCTCTTGTTCAAAGTGGCGTACCAGCGCTAAGGCCTGCTCATGGGATGCATTAGCGCTATCCCGTGGCATGTTATGCGGCAGAAAAGGAATGTAGTCACGGTCGTGGCTGCGCACCAGATCGACCTGTACGCAGTAGTTACCAATGAGCTTTAAGAGGGCCTTTTGGCAGAGCTCGTAGATGTGCGCAATCTGCTTGTCTGGTAGCACCGATAAGTCTGGCAAGCGCACCTCGTACATAGATAGCAGCGCACCTGATTTAAGAGCAATGACTTGCTCGTCGACTAAGGTAGCGTAGTCAAGGAGGTCACAGAAAGCGACCGTCTTGGGGGCCTTATGCTCAAAGAAGTGCGAACGCAGCAGGAGCGAAATCATGAGGAGAAAGGAGATGATGCTAAAGGCAAGGCAGCAGTAAAAGATGGTACTGATCATAGTCATGTCCTCGCAGACTTACTTGAGGTAGCGCTTACGCGGTGGGGTGAGGAGCGGTGCTTGAGCGCGGTAGTAAGGCCGGTAGTGCAGCTGTCGTAAGTAGACGTGGCGCATTTGCAGATCCTTTTTGCCCATGCGGCGCAGGAGCATGAAGGTCAGGCTGCCTAAGATGAGTGCTCCGATGGTGACAAAGGTGTTAAGCGCCGTGAAGATCAGCGCGGCAGCGACTAAGAGGTTGAGCATGAAGAGCTCACGGTCACAGCCGAGCATCTGATGCTGCTCGCTTAAGGCGTGGTAAATCTTGTGTTCAGAGAGCATGGCTGTGTTGATCCCTTGCTGTGGTGGAAAAGCCCTGCTGCGTAAGTGGCAGCACTACCAAAGTGGCAGCTTATGAGGCAGCAGGGCCTGTGATCTTGCAGTAAGAGTGCGTTGCACTAATTACTTGCGTCTTTGCACTGCCCTTAGCTCACTAACAGCTGCTGACTAGGCTCATTAAAGTCGCCTTGGACGCTGTTCATCAGCTGTTGCCACAGCTCCTGTTCCTCGAGCATGCTGTTAGGTTCCGTGGACTCAACTTCAGGTAAAGGCATTACTTGCAGCTGAGAGCTTGGTGCGACCTGATAGGAGCTAAAGGTCTGCACTGGCTGTAAACGCAGCTCTTGCATCACCGCTGGCAGATCGAGCGCTGCTGTTAAGACCGGCACGCTTAAGCTTTGCTCAGAGGAGGCTGTGCTCAGAGCAGACGGGCCTTGCTCTTGATGGGCATCGACGATTGAGCCTAAGACCATGCTCCAGCGATCAAGCGCTGAGCGGGTTTGATCGAGGTCATGCCACAGTTGATCTGCATTCTCAGGGCGCATTGCTTGGTTTGGCGCATGAGGCGCTGGCGCTGGGGCCGCGTTGGGATCAAAAGTAGGGCGCTGATAAGGCGCACTCTCGGTTGTGCTGGCAAGCAACATGGCGGTGTCGCCTGCAGCTGTGACCAGCGCTAAGCTGGTCTCTGGTGGTGCAAAGACACTTGGGTGTAAGGCCACTGGGCGCACAGCACGAGAGCTAGGGCTTGGTACACTGCTTGAGGCAGCGCTTTGAGTCGCTGCCGCTGCGTTGTCGAAAGGCGCTTGCTCTGGGGGCTCTGTTGTCATGTCCGTGGTGTTGCTACCAATCGAAGCGCCGTTAAAGAAGTTATTCATTAAGGCGTTGGCACCAACGAGCAAGGTCATGACGAGTACGATGTAAATCAGCGTGCGCATGAAGTGGCTGATCTCACCTCCGCCTAAGATGAGCGTCGCGCCACAGGTGACGATGCCGATTAAGGACACGGAGAAAGCCACGGGGCCGGTTAGGGACTTTTGCAGTATCGACAGCCACTGCTCGTAAGGCAGTACCGAGGTACCACCTGCAGAGGAGGCCCATGCCACCTCAGGCAGCAGCGAGAGGCACAGTAAGGCGCTAAACCACAGCAGCAGGGAGCTACGCCACTGCCATGGGCTTCGCGCTAGGGAGCGCAGCGCCTCGTTAAGGCGTAACGCGAGGTTGCTGGTCACGGATGACCATAGGGTTACAGGAAGGATCTCTTTCATTACAAACCGGCGCCACGGCACAAAGTAAAGGGTGAAGCAGTCCATACTTCGTAGCAGGAGCCGTCCTCCTAATTGGGGTAAAGAGAAAAGCCGTCACAGTACGTAAGGCCTGTGGGGAGTAGTCTTTACGGCCGCTGCCCGCTGCAGCCATGCGTGCTGTGCTGTCATCAGATTCTTAGTGAGAAGTGGCGTCAGGGTGGGAGTGAGAAGAGACATCAGAAGGGTGCAGCTCACCTTGACAAGAGGGCTCACCTTGCAAAGGTTTTTTACCGTCAGCAGGTGGGCTGCGCGCTTGCTGCTTTGGCGCGCAGCGGTGGCGTAAGAGGGAAAGTGAGCTCTTGCTGCTTGTGCCATAGCTATAGCCGTAGTAGCCCCAGCCACAGCCACAGCCACAGCCACAGCCATAGCCATAGCCATAGCTATGGAAGCTGTGGGGGACAATGTGAGGCGTGTGACGCGCTTGAGGGCTGGCGCTTGAGCTGGTGGTCATGACATGTGCTCCTTATGTTGATGGCAGGTGGTGTTTATTGCGCGCTGTTCTGTTCGTGGGGGCTGGTAGTGCTTTTAGCGGGGCCCCTAGTTTTCGTAGTGCTGACGTCGCTTCCACTGGGCGCGCTGTGGTGCTGCAGGTGGGAGGCGCCGCTGCTGCTGTTGCCTCTTAAGGCATGGCCGTAGACGCTGCTGTATAGGCTGTGCCACAGGGGCGCGCTGTAAGCAGCACTATCTGGCGTGTGGTAGAGGCCATGCTGGGCGCTGTCTGCGATAGGGATAGGCACAGGGACATGGATAGGAGAGGTTGGTGCCTCATGTTCTGCACTGCTGTGCTGGGCTTGAACTTTTTGCCACCACTGCTGCCCGCTCACTCCTGAGCCCTGCTCTAAGACGTGCTCGGTCGTGATCTTTTGCAGCTGGAACTCGTTATTGCGGTAGTCGATAACCTGAGCGATGGCGCTCACATGGCGTGTAGGGTGACGCTGCAACTGCACTACGAGGTCAAGGGAGTCAGCTAAGGTCTTTTCAATAAAGCGTGGTGCGGCCTTATGCCGAGAGATCAGCAGTGTCAAGCGCTGTAGCGCTTGCTCGATGGAGCCGGCGTGTACCGTGGCAAGTCCACCGCGATGGCCGGTGGAGAGGGCATCCACTAAATCAAGAGCCTCCGCGCCGCGCACCTCACCGACGATGATGCGGTCGGGGCGTAAGCGCAGTGCTGAGCGCAGGAGCATGGACATGTCCACTTCTTCGCTGGTGAAGAGATTGGTTTTGTTTTGCAGGTTGACCTGCAGCTCGGGGGTATCCTCAATGGTGATGATGCGCTCTTGAGGCGTTTTCACGCTGATCTCGTTTATCAGGGCGTTAATGAGCGTGGTCTTACCGGTGCCGGTGGCGCCGCTGACGATGATGCTGTAGTGGTTTTCTAGGGCCTGCCGCAGGATGGCACCCTCAAGGGGCGAGAGCATGCCCGACTCAATAATGGAATCGAGAGGCAGCGAGAGGCTGTTATGGCGGCGAATAGAGAACACAGGGGCCCGTACCAGCGGAGGCAGTAAGCCCTCAAAGCGGGAGCCGTTGTAAGGGATTTCGCCTGAGAGAATCGGGCTTCTCAGGTCAAGCTCCTTATCAAGCAGCGAAGCCAGCGTGCGGATAATGCTCTCGGCCTCTTGTGGGCCTAACACGCCCACTTGCTCCATACCAGAGAGGTTGTCTTCGACGAAGAGGGCGCCGTCACTATTGAGCATGATTTCGTCGATTTCTTCGTCTTGCAGGGCATCGCTGATGATGGGGCCAAAGCGTTCCATGAGGGCGGCAAAACCGCTTTGGTCGTAGGCGTTTTTGAATTTGATGTGATCACTCATGTGCGCTCCTGTGAGGTGTGCTGTGCTGATGTGATGCGATGTAATGTGATGTGATGCGCGTTGTTGCTACAGGGGTAAAAGGGGCTAAAAGGGAGTGCGGTCTAATCACATTAGGAGGTATTAGCTCATCAAGCCAACTAGCTTGCAGAGCAAGTACGTGGCGTCACTGTATCCTTTTAGAGGCAAAAACTTTTTTGCCACCAGCCCCCGAGGGCGTTTGCCAAGGTTTTGGGGCGCCTTTGCCTGCGTTTTAGCGATAAATAAGCGCTTTATGGTCAGTAATGTTTATATAGCAATAAATTCGTATGAAAAAACTACTCAAGGGAAGAGCAGTGGCTGTAAAAGCCATAAATAAGGGAAAAAGAGGCTAGCTGGAGCTAGCAAAAAGGGGCTTGATGGGACGTTAGCCACTGGGTGGTAGCGGAGGGTGGGGGATTAGTAGCGAGGAGGAACAGTGGGGAGGAAATACGGGGGCGGAAGGTACGGTAGGATGCTGATAAATATGCCTTTTATGTGGCCGCAAAGCAGCTTCAGGACTAAAAGAGCATGAGGCGCAGGCGAGTAAGTGCAGAGTGTGGACTATATCCACTAAATAGCAGGGGCGGGCAAAGTAGAGGTGGAGTAGCCTCAAAGAGACGTCACTCTTGATCTGATGGGGGGCCTGCTTATCCACACTCGTAAGAGTGGAGATAAGCAGGCCAAGAGTGTCAGCTGCACATATAACGCGAACTTTACACGACAAGGCATAAAAGGTGCATTATATCTACTGACACGCTCTTCTGAGCGTGGATCTGCTTGTGGGTAAGATACATGGGGAGATCATTTACAGAAGTAAATCTTTAACGGGAACGCCAATGTTACCTCTTTGGTAAATCATTGCAGTAGTGTTGTTTTGTGTAGCAACTGAGGATTCGCTTACATGCCAAGCAATAAGAGTGCACAAGATAAGGGCACATTTGTGCTTAAATTGCCTCTTATTGTGGAGGATCAGGTGAGTTGGCGCCTTGCAAAGGCCCTTGACGTGTCGCTCAAGATTTACAACGCTACATTAGACACTGCAAGAAAAGCGCTTCAGCGCATGCGTGAAAGCGTTGAGTGGCAAGAAGCTCTTAAGATCAAGGATCAAAAGAAACGCAATGAGCGCTTAGCAGAGATCCGGAATGATTATGGGCTGACGCAGTATGATTGCCACACTATCGCTCTTCATCACCTTCAAGGCATGAAGCGTGACGATATTGGGCCACATGAAGCACAGTGGGTTAGTGATCAGGTGTGGCATGCATTAGAGGGCTACATCTTCCGTAAAGCAGGCAAGCCTCGCTTTAAGTCTGCGAAGCGAGGCTTTAACGTCATTTCTGGCCTTGGCGCGACTGATATCGTCTTTAACATTGCCGACCTTGACCCTCTAGGCTCGCATTACACGCCCTATCGCACAAGTCCTGTACTTAAAATGTTCCCGCACGCCATGGAAAAGGACGGCGTGCAATTCATGGTGACAGAGGACACGTACAAGCAGACCAAGGTCAAGAAAACTTGTCACCTTGCTCCTGTGCACCCTAAACCACAGCCACCAATGGTGTACTGGCGTGGACTGTTCATCCCTGTAATGACAGAAAAGACTGGGCTAACCCCGTACCAGCTCGCTGCTGTCTGCAAGGATCCTAAGCTGCCATTTACTCCCGACAATTTTAAGCGCGTCAAGTATTGCCAGCTGGTACGCCGCACGATCAATGGCAAAAAGCGCTGGTATGTGCATGTTTACCTTGAGGGTAAGCCTCCTGTCATGCACCCACGTGCTCCTGTGACAGATGTCATGGGAATCGACCCTAGCACGAAGAGCATCGCCTACTTCTCAGGGAAGGAGGCCGGAATCGTTGCACTTGCTCCTAATGTTGACATGCAGTGGGGTAAGCTGCGTCTTTTACAGCAGCAGATGGATCGTTCGCGTCGTATCAACAACCCTGACAACTACAACGCTGACGGCACCATCAAGAAAGGGGCCCATGAGTGGAAGAAGAGCAAGCGTTACTGCAAAAAGCAGGCACAGTACGCTGAGCTTTACCGTAAAGCTGCCGCTACCAGACAGCGTGATCACGGTACCCTGATTAACAAGCTGCTGGCTCAAGCTGGCACAATCAAGTATGAGGTTAACTCTTTTCGTTCATTCCAGAGGAATTTTGGCCCTTCGGTAGCTTTAGCTGCTCCAAGCTTGTTTTTTGTTCATCTTAAGCGTTCGGCTGCAAGCGCTAACCTTAAGGTGGAAGAGCTTAACGCGTATGATCTGAAGATGTCGCAGTATGATTTCGTCTCGGACTCATACACCAAAAAGCCTCTGAGCCAGCGTTGGCATCCGTTAGGTGATACAGGCTTGTGGGTGCAACGTGACGTTATGTCCGCATTCCTTGCCTGCTATGCTACTAAAAAAGGACACGACCGAGCTCTCTTGCTAAGCAAGTGGCCGGCTGCGGAAGCGCTGCTGAGCGTCAGCGGTCTGTGTCGTCAACAACCTTGTAAGATCAAAGCATCTTTGCCTCCTAGGGTTCTGAAACATGGGCATTAAGTTAGCAGTGTAGTCTAGATCAACAGCAGTAAAACTGGAAATGATTATAAGGCTGTGACGGGGTAACTTACGTTGATTCCAGCACTTTTTCTGAGCCGCATACATATCCTAGGCCC
>JAHLFE010000209.1 GCA_018884035.1 Candidatus Anaerobiospirillum pullicola
TCCACAAAGCCCCCATCAAGTAGGGACGAAATATCCTTTCTTGAGTTCTTGGGAACATTATAACAGATGCTGATATTGGCCGCTTACATCCCTACGCTTACGCATAGGGAATTACGCGGCTTCGTTAAACACGCCGCAAAGGCGCGCCGCTGATCAGTTAGCGAACGAACTAAGAATTGCGGAGCACAGGACGCGCGCTGATGAATCATCTGGTGTTAGTTGCTGTAGGCAGCTCTCTCTCTCTCATCTCCTGTTACTTGCGTTAGCTGCGCCTGCCCCTGTCAAGCTACGGGGCGGGCGTTGTGCTGTATGCAGGGGCGAAAAGTAGGGTCTCCTCAGAGCTTGGTGGGTAGAGCCAATCTACTACTCTTAGGTGGCTAACCTTAAACGCCATAACCACAGCTCATGTTCGTACCTAAAGGTATGCGGTTACGTTGCGATATCCACCAAACTCTGAGCAGAGCCGAAAAGTAGTACCGTGCCACCGGTCTGATCACGAACGAGATGATGACGTTTGAGAGCTTGCATTCTTGTAGTCTGGATTATTCCTACTGAAGGTAATTGCTGCAGGTTGAGCCGTTTGGCCCCGTACAAAATAAAGCCCCGCCCAGCAAAAGCTGGGCAGGGCTCTTGTATGACGTCTGGACTCTCGCGGAGTGCAGAGTGTGTGCAGATGCCTTTTTTAGGTTAAAAGCAGAGTGCTTTAGCTTTAGGCTTTATCGCCCTTGCTACTGCCTTTTCTGCTTGTCTTGGAGTGGCTTGCTTTTGCGGTAGTAGATTTGCGGCCCCCTGCGCTGTTAGAGCCCTTGTTACTAGCAGTTTTGTCTGCCGTCTTACGGCGCACCGTTTTGGTTTTGCGTGCTGTTTGGTCGCTAGTCTTTGGGGTAGGCGGTTCTTGGTTTTCCACGGCGATTGGCTCAATCATACCCTCGTGGCGCTCGGTGTGCACTCCTGTTGACAGCTTGGTTTTCGTAATGGTGCGCCACGCAACGATCTGACGGTATTTATCGCAAATCACCACCACAACCCATACCACCAGCTTCCTCTCCTTTAAGAGGTTGTTGCAGTAGTCATTTTTTACCATCTGCCGCTCAGCTGCATTGAGCGTTTTGGTCTTCGTCATCTCAGTGTTGTAGCGCACGCGCTTGAGTTCAAAGGCGTAGATGGTATCTTTGGTGATCGCTACCAGATCACACCGGCCATGGCTATTGGCAACCTCGTCTTTAGTGGAGACTGAGGCGGAGCGTAACCACATCTTGAACAAGGTACGGTAGATTTTCTCTTGCATGGCGTCTTTATCGTCAAAGACGTCATATAGGGAGTCGTTTAAGAGCTGATTTAAGCTCTTACACACAAGCTCGATATCACCTGAGAGTATCGCTTGTTGCGTCTCTTGGAGCATAGGGTAGATAGCAGTCTCATCTTTGTTCGCCATATGAGCTGTGAATATAGCACTGAGCTCCGAGGCTACTTCGGCGTTAGTGATTTCGCACTTGTATTTAGTAGGGGAGGTGCTAATTGTGGCAGTGCTCTGAGCGGCAGGCGTATCAGCAATCTCTCTGATAGAGAGCATGCCACTTTGCACCATAATTTGGTCAAGGGTAACCTCATTTGCTCTGACTGGGCTCGTGAGAGTACCTTTGTCTACGAAAATGGGCTGGCTATATTTGTTTACCAGCTCGGTTACGTCGTACTTACGCGCATGCAGAAAAGAATGTAAAGCTGCCGACGCATTAGAACTCTCCATCCAGTATGGATTAAACTTGAGCTTAGCATTGGCCTGCTTTCTAAAATCAGGGTCGTCCAATGGCGCAAAGAACTTGTTAATAGCATAGGGGCTGTACACCTTGACCGAGGCATTTTCATCAAAGCAAAAGCCATCGTAGGTGTGCTTAAGAGCCTGCCACAGTTCATCGATGGAGATACCAAGATTGTTGGCAGCTTGCGGGATGTATTCCGCAAAGCTCTGCTCAATCTCCTCTTTGGTATAGCCCAGCAAGTCAGCAAAACCAAGATTCATGCTAAGATTTTGAATATTTTGCCCCGTAAACAGCGAGACCTCGCGGTAGCGCATGATGCCTGTGACCAAGATAAATCTGGCGTTATCTTGTTGGCGCAACCAGTTGTAGAACTCTGATAGTACGCTCTGTAATGCAGCAAATAGTTGCGGATCATTAAGATGCAAGGAGAGTGGGTAGTCCCACTCATCAATCAAAAACACAGGAGTCTGATTGGCGGTTAAGTCGTCGAGCTCCCTCTTTAGCTCATTGAAGGAGACGATGCCTTTATAATTGTTTGCACTAGAGAACCCAGCTCTCTTATAAGCAGAAACAAGCTCTTTGCATAATTCAGCCTCAAACGTAGTGGCCTCAGAGCAAGCAATGCTGAGGAACGACAGACTGATCACAGGGTAAGTCTTGGTCTCGGGCCAAAGCTCAAAAATGGCAGTTCCTGCAAAGTTTTGAGGGCCATGGGCAAACAACTCTTTCAGCATCGAGCACAGGGTGGTTTTACCCATACGCCGTGGACGCGAAAAGAACACAAAGTCAAATAACGTGACTAACTTGCCAAGTTTGGCAGTTTTATCGACGATCAGCTTGTTTTCCCTAACCAACTTGTTCCAACTGGAGACGCCCAGTGGGATAAGCTTGCGTGTTAGTGCGTTTGTGTCAGCGTTTGCGTTCATCATTCCTCCTCAACAATGCAAAATTGGGCTATCCTCAGAATCTGTGGGTATAGGCTCAAGCCCCAGTCTTAGGTGGTTGTGCTCAGGCCAGTGCTAATCAGCAATTAGCCGTACCATTACCTCCTAAGCGACCCACAAATTCTGAGTAGAGCCCAAAATTGGCTCTACTCAGAGTTTGGTGGATACCAAAAAGCAGCAGCGCCCTGCGATCAAGCAGGGGAACCAATGTGATGGCTTTTGGCGTGACCGACCTTGGAGTAGTGTTGCTGCCTTATCCACCAAACTCTGAGGAGAGCCAGAAACTGTTACTCCTCCATGGGCGTTTAAGTTAAGCAAAAGCGCTTAAACATCAGCATCAGCGCCACTTAAAGTGGCTTTTAGGCCGTCTATTGGCTTTTTAGCCATTGGTGCCTATGATGAATCCCTTATATAAGTGATTCTTGGGTGGGCTGTCGAGTCTAGGTGTTTCCAGATGGGAAACATCTTCCTGCGTGATTAAGTGGCTTGTAAATGCCATTTTCACTAATCCAAGCGAACCACTAACTTAACGCCCATATTACTCTTCCTATTTTAGCCAAAAGTCAGAGCCATGTGCTTACCTAAGATGCCCCAGCTGATCTTGAGGAAGCAGAGTGAATTGATGGGCTCAGCTCTATTAACACCGCATGGCATTAAAGTCGATAAACATGGTAGCACTGTACCACATGCGCTGTGCTGGGATGCAAGAGATGCAAGAGTTGTGGGGCGCTTAGGAGGTAATGGGACGGCTAATTGCTGATTAGCAGTGGCCTTAGCCTAACCACCTAAAGCTGAGTTATAAGCCTATACCCTCAGATTCTAAGGAGAGCCTTTTTTCTAGCGAGCTTGCCGCATGTGCTGCTACCAGCCTTGCCTTGCCTCATACTCGTGTCAGCACGCCTCTTTGTTGTGCAGCAGGCCAATTCAACTTTTACATCGTCTTAGGCGTCTTCTCCACATCAAGCGTTTACGGTAATGGCAACGGTAAGCACGTAGTGTCCTCATGTGTGGTGGCTAAAGTAGGCTTTGCCGTTACTTGCAGTGTCAAGCACCGTGAGAGCTAACTTCTGACCACAATTCCCCATTGTATGTGCTATGTAACCGTTTGAGCTTAGCTTCGGGTCATAATGCATGAAAACTAAGGGTGCGTGCCTGTCTCCGGTCTCTTCCTATTTTCGTGAGCGTCATTCCAAATTGGCTATTCCACAACCACGGGCGCTGATTCCTAAGTCTATAATGAATCCCGATCAGCTTGTAAGTTGAGACGTTTTAGCAAGTAGCAACAGCCTCAGTTGCGTGTAGGGACGTGTGCTGAGCCCGTGCTAAAGCAGAGCGTACTTACTCTAGTGCTTTGTGCTCTGGGGTAACAACAGAGACTGAGAGGGAATCTTGGTGCACCGTACAAGTACTCTGTGCCTAATGAGGGCAAGTTTCGCTCACTTGCCGTAGTAAAAACAGAGTGTGGCGGTTCTTCTTCGTGCCCAGTTCGGCGTCAATGGCTTAAGCCAGACAGTGAGGAGGGTGGGCTGTGGTGGCTGTAACACCAAAAGCGTAGGTAGGACTACTTACCAAGCTGTGGTGCAGGCGACCATAAAGGGTGTGCATCAGGGTATTGAAGTCGTTTGATTGGAGTTAAGCCATGCCAAACATAACCTACGGTAAGGCATTTGCCCTGAACTTCATGGGCACAGCGCCAACGTGGTATAAGCTCTTTATTGTGGGCTGCCTGATATTAAACCCGATTCTGACCATGATTTCTCCGGTGTTAGCCGGTTGGGTCTTGGTCGCCGAGTTTATCTTTACTTTGGCCATGGCTTTAAACTGCTATCCGCTGATTCCTGGCGGCTTGCTAGCCATTGAAGCTGCCGTGATCGGTCTCTGCGACATGGAGCATGTGCGCGAGGAGATCGGCGCCAACCTCGAAGTGATCCTGCTGTTAATGTTCATGGTTGCAGGTATTCACTTTGTGCGTGATGTGCTCTTATTCACCTTTACCCACGTGCTGGTAAAGGTGCGTTCGCACACCTTGCTGGCCTTAATCTTCTGCTTCTTCGGTGCCTTCCTCTCGGCCTTCTTAGACGCGTTAACCGTGCTGGCCGTGATCATGACCATCTGCATCGGCGTGTATCGTTACTACCACGATATGATCAGTGGTGATGCCGCTACGGCGCGTCTGAGTAACGATAACTTCGTGCAAGAGGAGTATAAGGCTGACTTAGAGCAGTTCCGTGGCTTCCTTCGCTCGATCTTAATGCATGCTGCTGTGGGTACCGCTTTAGGTGGTGTCTGCACGCTGGTCGGTGAGCCACAAAATATCATCGTGGGTGGTGTTGCAGGCTGGAACTTCGCTGAGTTTGCTCTGCGTGTGTCGCCAGTGTCAGTACCAGTAGTTATTTGCGGTTTTATTACCTGTTTCTTCTTAGAGAAGACCAAGCTTTTTGGCTTCGGTACGCAAATGCCTGAGTCAGTGCGCACCATGCTCGCTGGCATTGAGGCAAAGAATAACGCCAACTTAACCCGCCGCGATAAGATGCGCTTGGTGATCCAAGGCCTTTGCTGTGTGTGGCTGGTCATTGGCTTAGCCTTCCACTTAGCTGCTGTGGGCTTGATTGGTCTGTCCATTATCATTATTGCCACTGCTTTCTGCGGTGTGACCTCAGAAGAGGAAATCGGTCAGGCTTTCACCTCGTCCTTACCATTCTGCGCTCTGTTGTGTGTGTTCTTCACTGTGGTGACGGTTATTTCGCAACAAGAGCTCTTCCGTCCACTGATCACGTGGGTGCTCTCGACCTCGCCAGAGGATCAGCTACCAATCTTCTATCTGGCCAACGGTATTCTCTCGTCGGTGTCAGATAACGTGTTCGTGGCTACGATTTACATCGAGCAGGTCTATGACGCCATGTTAAATGGTGTGATTAGCGGTGAGCAATTTGACCACTTAGCTATCGCCATTAACACTGGTACCAACTTACCATCGGTGGCTACCCCTAATGGTCAGTCGGCTTTCTTATTCCTGTTAACCTCTGCCTTAGCCCCATTAATCCGTTTAACCTACGTGCGCATGCTGTGGATGGCTTTACCATACACCATCGTGTTAACTGTGGTCGGCTTAATTGGCACATGGTTCATTCTCCCAGACTTAACTCAGTTCATGATTAACGAGGGCTGGTTAGTTTCTGGTGACGTGGCACACGCTGCGGAGATGGGCTCGGCCTTAAAGGATGCAGCGGGCGCTGCTGCCGGTGCTGCCGCTGGCCACTAAGCGCTAGTAACAGGTCAGCTTGCTGAGCGCACGTAGCTGGCCTTAGATTATTATCTCTGACGAAGCCGCAGTAATGCGGCTTTGTCGTTTCTGGAGGTAAAAAGCAGGAGGCCTTATCTTTTGGTTTTGGTCTTGAGATGTGAGGTTGTGAGAGTTTCCCCACAAGCCAATCCCCAAGCAGGTAACTGCCTACAATCAGGGGGCACCCTGAGAGTAGGTAGTTGCTGCGGCACTACTATTTGATAACGCTGTTAGACGCTTTTGCGGTTACTGCCAAGATTGCGCTCCTAGCTGGCAAAAGCAATCATGTGCCTTACTCCGGAGTGGGCTATAATTTGCGCATACATTGCAGCGCTGCGCTGTGCTGTACTGAGCTGTTCTGTGTTGCCTGAAGCAAAGTACAGCGTATGTAGAAAGTTGGTTTGGGCCTAAAGGGTGAAGGTCAAGCGTCCGGAGGATGCATGCAAGTTTATTTGGTAGGCGGAGCAGTGCGTGATCGCCTGCTGGGGCTCCCTGATGCTGATCGTGATTATGTAGTGGTGGGCTCTACGCCTGAGGAAATGCTCTCCTTAGGCTATCAGCAAGTCGGTCATGACTTCCCTGTGTTTTTGCATCCGCAAACAAAGGAAGAGTACGCGCTCGCTCGTACTGAGCGTAAAAGCGGCCATGGCTATAAGGGCTTTATTTGCGACTTCTCTCCTGACACCACGTTAGAAGAAGACCTGATGCGCCGTGACCTCACCATTAATGCCATAGCGCAGGATGACCACGGTAACCTTATCGACCCTTACCACGGCCTTGATGACCTCAAGGAGCGTATCTTACGGCACGTTTCTCCTGCTTTTGTCGAAGATCCCTTACGCGTGCTGCGCGTGGCGCGCTTTGCCGCCCGCTTTAACCACTTAGGCTTTAAGGTCGCACCTGAGACCCTAGCGCTGATGAAGCAGATTTCCGCTTCGGGGGAGCTGAGGGCACTTACTCCAGAGCGGGTGTGGACAGAGATGCAAAAGGCGCTGTGTACGCCAAACCCTGAGATCTTTATCGACCTCCTGCATTATGTGGGGGCCTTAGGTGAGGTCTTACCTGAGATTGAAAAGCTCTCCGGTGTCCCTGGGCCAAAACGCTGGCATCCCGAGATTGATACCCTTGTGCACACCCTGATGACGGTGCACCGCCTCTCCCAAGAGAGTGAGAACCCAGTGGCGCGCTTTGCCATGCTTTGCCACGACTTAGGTAAGGGCTTAACGCCACCGAGTAACTGGCCGCATCACAAAGACCACAATGTATTGGGCTTAAAGCCACTTGAGGAGCTGTGCAAGCGCCTGAAGGTGCCAAATGAGTACTACGATTTTGCCAAGATCGTGGTCTTTTACCATTCCTTTATCCACCACCTCTATCGCGGTGGCGCTGAGGGCGTAGTGATGCTGCTCAATCACCTCGATGCGTGGCGCCGTCCGGAGCGGATTAAGCCATGGATTCTGTGTTGTAAGTGTGACTTCTTAGGGCGTAAGGGCTTTGAGTCGCGTCCTTTTCCGCGTGCAGACTATCTCTACGAGATGTTTGTGATCTGCCAGACGGTGTCACCAAAGGAGTTTGTGGCTCAAGGCTTAAAGGGCACGGCCATTCGTGATGCGATCTTTCAGCGGCGTGTGGAGCTGGTGCAGACCTTTATGCAGACTCTGCCGCAAAGTGAGCTTGACGACAGCGCTAACTCGATGCCACCTGCTGATAGTGTCTGCGATTAGGCTGAGGCTGCTGCTATGGCTGCATCCTTAGCTTAAGGCTGCTAATAAGCTGACAGCTCTATAGCGCAGCGGTAGAGTGGCGAGAGTGGCGAGAGTTGATCAGGGGAGGGGGCCAAGTGGTGCGCAATGGTGCGCATTAATGTGCCGCATCAGCAGAGGTACCACCTATGAGGTCTGGGTATGCTCTTGTGGGGGGGCCATGCACGTGGGAATTAGTGCTGCAAGCGACGGGGGCTGCGGTTAGGCCGCTTTGAGTTACGCTATCGAGTGCGTTTTCCCCTAGGTGTTTTCAGAGTATTTTCCCCTATGATATGGGCTTAAAATCGGCCTTTGAGGTGGGTTAAGACCCTTGATGCAGAAACCTGATATGGCGCATCAAGCGTCGCTATCGCGACGTATCCCTTAGGTCTAAGGTAGGCTCACACATGGGGAAAACGACCTCACGCTATCCACTCTTAGAGTAGCGCTGGTGCCTTTAGGTAGGAAGCTGCGATAGCAGAGTCTAAGCACGCGTCAGAGGAAAACAAGATGCTACAAAACAAACGGCCGCCAGCTTATTGCTAAGGGCGGCCGTGGGTATCAGCGTGGAATAGCGCTGCGCTGAGTAGTGAGAGTGCGCAGCGGTAGCGTTAGAGAGAGCTTTTTAGGCTGGGAAGAAGTACAGCAGGGCGCAACCTAATAAGATACGGTACACCACAAACACCGCCATACCCGACTTCGAGATAAAGCGCATAAAGAGGTTGATCACAATGATCGCCGTGACAAAGGAGATCACCGCGCCAATCAGCATTTCCACAGGATTAGCACCAATGGTCTGATCAGTGATCAGCTTGTAGCCCTCGAGCGAGCCCGAAGCAATAATGATAGGGATAGCTAAGAGGAAGCTAAAACGTGCTGCCGCTTCAGGACGTAAGCCTAAGAACAGACCGGCCGTTAAGGTAATACCAGAGCGCGAGGTGCCTGGGATTAAGGCTAAAGCCTGCGCAAAGCCAATGATAACCGCCTGCTGTAAGGTCAGTTGCCGTAAGCTGTCAGCGCGCTGGCCCTCGATATTGATAATGGTGCGCCAGTTGATCTTGCGGTTGATATACGAGGCGATACCTAAGAGCACACCAAAGCCGATGGTGGTGTAGGCAATGACATGAATCGAGCGGGCGACAGTGGAGACATAGCCCTCTAATAAGAGACCGGCAAGGCCAGCGGGGATGGTGGCGATGATGATGTACCAGCCTAAGCGGCTTAAAGGAGTTTGCCGTCTTTTAATGACCGACTCAATGGTGTGCGTGGTGATTTGCACGAGGTCGGACATGTAGTAGAAGATGACCGCCAACAGCGTACCGATGTGCACCGCCACATCAAAGGCCAGACCTTGGTCAGGCCAGCCTAGAATCTGGCTGGGGAAAATGAGGTGGGCACTGGAGGAAACAGGTAAAAATTCCGTGATTCCTTGCAAGAGGGCAAGAACCACAATATGAGTGATGGTCACAGGAAATCCTTGTGGCGTGCTGGATGTGACTAATGACAGCGACAGGTGCTATTACCTGCCTCAAAGCGGTCATAAGCTTAGCACAGCGCTGGGGATTTTGGCGTAAGTTTCTTAGCACCTATGGACTGCACTTCAGCAAAGCAGCTAAGAGTGCGCATCTTGCTGCTACATTGCGGGGCTTGCGTGCTCACTTTGGGCATTGCCTGTAGGCATTTTGCCTGTAGGCAAAAAAAGAGGCTTTAGCCCAGAGACGTGGCACAACGTCTCTGCACTAAAGCCTGAGAAAACGCTACAGGTTAGCGCTGCTCTGCCCACGGCGTGGACACGGCAAAGCAACTCTTACCTGTGTCGTGGGTACACCACACATAAGCCCTAAGGCGTAAGCAGACCTTAGGCGCACAGAGCCTTGAGTCTGACACAGTCCTTAGGCTTGTGGGGCAGAGTCGGTGCCATTCCACTGTGGAGCTGGACGGTTAAAGTCAAAGTCTACTTTGCTCACGGTACGGTTCTCAGGAATGTGTGGCACCATCTGCTCGCACAGCTCCTTAACCGTTAAACCTAAGATTGGGTGCACCAGCTCTGGGGCGATGTCATTTAAAGGAATGGTGACAAATGGGTAGTCTTGGATGTCGTGACGTGGCAGCTTGCATGGCTCGGTACGTACCTCATTGCCATAAATGAGGATGTCGATGTCCAAGCGGTGCTTTAAGCCAAAGTTGGTGCTGTTGTGCAGCATGATCTCAGAACCAGCCTTGTTCTCGATCGTCTTTAAGGTCTTGTACAGCTCCTCTAAGCTCAGCTCCGTCGTGCCACCCACCACTAAGTTGAGGAAATTAGGCTCGGCTTCACGCACGGCACGGGACTCGTACACTGGCGAGACTTTTAAGTCGGCAAACAGTGGCTTTAAGTGCTCCACAGCAAACAATATCGCGTTATCGCGATTGAGGTTAGAGCCAATACCTAAGTAGACCTGAGTACCCATTAATTAGTCCTCTAAAGTTCTGGTTATTTCCACGCCGACACCCTCGGTATGCAACACCGCTTGGGTTTTCATGAGGCGGAGTTTCACCTTTTGTGGGTGGTACTGCTCCAAGATAAATTGGCAGACATCCTCGGCCAAGGTCTCAAGAAGCAAAGCCTTCTTTTGGCGAACAAAGGCTGTGACTTGCTGGCAAACGTCAGCATAGTTGATGGAAAGGTTGAGGTCACCCGATTGCGCGCATGGCTTGAGCGGCAAATACATGGTGATATCAGCAATTAGGGGTTGCTCGATCTCACGCTCATGTGGGCAGATACCCACAATGGTGTCGATGCGTAAGGAGCGAATTAAGATCTTGTCCATAGCTAAGCAGAAAGTGGCGGCAGTGAGGACAGTGGCCAACGCGGGAAGACGTTAACCTCCAAGGAACCTACTTGACCGGCCTTAAAGCGTAGCATACCGGCTAAGGCGATCATGGCTCCATTGTCGGTGCAGAACTCTTTACGGGCAAAGAACACCTGACCTTTACGCTGAGCCATCATCTGCTGTAAGGACTGGCGAATCGCACTATTAGCGCTGACGCCGCCGGCGACGACTAAGGTGTTCATGTGGGTTTGCTCTAAGGCCTTTTGGCACTTATGGCATAAGCAGTCAGCGACGGCATCCTCAAAACACTGGGCGATATTGGCCTTATCCTGCTCCAAGTCAGTGCTCTTGTTTACCTCATTGAGCACGGCGGTTTTTAAGCCCGCAAAGGAGAAATTGAGGTTAGGCCGATCGATCATGGGCCGTGGGAAGTGATAGGCGTTGCTATCACCGTGACCGTCGCGGGCTAAGGCCTCAAGTTTAGGGCCGCCTGGGTAAGGCAGTCCTAAGAGCTTAGCGGTTTTATCAAAAGCCTCACCGGCAGCATCGTCTACGGACTCACCTAAGATCTCGTAGCTTCCTGGTGCTGCGACTTTAATGAGCATGGTGTGGCCACCGGAGACGAGCAGGGCGACGAAAGGAAAAGATGGAGGCGTGTCCTCAAGCATAGGGGCTAAGAGGTGGCCTTCCATATGATGGACAGGGATTGCTGGGATGTCGAGGGCAAAGGCCAGTGCGCGGGCTTCCATGGCACCGACTAAGAGGGCTCCGATGAGACCAGGGCCTGCGGTATAGGCGACGGCATCGAGATCTTGTAAGGTGACGCCTGCATCTTGGGCTACTTTACGGATGAGTGGGACGACGCGCTTGATGTGATCACGTCCGGCGAGCTCGGGTACCACGCCGCCGTATTCGGCGTGAATAGGAATTTGGGTGTGAAGTGCGTGGGCGAGGAGGCCGCGCTGGTCATCGTAGATGGCAACGCCAGTCTCATCACACGAACTCTCAATTCCTAACACGAGCATAAGATCAGCAATCCTTAAAGAAACTGGGGCAGAGAGAAGAAGGCCAGAAACAGCGTAGGGTGGCTCTCTGTGCAGAAGGTGTTTCGAGGTGGCGATTCTTGTTAGAGGGGAAAGCAGAGCCACTTTGAAAACGCACTAAACGCCTCATAATAGCACTACCTGCGATTTTGTTGCGAAAAGTGCAGGCAATTTTTTAGGGTAGGGCGTCAACACGGGCGTTAGCACGTGTTAGCGCCTGCACTGCCACTCCTGTATGGGCGGTGGTAGGCACAGTGTAGGGCGTCAACACGGGCGTTAGACCATAAGTTACTCCTAGGAGTAGAAATAGGCCGTCAGGCTGTCTTGAGATAAGAACGCCTGTCCCGTCACAATCTTGATATAAGGCGCAGCTCACCATTTACATTAAAGCAGCTCATCGTCCTCTCTACCCGTGGTCACTGACCGCTAAGTTACTCCGAAGGGAGTAGAGGTAGGCCATAAGGCCTCCTTGAGATAATAGGCCTGCCCCGTCACTACCTTGGGGTAAGACGCATCATGCAGGCGCAGCTTACAGCATCCTCCTTGAGATGAGCAGGCATGTCTCGTCACTACCTTGAGACATGCAGACTTAGCACACAACAGCCACCTTTTGGCGTGCGCACAGCTTTCTTCCAGCCCCCGCTCTGACTACAGCTTGGCACCTGATTTTATCTTGCGCTGTCTTGACGCCACCACTCTTTGTGTCTAAAATAATGCGGTTTTATGATTCGCCAGTTTCACGATTTTGTTTGATTGCTGGTGTCGGCAGGCTCTAAGCTGCACCTCAAGCACTGGCCTTAGGCGGTGCTCGTTGCTTAGTCTTGCCTCGGTTTTTCTTTTGATATTTCTAAGGAAGGTGGTTTTACACATGCCAGTCATCAGAGTACGTGAGAACGAGCCATTTGATGTTGCTTTAAGACGCTTTAAGCGCTCCTGCGAGAAGGCCGGTATTATCTCCGATGTCCGTTCCCGTGAGTTCTATGAGAAGCCAACTACCGTGCGTAAGCGCGCTAAGGCTTCCGCCATCAAGCGTCACGCTAAGAAGCTGGCTCGCGAGAACGCACGTCGTACTCGTCTGTACTAATTGAGCCTAAGTAGCGCGTCTCTTTTTCAAGTACGCCGCTACAGTAAGATTTTGCCTTGCGCAATGTTTCTTATATTAGGCTTCTTTTAGGGCTGAGCTGTGTTAGACAAGCCTCTACCCCGTAGTAGAGGTTGCCTAAATATTACCTAAGGGCAGGTCAAGTGGAGATCCCTCTTCACTTCCCTGCCCTTTGTTATTTGTGTGTAGGCAAAAGCTTATGCTCATGTTGCCTCGCTTTAGCACTGAGCACGGGGTAAAGCCTGTTACTTAAGACTGTGCTCAAGGACTCCTTCCCTTTGCGCGCACCTTTTCCGTGGTGCCCTTGCTGGTACTGTGGTGTGCAGCCTTGAAGCTTGCCCTATTGCCAATTCTTGCTTGTTTCCCGCCTGTTATTTGCCCGCAACCTGTAGTGCATACGTTTGCACACTTATAACTAGCCTGCCACTTTTTGCCGTCACTTACTCCATAGTTGTCCTATTGCCGACATCCTTGAATGGACAACCTTTCTGCCGCAGGTAATGCCGCTATTATCCATCCCCATGGATGTGAGCTAGTTCACAGATATGTACTTTGGTTGTGCCTAGACTTTTCCCATGCCTATCGCAAAGCCTTACGTTAAAGATTTTTTCTCTTTTGCCGTTAACGTTTACGTGGTGCATACCGTGCATGCTCTTAGATTGGATGCGTGGCATAAGTATTTTTGCAGGGTAAAGCCTGCCACCGCCTGAAGCTGCTGTTAGAGCCTAGATCTCCAACATCCTTGCAGCTGTTTGCTCCTTTAGAGCGAGAACCACAAAATCACTCTCTTGCATACATAAGATCACTTCTTCGAGGTGATGTGTTGAGCCGTTACAGGGAACACAACCTTAGCTCGGTATGGGCTGATTGCGACCTTAACTCGGTGTCATGACTTTTAGTAGTTAGCGCGCCGCGCTTAGTGCTGAATAGGGCAGGCAATAATGCAAAATAATTTAGATAGTGAACGTCGTGCTCTGACCTTTGACCTCTATGGTGGCCTCTTAAACTTCAATCTTATTCCGCACTTTGTCGGTCAAGTGGCGCGTGAGCGTAATATCAGTCCAGAGTTGGCTGAGTTCTATTTCAGCCTCTACATGGATCGCATGATGTACTCGCAGGACTTTGTCACGTACCGTGACCTCCTCGCGATGGTCATGAAGTACCTCGATATGGAGCTCAACACCAACATCTTCTCCCCAAATGCCAACGAGCTCTACCTGCTGCACAACGACTTAAAGCCACACCATGATGTGCTGCCGGTGCTGATAGCCTTAAGAGATAAGGGCTACGAGCTCTTTCTCATGGCCAACTCCAATATCCAGCTGGTGCAGAATTACTACGATCGCCTCCTGGGACTGTTCTCGGACAAGACCGTATTAGTGGCGGACGAAGTGCGTTGCTACATGCCGAAGATCGATTTCTTCCGCTTTGCTTCCACCAAGTTCAAGCTGCGCAGTGCTGATGACCACTTCCATGTAGCCTCGGATTATTTCCGTGACATTGTGCCTGCATCGAGAATGCAGTGGCTGACAGCTTACATCAACCGTTCAAAGACCGGTGAGATGAAGGGAGCCGAGCCTAGCGTCACGCTCACTAACATGACTGAGCTGGAAGAGGGCATGACCCGCGCCCATCAGCGTATCTTAGAAGAGGAGCGTGCGGCGCAAGAGCGTGAGATGGCGGTAGCTCGTGCCAAGGAAGAGCAAGCTGAAGCTGAGGCACGGCAAAAGGCGGTACAAGCTGCAGTGCAACAGCAGCAGATGCATCAGATGTACGCCCAAAAGCAGATGTACCAAAAGGCTGGCTTGAATGAGGGTAACCAGTACTTTGTGCCACAAAATGAGAAGGATCGTATTCTCTCAGAGAAGATGCGCAACATGAGCCCAACCAAGGCCAGAGCTTTAGCCAAGGCCCGTGAGCGTGCTTTGGCCAATGCACGCTTACGTGAGGGCGGTAAAGGCGGCTTCTAAGGATTCTCAGCGCTGCTGCTCATAACGATCTCAGCCAACAATTCTCCTTGAGAGAAAAAACCCAGTGTCTCTGCCCCGTGAGGGGTAAGCACTGGGTTTTTATTTTGCGCAATGGCTAATTGCCAGTGCTTCTCTGCGTTCAGGAGAGCGTGCCGAAAGGACAGAAGCCACGTTCTGCAGCGGGCTTTCCTTGCGTGCTACCTTGCTGCGCCACCTCTTGTAACTTAAGTAAGAATGAGCGCCGGTAGCAACACCGTTGTTATCCCCCAAAGCCCACCCCAGAGATGTAGCTGACTCCATACAGGTGGTTTTTTCCAGAGAGTTAGGGGGATACGCAATGCTTTGCATGGCATGGCATGGCATGGGCAGCGATGCTGCAGATAAGCGCCGACAGTCGCAGTGGTGGTTACTTTCGTCGCACCGTCAGGGAAGAGGAGTTTCTCAGGGGCGAGAGTAGCACTGCTATTATCCTTGAGAAAAGCGTTGCAACGCCGCCTTTAGTGCGGCTGTGGATGGTAACCACCTTTTACCTTAGAGGTATGGTGAGCTGCACCATGTTGGCAGCGCTCAGCTTCACTAAAAGTGCCTGCTATCTGCTTAAGTACTTAAGTACCAAAGTGCCGAAGAGCCGTAGCTTTCCCGCTATTAACTGGTCACTAACCTGCCTTAAAGCGTAATTGCCAGCCATTAAGTTGTTTGATCCCATGATGCTGCATGGGCTTCTCACAAAATCGGTTATAATCTTTTGGACTCGCAAACGGCATAGTAATCAGCTCTAATAGCAGCAAGTGCCAACAGTAAGCTGTAATACCCTCATGGCAGTGACTTCTTTGACGCTAGCACCATGCTTTAACCTGCACGCACCATGGTGATAGCGTGGCTGTCTCTGGTGCTGTCAGGGGAAAAGGGGGGTAACGTGGCGCTGCTTTTGGGTAGTTAAGGTATCCCCCAGCCCGCAGCGTGTGCCTGTCAGCAAGCGGGAGTCTGATTTGAGAGACTGTCGGCATTAGGATTTTCGGCGATGTACTTAAAGTTTTTTGGTTTGGATGACTACCCCTTTGATGGCTTGCCTGATCGCCGTTTCTACTACGTTGGTGGCTCTCAGCATCAGTCTCTAACGCTGCTTACTACCGCCTTATCCCGCAGTGGCAGTATTTGCGTCCTTTCGGGATCTTCAGGTGCCGGTAAAACCACCTTGGTGCGCATGCTGATGCGCTCGCTGCCTCGGCGCATGCGTATCATCTCCATTGACGACCCCCGCCTCGATCCACACATGCTGCTGGCCACCATTCTGCGTGCTTCAGGTGTCGTGGCCACCTCCCTTGAGTCCATTGCCGAGCTGACTCTAAAACTGCGCCAAATGCTAGAAAAGTCGATCGCCATGGGTATCATCACCACGGTGATCTGCGACGAGGCTCAGGGCTTAAGCGACGCGGTCTTAGAGCAAATCCGTCTCATCTCGAACATCGAGGGAGAGGCTGGTAAGATGATCAACTTCCTCTTAGTTGGTCAGGACGATCTGCTCACGCATATCAACAAGCCTGAGCACGACATGCTCAAAAACCGCATCAAGATCTTTGCGGTTTTACCACGCCTCAAGGAAGAAGAGGTTGGTGCCTACCTCACCTACCGCCTGCAGCAGGTGTCTTGCGTCAAGCCGATTTTCACCAATCGTGCGATCGCGGTCATTACCAAGAAGAGCCAAGGTGTACCACGCCTGATCAATGCCATTGCGGACATGTGCTTGACCTTGGCCTATGAAAAGAACAAGCAGCAGGTCAATTCCTTAATTGCCAATAAAGCCGCCCATATCGTGCGCTACAACAAGGTTGGCTTTAAGGACTACGTCCTCAACTTATGCAAGGAGCTCTTCTCGGTTTCCTTGTATCAGCGCTTGCTGGTAATTGCTGCTGCCGCCGTGTGCGCTGCCGGTGCCTTTGTCGGTGCTCTGTACCTGTTAGAACGTTACCACCCACTGCAAACGGTGCAGGAGGCGCTGCTGACTGATGAGCAGGTGCAAAACCGCTATCAGGAGGTGGCCTCTTACCTCTTCTTGGGTAAGAACGCCGAAAGCCGTGAGCTCTACTACTTCAACCGTGCCATTTCGCAGGCGTACTTTAAGAGCGATGCCTTTGCGACTTTAGTCAAGGTCAATGGCTTTGCCGTCGGTGTCTCTGATTCCTCCTCTGGAGCCAGTGCTGGTGGTGAGAGCAGCAATGTTGGTGGCGGCATCACCTTAGTGGACAACGGTGAGGTTGTGATTGGTAACGACCTGTTAGCGCAGGTGGGATTACAGAGCCTCTATCAGGTGGGCAGCTTTGATGAGGCCATGTCGTTTAACACGCCAGTGCTCATCGGCCTCATCGATGATAACCTCACGCCTTTCTACGCCGTGCTCTACCACATCAATGATGATGTGGCCCAGCTCATCATTGGTCAGTACCTCTTTGCAGTGAAGCTTGATTACGTGCGTGACCGCTATCTGGGCTCTTACACCTTACTGCATCCTTATGTGGGCAACATTGACGACCTCAAGTCGCCAAAGACCGATGTGCGTAAGGCCATGGAGAACAACATCCGTCCGTACTTAGAGCAGTACCGCCAGCACGCCTTAGAGAGCACCAATCGCGATGCTAATTTGGCATTGGAGCTCTATGATGAGCAGCAACAGCATCTTGAGGATGTGCGCAATCAGCTGCGCCAACAGCTCCTTGCCACCATTAGCACCGAGGGCAAGAGCGAAAAAGCGCTCGCGCGCGAGCTCGAAGAACGCTTAGGGCCAGTGCTGGAGCACTCCCGTGAGTACCAGACAGCCTTAGCTAAGCTTAAGGAGTGTGAGGATCGCAGCTCCCGCTATGAGGTGCGTGCTGATAACATCCGCAATATCTCCTTAAAGCTCGACGGTGGCTACGAAAAGGCCATGAACCTCTTCTTAGAGGATAGGGGCTACACCGATGTCACTTACCGTGCAATTGCAGAGCTGACCTTATCGTTCTCTGATGGTCCTCGCTTAATCGAGGTCACTACGCCAGAGGGCGGTAATGGTGGTAACGGTGCTGCTGCACTGGCGGTGCCTACAGCTTACGTGCAGCTGGCTGTACCACCTCTGTGGCAACAGCAGGTGCTGCTGCCAGCGCCGTTGCATGTCACTGCGCAGGATGCTGCGCAGGATGCTGCGCAGGATGCTGCGCAGAAGGTGCAGGTGCAGGTCTAAAGGAGGGCGCCATGCTTACAGCAGAGGAGAAAAAAGCAGCCCTCTGGGAGCTGTCTTTTAATTGGCTTAAGGCACTAAAGCTCTTTTTCTTTTGCTTAGCGGCCTTTTCGGTAGGCTTAACAGCTTTGTACTGGACGCTTGATGAGCAGTATGGCCAGCGCCTTGAGGCGGTAAAAGCGCAGCTTTTGCGGGATATGGATGCCTTAGAGGAGCACTACTCCTATAAGCCGGTAGCCTCGCTCTATGAGGGCGTAGTGGCCTTTGGGGGTAAGGCTGACTTTGATGCCACCAAGGCGGTGGTGATTCCCAGTGCCGAGCGCTTGAATAAAGAGCAATTAGTGGCAGTAAAGGGGCAGAGACGTGAGGTGGCTCCGAGCGTATATGAGGTGCGCTTTATTGCTGTTGCCGCTGATAGCGCTGCTCAGACCGAGGCCACAGCCGATTAAGAAGACGCGGCTGCAGCTAAAGAAGAGTAGCAAGCCGCGCAGAGTGCTGCTCACAGCGTAGATTAGTGCCTTTGGAGGCGCAAGGATCTACGCTGTACTCCCAGAGATGAGACACGAAGCCTGCCGGTGGAGATGGCGATGATACGCGCAAACGGGAAGTAGGGGCTAAAGCTCAAGAAGCGTGGCTTTTGAGCTTCGGTGTTACCGTGGTGCAGCAGTACAGAGATGGATAGCGCGTGATAGCGGTTGAATGGCGTAGTAGGCTGTAGGTAACAGCAACCAAGGTGCGGTGCACATTTTCTCCACTAAATTATCTTTTAGTGCTGTGCTGAGGCTGTCTTTGTAGGAAAGTACGTGAGTGCACGTGATTGCGCTTGTGTGTTTACGCAGATGCGCACAGGTAAACGTGAGCAGAGCCAGCCCCAATGGTACCAGTTTTGGTCGCAAAATAGCTTAAATGAGAGCGTTTGCTGAGGATTAGTGGTGGAAACTGCAAGTGCAGAGGCAGCTCACGGGAAGGCTGAGCTGCTTAGAGTAAACGCCATGGTCGTAGCAAGGCTGCAAGTTAGTAGAAAACAGAGGGTAGTGGTCTTTTGCTGCCGTAAAAGCGCATAGGGATGCCTAAAAAGTACCTCAAGAAGCAGGTCTTCACTGCAAACAGCGCGGCAGCAGGTTAAAAAGAGGTAAAAGTGATCATAATTGACATTGTTAAATTGCTTTGAGCAAAAATGGCTTATACCCACAGGTATTGCTGATTTTTCCGTTCAGACATTTAACATGAGTTATGGTAGTGGTTGGTGTTCTGAGCTCAGGGCCGTGAAATTACTGATGTGCAGGTCGTAAGCGGTTAGCTGCTCCTTGCGCCGCAGATAAGGCATGGATAAGGTGAGACGGTTGGCTCCACGTAGCAAGGACTGGTAGGACTATGTGCTACGTTGGGAAAAGCTAATGCTCGCATGATTGCTTAAGAGCAAATACAGACAAGCGGTAGCAGATCGCTGGTGTCTGGGGTAAAGATAGGGGGCTCAGAGAGGCGAGAGGAAAAGAGAAAAGTGAGGGGCTGGGGGTGGAGCATACCAGCGAATCTAAGAGAAAACCGCGCAACTCCGAGCAGCAGCAATCTCATTCATCATGTTGATTAAGATGCGCCCAATCTGCCTGTAAGCGCTATAGCTGCCATTTGCAGCACTAATCTCCAGGGGCATGGACTCACACCAATAGCATCATAAAACCATGGTAGGCTTAAGTTCGCGGGGATAAGGTTGGAGTGGAGGGTGGTGTAAGAACGTAGCAGGGAGTGAATAGCCGTAAGAGGCATTGTGTTAAGCGGCCTCAAGTAAAGACCGCGCTGAGGCCCATGACGCTAAGCTTAGTAGCGCTCGCGCTTTTGCTTGCGTGTTGGGCGGGGAATAAACACAAAGATCACACCCGCAATGGCACCGCAAAACGCGATAATAGCACCTTGCATCCACCAGCGCATTTGCATGTCGAGATCCTTGGTCTCTAAGCGCTCAGAGGCATCACGATATAGCGTATCCAGCTCTTCAATCGTAGCATCACGCTGCGTTAAGGTACTCTTAAGCTCAGTGTTTTCCTGTGTCAGAGTGCTCAGCTGTGCCTCGACTTCCTTTAAGCGGGCTGCCAGCTCGTTATCGTAGTTGTCTAAGCGGTACTGCAGATCGTTGATCGTGCCTTGCAGCTGCTCGACTAATGGCGCACCACAGATGTTAGGCTGAATGGTGTCCAAAGGCATCCAAAAGGTCTTGCCCTCGCTGTCTGCTAACTGGGCATAGCGGCCATTGTCAGAGTAGCGGCGAAAGGTCAATTGCTCACCAATTTCGCGTTTACCGGTGACGCGATAGCCCTCACCTGGGCCCGAACGAGTCCAGACGGTGTTCTTATCGGAGACGTAGACGGGGCCACCTACGTAGTAGCCATTGCGGTCTGGTTTTGGAGCGGGTTGGGCTTCAGCTGCAGCCTCAGCAGGGGCAGTTGTGGTCGCTGTAGCTGGCGCTGGCGCTGGATTTTCCTCGCTTGCCTGCACTGTGCTGCTGCCTAAAAGCAGACTAAAGAGCGTAGCCAGCACACACAAAAACCCTAGGTTATGAAGTGAGTTCTGTTTCTGCATAAAAACTTCGTTGCATGAAGCGCGCACCATGTGCTGCTATCCATGGGGGATAAGCACTTAAGTTGAGCCAAAGGAGGTGGCCACGGGAGAGGCAAAGGGCGCGGCAAGAGAAAAGCTTGAGAAATCTAAAATAGTGTGGAGGTACAGCGTTGTAAGTTGCTGCTGCCGCCAGACGGGGATTCTTGGAGAAGAAACCGGCGCTAATGATACCACACCGCCATATGTAGCGAGTTTTTGCCTTGCAGGCGGGGCTGGGTGCTATGACTTTTAGTATGGTGCGCCAAGCGTAAAGGCAGATAGCGGCGCGTTTTGGGGCTGCGTGGCGCAGTAAGGCTAGATGGCTCATAGCCTATTTTCAGGAACTCGCGGCCACCACCACCACCAACAACAACAACAACAACAACAACACGATAGACAGCGCCACCACATCCCCCCAATCTCAAGAGCAGTCGCCTTACGCCAAGTGGGGCCACAAGGGTATCTCCTCTCTCAGAGTCAGCTCTGGCCGTGGCTATTACCACCTTAACCGCCAGTATCAACCTGTCACCACAATCTTGATGGCAGACGCCTGCCTCTAAGTAGAGCTAATGGCCCCATTCAATCTCAGGGTAAGCTCTGGCTATTAGCAGCTCTCCGCCGTCTGTCCCTTATTACGACAAAAGCAACACCCGTAGCGCACAGCACTGGTGCATATAAGCCCATACCATCGCCATCATGGTCTAGCAACGTGCATCATCTCCCGCTTCACCACAGCAAAGCGTGGCAAGCCCCAAGCTATTGGTTACAATGAGTACTGACTACCCTAAGCGGCAGTCCTAATTTTGGGCAACCCCCAAGAAAACGGTGCACCCAGATAAGTAGAGGAGGGCGGAAGCATGCAGGTGATGCCTGATTACCCTTACGCGATTTTCCCTGACCCAGATCATTTGCCTCAGCTCCCAGACGAGCTGCTGCAAGACGGGCAAAACTTTTACAATCGCCTGCAACAACGCGCATCCCCAGAGGATATGGCCGTCTTTGATAGCCGCCCTGAGCTCATGTATATCCTCTCCATGTCCGACTTTGTGGCTAAGGCGCTCATCCAATATCCGCATGAGTGTGCCCAGTTAATCGCGGACGGCGCCCTCGATAGCCCTTATTACTCTCTGGACATTACCGATGAGGTTAACTCCCGTCTGGTACCAAACATCAATGACATTGAGCTCAAAAAGCGCATGCGTATCCTCCGCCGTGTCCACATGGTGCCAATTGCATGGCGTGATCTCACCGGCCGAGCTGACATCGAAGAGATCTTTGTCTCGCTGTCTAACTTAGCTGAGAGCATTGTGGTGCGCACCGTGGATGTAGTGCGTGCCAACATGCTTAACGTCTTTGGCCAAGCCTACGATAAGGACGGCGTCGTCATGCCAATGCTGATCTTAGGCATGGGCAAGCTCGGCGGTGGTGAGCTCAACTTTTCTTCAGACATCGATCTTATCTGCTGTTACCCTTATGACGGTATGACTAGCGATGGCAGCCGCTCTATCTCCTATCAGGAGTACTTTACTAAGGTCGTGCAGCGCCTTGCTAACCTGCTTTCTGATACCACGGTCGATTCCTTCTGCTACCGCATCGATTTACGGTTGCGTCCTTTTGGTGATGCAGGCCCTCTTGTGTCGTCCTTTGACGCCTTATCGGTGTACTACGAGACCCAAGGCCGCACATGGGAGCGCTATGCCTTAGTTAAGGCCCGCCTCTTAGGCAGTCACCATGAGTGGAGCCACTACGGTGATGAGCTCATTGAGCTCTTACGTCCTTTTGTCTACCGTCGTTACCTCGATTACGGTGCTATTGAGTCGCTGCGTAAGCTTAAGCGCATGATTGAGTCCGAAGTGCGCCGCCGTAATCTCATCGATAACTTTAAGCTGGGCTCCGGTGGTATCCGTGAGATTGAGTTCATTGCGCAGGTCTTTGAGTTAATGCGCGGTGGCCGCATGCAGGAAATGGTGGAGCGCAGCCTGCGTAAGACCCTGCGTAATATCAGCAAGCTGCAACTGCTGCCTGACGATGTCTGCGTGCTCTTAGATGAGTGCTATATCTACCTGCGCCGCTTAGAAAACATCACGCAGATGCTCGCGGACAAGCAGACGCAAACTCTGCCTACCACCGAAAAAGACCGCCTGCGTGTGGCCATTGGTATGAACAAGAGCTCCTTTGCCGAGCTGCAAGATGAACTGGAGCAGATTCGTACCAAGGTGCATCAAGAGTTCGTGGCGGTGATGCGCGATGATGACAGCGAAGAGCACGAGCTGGCCACGGAGAATGTGGAGCTGTGGGAGTCTACCTTAGGGGTAGAGGAGCTGGCCTCGGTCTTAGAGCCATTACTGCTAGCTGTGCAGAGCCCAGAGACGGCAGCGCAGAAAAAAGAGGCTGTGCAATTGGCGGTGGCTTCTGGTGTCGCGGCTACCAGCAAAACGCCTCTGGGCGGTGGTGCCAATACAGCGGCAACGGCAGCAACTGCAGTAACGGCTGCCGCGTTAGCTGCGGCTGCGGCGTCAACTGCGACGACTGCTGGGGTGAGTGCGGCGGCTAAGGCTATGACCGAGCCTGTGGTGACGGAGCAGTTAACACCACAGGCTATCCCTGAGGCGATTCGCAAGGAGGCCTTGTCACTGGCGCAGTCTATCCATGAGTTACGCCATGCCTTAGGGCGTATGCCGGTGGGCCCCATTGGCCGTGACACGCTGGTGCGCCTCATGCCCAAGCTGATTCGCGACGTGATGCGCTACCCTAATGCCACCTCCCTCTTTAAGAAAGTGGCGCTGCTCCTTGAGAAGATTGCGCTGCGTACTACGTACTTGCAGCTGCTCCTTGAGAACGCTGGTACCCGTGAAAAGCTCTTAGCGCTGCTCAATGGCAACAACTTCGCGGGTGCTCTGATCTCGGCCCACCCTATCTTGCTCGACGAGCTGATTGCGCCCCGCTACTTTAAGGCGCCCCCACGTACTGAGGAGTATTTGGCGTGGCTTAACGAGCGTCTGCTGCGTATTGATCCTGACGATCTTGAAGAGCAGATGGAGGAGTTGCGCCTCTTTAAGAAGATCATGGTACTGCGTATTGCCATGTCTGATCAGAGCCAGAGCTTACCGCTCATGAAGATCTCTGACTCCCTGACATGGCTGGCAGAGGCCATTATCCGTGAGCTGGCGATGCTGGCCTGGAAGCAAACGGTCAATAAGTACGGCACGCCTACTGACCGCGATATCCATAACCCAGGCTTTGCGGTGATTGGCTATGGCAAGTTAGGTGGCATTGAGCTGGGTTATAAGTCCGACCTCGATATGGTCTTTATCCGTGAGGTCTCTGACGAAATGACCACCGGTGTCAGTGGCAGTGATGGCACCATTACTAACAGCGTACCAGCGGCCATGTTCTATCAGCGCTTTGTCCAGCGCTTTATGCACCTGTGCACGACGCGGATGAGCGGTGGTGTGCTCTATGACCTCGACATGCGCTTACGTCCCGATGGCGATTCTGGTGTGCTCATGACCGATTTAGAGGCCTACGAGAACTACCAAAAGCACAGAGCATGGACATGGGAGCACCAAGCTCTGGTCAGAGCTCGGGCGGTGGCGGGGTCACCTGAGGTGATTGCGGGTTTTAATAAGATCCGTGATGAGGTCTTACGCACTCCACGTGATGAGAAGCAGCTCATCGATGACGTCTATGCCATGCGGATGAAGATGCGCAATTACTTAGACCGCAGCTCAGACAAGCTCTTTGACCTCAAGCAGGGTAAGGGCGGTATGGTCGATATCGAATTTATTGCGCAGTACCTGCTCTTACGTGAGGCGCCACGTCAGCCAGACATGGTGCTATGGTCTGATAATGTGCGTATCTTTGATGAGTGCGCGCGTTTGGGGATATTAAGTGAGGATACGACGGCTACCCTCAAAAACGCCTATCTAGAAATTCGTGAGTGCTACCACCGTATTAGCTTAGCGGACTTACCACGTATTGTGGCGATGGAGGATAGACCAAAGGCGTGTGATGATGTCGCTGTGATCTTTGCGGAGATCTTTAAGGAGGCGGCAGAGCGCTTTGTGCCACCGCAATACAGCAAGCAGAACTCACTGCCGTCGGTGACGCTGTAAGGTAGGGTAAGGTAGGCTAAGGAAAAGGCCGGAGGAGAGCCCTCACTCTGCGTGGTGTGTGGTGGCTGCCTGCGGCTTTGCTTTTAGATGCGGCGCC
Organism: Candidatus Anaerobiospirillum pullicola; assembly: GCA_018884035.1. Classification (GTDB taxonomy): domain Bacteria; phylum Pseudomonadota; class Gammaproteobacteria; order Enterobacterales; family Succinivibrionaceae; genus Anaerobiospirillum; species Anaerobiospirillum pullicola. The sequence goes on from JAHLFE010000209.1 coordinate 24,676, forward strand.
GTGTACCACGTGCCTTTTGGGGCCTTGTGGCAAGGTGGGGACTTTTACAGGTAGTGCGTGTTGTGAGGTAGCGGGGCGGGCGCTGTTACCGCCCTGTGCGGTCGACTACCCCTTAGAGGTAGTGCTTGCTCATCATCACCACTGTTATCGTGCTTTCTGCCCTGTTTACGTCTTTGGCTCTGGTAAGGCGAAAGTACCACAGAGAGCTTTACTGGCACAGCATTGTTAATTGTGATAACTCCTAAGGAAGTTGTCACAACCATCTCCGCTGCTTGAGTATTGCGCGTAAGGGCAGTGACCACGGCAAGAGGCGGCAGGGTAGTTGTTACTCTAAGGTGGCACGCGACCGCACCGAGCGCTAATTTAAGCAGCGCTGCTCGCCATGGTTGCCGTTAGTTGAAGAGAGGCTGGTCAGAGTTAAGCGACGGATGTGGCATAAAGTCTGGCATTTTGAGCTCACCTTTATGGTTGTTCACCTTTGGCCCTAAGCCCTCTGGGCATAAGTAAGCACGGCCCGATAAGGCTACACCCACATCCCACGTCATACGATTAAGGCGCTGAGGGTAGTTTAAGGTCTCAACCACATGAGTCGCACCCAGCTGCGCCGCCATGCGCTTTAATTCAAAGCGCGCGCTGCTCATGGTAATGCGTGGCGCCGTGTCGAGGTCGCCTAAAAAGGTGCAGCCCTGTACCTCAGTAGGTAAGGCCGTAATGACGCGAGCGGCCTCTTGCTCATCTTGCACACTGGTACAGGCACTCAGAGTTAGCATGAGGCTCAGGGCAGTACCCAGAGTCAGTACTTTTTGGCGTGTCATCCTTATCCTCCGCAAAGATTTAGGCGCGGTACTGTGCAGTGCCATGACAAAGCAGTGCAATGCAAGGTCAAAGCAGGCAGGCTGGCTGGCAGGTAACGGGGGCGCAGTAGCTGACAGCGCAGTGCTGTGGTTAGCTAATGTCAGGGTAGCGGCTAGGCTCGCCCTCAGGCGCCGTCTTAAAGCGGCGGTGCATCCACAGATACTGCTCCGGAGCAGAAGAAATCATCTGCTCCACCATCTGATTGCCGCGTAAGGTATCAGCCACCTCGTTCTCAGTTGGGAAGTTCTCAAGCGGTGGCAGCACGTGTAAGTGATAGCCCTGTGGCTCGCGGACTAACCAGAAAGGTTGCACCTTGACTCCCTTGATGCGGGCTAAATCATGTAAGCCCGTCACCGTACAAGCCTTTTCTACACCAAAGAAAGGCACAAATACAGAGGCAGTGATGCCATAGTCCTGATCTGGTGCATACCAGATAGGGTAGCCCTTCATCACGGCCTTCACCATAGAGCGCACGTCAGTACGGTCAATTAAGGCGAGGTTCGAGCGCAGACGGCCTTTGACCTGAATGTACTCCCAGACAGGGTGATCGGAGCTGCGATACACGCCGATCCCAGGCTTAATAGCAAGGGCATAGAGACGGGCACCAATCTCTAAGGTCACCATATGGCAGGTAAAAGCAATGGTGCGTGTGTCTTTTGCCGCTAACTCTTTGGCAAGGCGCAGTTCCTCTGGGTCAATAATCAGCAGGCGCTTGAGGCGCCAATCTGGCCAGAACCATGCGATACCAGTTTCAAAGACAGCCATACCGGCGTTAGCAAAGATCTGCTGCTCGAGCTTATAGCGTTCCGCATCGCTCTTTTGAGGAAAAGCTAGCTTTAAGTTAGTGGCGACGACGTAGCGGCGGCCTTTTAAAAACTTGTGCATCAGCTTGCCGATGCCACGTCCTAAGGCCATGGTGACTTTGTAAGGGAGGATGTTGACGATAGTAAAGAGGAGAATAATGGCAGCCCACGCACTCCAAAATGAGGGGCGTAACAGTGACCAACTAAAAGGCACGCCCTCGGTGACACCCGAGCCCCACGTGATATTGCGTTTAATGGTACGGTGCTGCTTGCTGCGCTCTTGATATGAGGTGTGAAGCTTGAGTTTTTCGTGATCAGCCATGAGAGTTGTCCCAGAAGTGAACCACGGGATCAGACAAAAGCAGTCGAGCCCAGCAACGATGTGGCGGCAGAGGCGGGAAAGGGAAGTGAAGAAGCAGTAAGTGGCCTGAACCGCGCTGCAAAGTGTAGCACGGCCTCTTGGGGGAAAAAAGACAAAAGGCTTGCCTTTGTGGGTAAGAGCACGGGACTTGATGGCAAGATGTGGCTCGGCTCACTTGGAAGCTGGCTCTCTTTAGAGTTTGGTGGATGCCAAAAACAGCAGCGCCGCTACGATTAAGCATGGGGGCCTATTTGATGGCGTTTAAGCTTATTGTGACTAACCTTGGAGTATCGTTGGTAGCATTTACACACATCGGAGGCTTCTGTGGTGCCAGTGCTCTCAAAGAAGCAATGGCATGTAGTGTCCATACCTAAAGTTGTATCCCCCAAAGATAGGCAAGCTTATCCTCAGACCATCTCGAGATAAGAGGCCATTATGCCGCTTTTTATCCCAGAAAAAGCGAGATGGCCGCTCCTGTGTAATAGGGGGTAATACTTTTGGTGTGGTGAGCTGTGGGAGCACCTTTAAGATGGTAGCCCCATAGACAGCAGCAAGAGCCATCTCCGCTCCTTGCTGTCTCTTAGCAGGGCAGGACAGAGCTAAGCTTTGCTCGTTGCGGTGCGGGAGGTGGTTGCTGCCTTTTTGCTGGCAGCGCCCTTGCTCGTGGTGGTGGCTTTAGCCTTAGGTGTAGCCTTAGTCACAGGTGTAGCCTTAGCCGCCGTCTTGGCGGTAGCCTTAGTAGCAGAGGTAGCAGGCGTAGTCGTGGTAGCTACAGGCGCCGTCTTGGCTTTGCTGGAGGCTTTCTTAGCGGTGCTACGTGTGCTGCGTACCTCTGCGCTGTCCTCTGAGATGGAGGCCACGAGAGGCAGATCTGGAGCAGCCGTGGCAGCCGCTTTACGTGTGCTCTTCTTTGCAGCGGCAGTTGTGGCAGTTGGTGCTGTGGTTGTAGTAGCGTCTGCCGTATTAGCGGCAGGGGCAGAGTCAGGGGCAGCGCTCTTAGACGAGGTGGTTTTAGCGGCAGCTGTCTTAGCCTTGCTGGCACTGGCCTTTTTCGGCGTGGCCTTAGTGGCCTTAGTGGTGGCAGCAGCAGTGGCACTGGTATTGGTACTGGTGCTTTGGCGGCTCTTACGGGTGACACCGACCTTACGGATAATCGCTGGTGCCGCCACCGATTCACGGCTAATGAGCTTTACATCCATACGATGGGGCTCGGCTACAGCGTTGCCCTCGTATAAGTCTAAAGAGCGCAGCACGGCCTCTTTGGCCATGAGAGTGACGGGGTTATTGACCGTGCTTAAGGCCGGAATTAAGCAGTAGCTCAGGTAGAGGTTATCAAAGCCAATAATGGAGATATCCTCAGGGATGCGCAGATGGTGGTGATGTAAGGTCGCCATTAAGCCTGCAGCCATTACATCAGAGTAACAGGCCACAGCTGTAAAGTCCTTAATTGGCTCAAAGCGCTCTAAGAGAATCTTCGCCGCCTCTGCACCGCCCTCTAAGGATGGGGTGCCCTTAAAGACTAGATCAGGGTTATAGACAATGTTGTACTTGGCAAGGGTGTCGCGATAGCCCTGTAAGCGCTCCTCGGAGTCCATAATGTTATGGTGGGAGTTAATGAAGGCGATTTTGCGGTGGCCATGCGCAATCAGCTCTTCAATGGCGAGGCATTCGCCCATGTAGTTATCGCAGTTTAAGCAGCGATCCTCGTACCCTGGCAGGATGCGGTTAATGAGCACCATGTAAGGAACGTTGTCCATGTAGTGCTTGAGTTCAGCGTCAGAGAGCGCTAAGGCGTGAATAATCAGACCACGGCACTGGTAGGAGAGCAGATCGTCAATGGCGCGGCGCTCACGGTCGGCATTGTGGTAGCCTTGACCGACGAGCAGGGTATAGCCCATTTCATGAATGGCATCATCGCAGGCGCGCACTGCCGCTCCGAAGTAAGGATCGGAGATCTCACTTACGACGATGCCAATGGTATGGCTATCGCGTTGCACGAGGGCGCGAGCATTGGCATTTAAGTAGAAGCCCAATTCCTTTTGGGCTTGCAATACTGCCATGCGGCTGCGGAAGCTCACTTTATTGGAGCCGTTAAGAACCCGTGACACCGTGGCCACAGAAACGCGAGCTAAGCGCGCAACATCACGGATCGTAGCCATACATCGTACCTAATCTTGCTCGGCACCGGCCAAGCAGCAATCCAAAGAAAAACAGCGAGATTATGCTCTGCTCGCGGGGCTCACTTTAGAGCTGACGCTCAGGAGCACATGTGATTACAGCTACGCTCAGGATGCTTTGAAGCGGGCATAATCACCAGAGAGAAAGTGCGGAGCAGTGCAAGGAAAAAGAGCTGGGACAGAGCCTGATGATCAGCGCCGCAGCCCCATAAGAGGCGGGGCGTGTACTCTCATTTATAGGAGCTTACAGCCAAGTCCAGCAGTTTATACCGCAGCTGTTTCCGTTGCCACAGAGGGAAACAGTGACGGTAGATAAGCCATTTTACCGCTACTTACATACTAGTAACACAGTGCAGGTTGCAATAACGTGAAGTATATCTCTGTGCGCAGCAGCACATGAGGTGTGTGGCACCAGCAGCTGTGCTATTTGCGGGAGTGGGCCATGGTATACAGCTGACATCGGGGAGTTGCCTTGTATTTATTTTTCCTGATAAAAAAGCCGTTTCTGCTTTACAACTCTAAACGATCTCAAGCATACTGACTGCTTTAGATGTGCTATCGCCAAGTTTTGAGGCTACATCCT